>JAQYVU010000004.1 GCA_030145385.1 Desulfococcaceae bacterium
TTTGGCGACGCCATCAATGTTTGATTTTAAAGAATAATGTATAAAGCACCGGCACCACAATCAGGGTCAGCACGGTGGCAAATGCCAGGCCGAACATGATGGTGACAGCCATGGAAACAAACATGGCATCCGTGATCAGGGGGATCATTCCGCAAATAGTAGTGATGGATGTCATCATCACCGGTCGCATTCTGTCAACGGATGAATCATGCACGGCTTCCAATGGGTCCTGGCCGCTTTTGATTTTAGCGTCAATCTGGTCAATCAGCACCACTGCATTTTTGATCAGCATGCCGATGAGGCTGTAAACGCCGAGGATGGCAAGAAAGCTGAAGTTCTGACCAAATGCCAGCAGTCCGCCGGTAATACCGACCAGGGCCAGGGGAATGGTCAGGATAATGATCAGCGGCTGCCGGATCGCGTTAAACAGGGCCACCAGAATGAAAAACATTCCAATCAGCACCACCGGCAAATATTTTTGTACGGAAGTCCGGCCATTTAAGGACTCTTCATACACGCCTTCCCATTCCAGGGTGTATCCAGCCGGCAGGGTAATGGCCTTAATATCCGGTCCAATGCGTGCTAATACGGTATCAGCGGTAACGCCCATCACTGGCTCACACTGGGCGCGGATGACCCGGCGACGATCGTAACGCCTTAAAACGGGATCTTCCCATTGAATCGTGTTGTTTGCGACAACCTGTTGTAACGGTACACTTTTTTCACTGCTCCCCCAAACCGGCAGGGAACCTAATGAATCAATGCCTGTTGACGCATATTTAACGCGAACCGGGATGAGTTCATTTCCTTCGCGATATATATCCACTGTTAGTCCGTCGGTAGCACTCTGGAGCGCATAGGCGATGTCCTGACGTTCCACGCCGGCTTGCCGGGCCTTTCGCTGGGAATAGTCAACATCCATGGTCATGACCCGTTCCCGCCAGTCATCACAGATATTTTTGGTTAGCGGATCCGCTCGCATGATTTGTTTGGCCTGATCGGCCAGACCGCGAAGAACCAGAGGGTCCGGCCCGGTGAAGCGGGCCTCGATATCATAATCCGCGTTTGGCCCGGAAATGTATTTCCACAGATGCGGCTCTCCTTCGGGCAGGTTTTCAGCAAACCAGTTCTCCATGTGTACGATCAATTCATCTATTTTCTGAAAATCATGAACATTAACGATGATTTCTCCAAATGAATTGTTCGGTGTTTCCGGTGTGATGGATACTGCAAATCGTGGAGGCCCCTGTCCAATGCAGGAGGTATAATTCTTCACCTCAGGCAGGGTGCTTAAATACTGCTCAACCTTTTTCATGTCTTCGGAAACAATATCAAGCCGGGTGCCTTCCGGCCGGCGGTAATCAATGAAAAACTGGGGTTTATCTGAAGCCGCAAAAAATATTTTGGACACATTTCCAAAACCGATAATAGCCGCTATCAGCATGACAAGCATGAGCAGAAGCGTAGAAAAGCGGTGTTTTAATGAAAATGATAAAATTTTTCGGTAAATCCGGTAAGGCCGGCTGGAGTGCGGGGTTGCCCGGGATGCCTTGGGCGAAAGTTTTAAAAAATAATGACAAAACAGCGGTGTCTGGGTCATGGCCAGCACCCAGCTGATAATCAATGCCACAGATACCACCTGGAACAGGCTGGCACAGAATTCTCCCACATTGCTCGGCGCCATGTAAATCGGTAAAAATGCCAGACACGCAATTATGGTGGCCCCTAAAAGCGGCCAGGCTGTCTGGGCCGGTGGCCTGGAAACGGCTGTTTCCCGATCATCACCGCGTTGCAGCCGGACCAGTGAGCCCTCGGTCACGACAATCGCATTGTCCACAATCATACCCATCACCAGAATCAGGGCGGCAATGGAAATCCGCTGCAGATCAATACCCCAGATCAGCATAATGATCAGTGTGCCCATGATGGAAAGAACCAGGTTGGCGGCGATAATCAGGCCGCTGCGCAATCCCATGGTGACCAGCAAAACACCGACGACAATGCCGATGGATTCAGCCAGGTTGGTCATGAATTTTGAAATGGATTGCTGGACCATTTTGGACTGGTAATAAACCCCGTCAACATGGATTCCTACGGGCAGTTCCAGAATCAGTTCATCCAGCCGCGCCTGAACGGCATCCCCCATGACAACGACATTGGCTCCATTTGATGCGGAAATGCCCATGCCGATGGCCGGCAGTCCGTCAAACCGCATAAGCGGTTCAGACGGCGTCACATATTCCCGGCTGATTTGTGCAAGATCCTTTAACCGGAATTGTTCTTCTTCCGCACCCTGAATGAGCAGATCCCCGATGTCTTTTGTTGATAGAAATGAATTTGTTGAATTCAGACGAATCCGGTATTCTCCGGCTTCCAATGCCCCCTGATTAATTATCTTATTCTGACGTTGGAGGGTTTCAAAAATTCGCCCCGGGGTCACCCCCAGTTTCGCACAGGTGCTCTGGTCTATTTTAATAAAGATGCATTCGGTTTGGATTCCGAAAAGATCTATTTTCTCAACATTTTTAACCAGCATCAACTCCCGTTTGATAAAATCGGTCGCCCGTTCAAGGTCTGCATTGGAAAACCCGTCTCCGGTCAAAGCCAGAAAAATTCCGTATACATCACTGTAATCATCATACACAATGGACGGCCCGGCGCCGGAGGGCAATTGGCCCTGGGCCCGATCCACCTTTCGCCGGAGGATATCCCATAGCTGCTGGATGACATCTGTTTGGTTGTATTCATATAGATCCACATATACCATGGAGACCCCGGCGCGGGACTCGGAACGGATGGTTTCCACCTCATCCGACGCCTGGACCGCTTCTTCGATGACCCGGGTTACCTGTTGTTCCACTTCATGGGGCGATGCCCCCGGGTATGGCGTTACGACCAGTGCTGTTTTAATGGTAAACACCGGGTCTTCCAGTTTGCCGATATGCATGTAGGTATATATTCCACCTGCAAAAATGAGAAACAGGGCAAATATGGTAATGACACGATTTTTAAGTGCAAATTCGGAAAGGTTCATTTAGTGAATATTCTCCTGTGAAATCGCTTCACGATTACTTTTTTTGAAAAACAACTGTTTTTGATGGCAAAGAAAAAAGAATCAAATCCAAGGCGCGCATGTCCTGAGGAATAAGGCGTACTTTTCGTACGCTGAATGACAAAGGACGAAGCGCAACGCAGGAGTTGGTCTTTTTGCGAAGCCAGCATCATAATTCATTGCCCACATTGGTTGAACTCGGTGATGTAATCAGGCGGATTTTCTGATTCTTGGTCAGAGAATTAACCCCGGCAACAACCATCCACTGCCCGGCGAAAATATCCCCGGAAATTTTAAGATTGCCGTCTTTAGCAAATCCGTTGACACTGACCGGTTTTTTGGTCAATTTTCCGGTATCCGGATCCGCGATCCAGGTAAAACTTTGACGGGTGTGATCATTTCCAACGGCAGACACCGGAACAATAAAGAAGTTCTTTGGTTCTTTTAAAGAGATGCCGATGGTTACTTCTGCCGACATTCCTGGCCGGATCAGCACACTTTCATCATCTTTTATGGTGAGGGTTAATGGATAGGTGTGGTTGGAAGGATTCGGCTGTTTGCCGACTTCCTTGAATCGGGCTGAAAATGTTTTTCCCGGCAACGCATCAAACCGGCATATGTAGGATTCAAAACAATCAATATCCGGCAGCATGTTTTCAGGGAGTGCAACTTCCATCTCTATTGCAGAAAGATCCATCATGGAAATGACAGGCTGGCCGGCGGCAACAATCTGATGATTTTCAACAAATTCCTTATCCACATACCCTGAAAATGGCGCATATAGGGTAGTGTCTTTTAAAGCGTTTTGAGCGGTTTTCAGGTTTTCCGTATCCGTGCGCACCTGGGCCCCGGCCATTTCAAAAGTCGCTTTGATTTGATCATAAGTGGCTTTGGCTGCAGCATTTTCTTTAATCAACTGCTCATATCGTTTGTACTGAAGTCTGCTTTCTGAAAGTTGTGCTTTGGATGCATCCAGTCGCGCCTTTAATGTTTTGATTTGAATGTCAAAATCGCGAGGATCAATTTTAGCGATCACGGCATTGCTTTCAATATACTGGCCGGTTTCCGCGTTAAGCATGATCAAAGGTCCACCTACACGAAAGGAAAGTTGTGTATCCTGTGATGCTTTGGGTGTTCCCGGAAAAATACGGCTTGATTGCCCGTTTGAGGATTGGAGGCAAATCGCCTTTATCGGTCTGATGACCTGTTGAATGTTTTTTGCCATGGCATCCTCGTCGCCTTTACCGCATGCGCATAAAAAAAATAACATCAGTGTGAATGCGGTAAAAAGTTTTACTTTAAAATTATTACTGGGTTTCATTTATCTTTTTCCTTTCTTAATCTCTTGTTAAACAGCCATGGGTTTAATTTGATGATTATTCTCTATCGTGTTTAAGATAAAGTTTTTGGCCAGGATAGAGGGAGGAAGCTGTATAGGGTATACCGCGACGATCGATAACGCCGCCAAAAACTTTATCTTGACTATATGCCTTTTAAAATAACAGGCTGCCATGCATCCCGGTTCACCATGCCGATAGTGCGAAATGTTTCAGACAGAAGAATCGCCAGGTTTGTGACTTTCTTGTTTGCTGAATTCTTTAAAGAAGCCAGATGAATTGACCAGTCATTTTCAACATTTTCATTTTTTAACAAAGCAATGAGTATATTTGGATCGTGTGCTTTATTTAATTTGTCTTTAAACTGTTGGAACAGGATCGTTATTTGATCTTTGTCCGACAGGTTAAAAAGCCGGATGCGTATAATTTCCAGTTTGGTCATTTGTTATTCCTTTCATTTTCGTTTTCACGAAATCGGGTTTTTTATAAAGCATTGCTAAATCCATGCCAAAATTAAATTCTAATTAATATTAGATAGTTGTGTTTTTTTTAATAATAAAAAGTGTTGTATTTGATATTTTAAAGTTTCGTATGTGATATTTTTATGCTAAAAATGTTATATTTGATATTTAATGAGGTGGAGTATGAAAATCGATGACATGACATTTTTTCATGAAGGCACCATGCGGATCTGTGGGAGTCTTGATATAGATGAGGTGTTGCAGGATTGCTTGGTGTTTATGAAACACTATATGCCGGTAAATCTCATTCAGCTCTGTGTATATGAAGAAGAATTAAAGGGCGTTCGGGTCGTCGGCACGGCAACGGATATTGCTTTTAGAAAAACGGATTCAGTCATTCCATTGTCTGAAGCAGCCATTACATTCATGGAAGAAGAACAGGATAAAATCGTCAAGATTGATGATATATTCGAGCATCCGATTGCCCATGATGTATGTTTGGCAATGGGTTTAAGTGATGTATCAAGCATTGCCCTGCATCTTCAGGTAAAAAATGTGGGCATGGGGGTGGTGGGCATTATGACAAAACATCCCAATCGATTCACAGACGAGCATGCCCGGCTTCTGGCGTTGCTCCATGATCCGTTTGCCATTGCCATGTCCAATACCCTGCGCTTTCAGGAAGTCGTCCGCCTGCAAAGCCTGCTCAAGGATGACAATCAATACCTGAACCGGGAATTGCATCATCTCTCCGGCGATGAAATCATTGGCGAACATTTCGGGCTCCGTAATGTGATGGAGCAGGTTCAGCAGGTTGCTCCGCTTAACAGCCAGGTGCTGCTGTTGGGCGAAACCGGGGTGGGCAAGGAGGTGATTGCCAATGCCATTCACTATTCCTCCCCCCGCCGTAACGGCCCTTTGATAAAGGTCAACTGCGGCGCGATTCCGGAAAATCTTTTGGACAGCGAATTGTTTGGTCATGAAAAAGGCGCGTTTACCGGTGCCCTGGAACGAAAAAGGGGACGGTTTGAACGGGCGCATACCGGCACCATTTTTTTAGACGAGATTGGAGAGCTTCCGCCGGCCGCCCAGGTGAGATTGCTGAGGGTGCTGGAAAACCGGGAAATTGAGCGGGTCGGCGGTACTGAAACAATTAGCGTGGATGTACGAATTATTGCGGCCACCAACCGGAATTTGTCGGAAATGGTGCAGTCAAAAGAATTCCGCGAAGACCTCTGGTTTCGCTTAAATGTGTTTCCCATCACCATTCCGCCCCTGCGGCTCCGAAAGGCGGACATTCCGGCGCTGGTGAATTATTTTATTGAACGCAAAACCCGAGAAATGAAACTCCGGTATCGTCCGGTTCCCGCTCCCGGGGAAATGGAACGGCTGCAGCACTATGAATGGCCGGGCAATGTCCGGGAACTGGAAAATACAGTGGAACGTGAATTGATCCGCCACCAGGCCCGAAATCCCGATGAACCGCTTCGGTTTCAGGATTTTGAGAATATAACGGCACCCACCTCCGGACCGTTGGTTTCGCTGTCGCCAGAAGAAGACCTGTTGAACCTGGATGAAATGACCCGGATGCACATCAGTCGGGTGATGGAAAAAACCAGCGGGAAAATCCAGGGAAACGACGGGGCCGCCGCCATCCTCGGCATTCATCCCAGCACCCTGCGCCACCGGATGCGAAAATTGGGAATTTCGTTTGGGAGACAGAGTTGATGGATTAAATGAATTATCCTTTCGGTAAGTAGTCTGTAAACGTGATTCGGATCTTCAAGTACTTTCGGGAATGGAGCCTTACCGTCCGCCAAACATCAGCTTTCCTGCAATTCGCCACCTTCGAAGTCGACTGAGCCTGACGAGTCCTATACAGAAAAACCAGGTGATCATGGCCGGAGCTATAGACGCAATCGGCCCCAATGGAAGTTCAATCGCTTTCCATGCTTTGAGCAGGAGGTATAGAGGTACAATATGCGCCAGATAGATCCCGAAGGTGTCCTTGCCCTGCTTTGCTAATCCCTCCATACCGGGAAGTCCTTTTTTTTCCCAATAGACACATACAACCAGGACAAAGGTCGGGGCGATGAACTGGAAAGGCAGGCCGGGCAGGAGAAAGTAGTGGCGGACTATGTCCCCATATAATTGCACCTCGGAACTGATCGCCTGCCGAAAAAGTAAAAAGCTGATGACAGTCAGCAGGCCCAATAAGGAGATATGCTTGCAAAGCAATTCAAGACGATCAGGTGCGGCCGCCAGGTACACTCCCCAGAAATAAAACATAGCCCAGGCAATGCAAATTTTTCCAAAATGCCATTCAAAAAAATGATGGTCATTGCCATGCGTCATCAACAGGTGACTTGATAAGCCATAAAAACATATACTGAATATCATTGCCACGGCCATAACGATTTCAGGCCCGCGATTTTTAAGACAACGGATAAGGAGTTTGTGCAGAAGCAGAAATTGCATAAGCACGAATACAAACCAGAGATGAATGTATCCGGTGAGAAGATACCACAGGGTTTTCATGGTCCAGATGGGCCAGCCCCAAAGTAAATTGAAAAAGATCATGTAAATGATGTTCCAAGTCAAAAACGGAATCAGGATTGTCGAGACTTTGCTGAGAGTAAATGCAAGCCAGGTGCTGTCAGTAGTGGCAGAAGATTTTTGCGCCAGGTATCCGGAAATGACGAAAAACATGGGCACCGCAAAAGTCAGCACCACGGCCGGGATCTCTGCCCAGCTGGCAAATCGCCCTTGTGACATGGCCATGACATTGAGTGAATGCCAGGCAACGATCACCGCCATTGCCAGGGTTCTTCCTGTTTCTATCCAAAGTATATTTCGATTCATATCCTGGTCTCCGGTTTGCGAGTTATAAGTGGCATGAATGCCTCTTTTTATTCTAACGTGAAATCAGACACAAGAATAAATGATAAACATGTATTTCTTTGCCGTCTATTGTCCATTCAGGTTGAATTTTACAATATTTATAAGATGTGGTATTTTCCATATCTTGCATGAGATGATGTTGCTGAGAGTCTCAAAGAGATTGAATCAATGGAGTTTAAATTAAAATGACTGATTTTGCACAAAAGATGACGGATATTCTTAACTATGGTGCGTTAAATCTGGCCATGGGGATTGGGTATAAAAACCAGATTTTTGATGTTTTAGAAGATGTAAATAAACCGGTGACTATTAAAGAATTATCCGATACATCCGGGTTGAGCCCACGATATCTCAGAGAATGGCTGGGGATAATGGTAACTGGCAAGATCATTGAATTAGTACAAGCCGAAGATGCTGAAAATACATATTTTTTGCCGCCGGAACATGCCTCCTTTCTGACCCGCAAGTCCGGAAACAATAACCTGGGCGTTTATACCCAGGAAATTCCGCTGCTCACATCCTGTTCAATGGAATCGGTGAACAAAGGCTTTCAAACAGGAGAAGGAATCCCCTTTTCACAATATCCGGATTTTCAACAGTTCATGGGAGAACTGGCTGATGCCAAACACGAGCAGGTGCTGACTCAGCATTTTTTGCCGTCGGTGGATAATGGAAAACTGCTTGAACGACTTAAAGACGGCATTCGGGTCTGCGATCTTGGCTGCGGCGAGGGCGTTGCATTAAATATCATGGCCAAAGCGTTTCCGAAAAGTACGTTTGTAGGAATCGATAATCATGGAGCTGCCATTGATAAGGGTTTGAAAGCGGCCCGGGAGATAGGGGTGTTCAATGTGGTTTATAAAAAACAGGATGCTGCGAAAATTGCTGGCAATAAGGAGTTTTACCAGCAGTTTGATTACATTACCGCTTTTGATGCCATCCATGACCAGAGCCATCCGTTGGAAGCGTTAAAAGGCATTTTTTATATGCTGGCACCGGGCGGACTTTTTTCAATGATCGATATCAAGGCGTTTTCAAATCATGCGGAAAACCTGGATCATCCTATGGGGGCGTTTTTATATACCGTAAGCCTGATGCATTGCATGCCCATCGGATTAAATGATAACGGCACCGGGCTGGGCATGATGTGGGGCCGGGAGCAGGCAGAAGAGATGCTTAAAGAAGCCGGATTTGAACACGTTGAAGTCATAGAAATGGAACATGATGGGTTTAATTTGCATTATTTGTGCCGGGTATCATCGGTAAGGTTAAAGGCCGAAGACTGAAGGCTGAAGTAAAAAAATGAAATATAAACAGGCGAAAAAATGAAAAAATGGTTAAAAGAAAAACTGATCTGTCCGGAATGTCTGGCCGAAGAAAGTCCATTGGATTTAGTAATAAAAGCCGAAGAAAATGATGATGTGATTGAAGGGGAGCTGACATGCGCATCCTGCAAAAGAGCATATCCCATCCGCAAGGGAGTAGCGGTTGTTTTGCCGGAAAAATCGCAATCTGTTTTGTCTGAAACATCTGGATATAATTCAAAAAATATGCTGTCCTCGTATTTATGGAGTCATTTTTGTGATTTTTTAAATGACCCGGATGCCACGGATGCATATCAGACATGGTCGTCATTTTTTAAAAAATCAGATGGGATTGCCCTTGATATCGGATGTGCTGTGGGACGGTTGTCCTTTGAATTAAGCAAAACCCATTCTCAAGTAATCGGTATTGATACGTCCATCTCATTTGTTGAAAAAGCAAGGGAATTATTGAGCAATAAAAGGCTGGATTTTGATTTGATCATTGAAGGGTTGATTACCGAAAAACGTTCATGTGATTTTGATGCGGCCTGGAATTATGATCAGGTTGATTTTATCGTCGCCGACGCATTGGCTCTCCCGTTTCCCCAAAGTTTTTTTTCAACGGTTACCTCGATTAATTTATTGGAAAAAGTCGTATCTCCCATACAGCATTTAATGGATATCAACCGGGTGTTAAAAGAAGAAAACTCTATGTTTGTGTTTTCAGATCCATTTTCCTGGGATGAATCGTTTTCACACCCTGACCATTGGTTAAGCGGCGGGACAAATGGCAATGGCAGCTGCCGGGGGATTGACAGTATCAGTAAATATTTTTCGGGCAAGAACGAGATATTTCAACCGCCTTTGGAAATACTGGATAAAGGCAATGTGTCCTGGAAAATAAGAAAAACCGAAAATTTATGGGAGCATATCAATTCGCAGTTTATTGTGGGAACGCGGCAATAGGGAGCATTCATCTTGGATAAAAAATATGGAATCTGCGGCCTGTGTTTTCATAGCCCGGGCTGCGGTGTTGTTGTACATTTTGATGAAGAAAATAAAATTGATCACCTGGAACCGGACCCGGATGCGCCAATGGGCAAAATCCTGTGCCCCATGGCAAAAAGCGCCAAACAAATCATTTACTCGGATGCCCGGCTGAAACATCCGTTAAAGCGTGTCGGGCAGAAGGGAACCCATGAGTTTGAAGAAATTTCCTGGGATGAAGCATTTGATATCATAGTTGATAAATTAAATGCGACAAAGGATGAATACGGGCCGGAGGCAGTGGGGTTTTACGCGGGCACCGGCTCATATGAACGATCGTTTAAAGATGTTTATCAATTAAGAGGATCGGAAATTTATCTGGCATCGAGCATCCTGTTCCCCTTTGGTTCGCCCAACACATTCGGTGTGGGGGCGCCGTGTTATACCTCCCTGGGGGTTCTGGCACCGAAATTGACCATGGGATGTCTGCACATTGACATGTTTTCAGATGTGGATAATTCCGACCTGGTTCTGGTGTGGGGCACGGACCCTTCGACATCAACACCGCCGGAGATGTTTGAGCGGTTAAAAACCGCTTCTGAAGAAGGGGCGGAAATTATTGTTATTGATCCCAGAAAAACACGAGCCGCCGAACTTGAAGGCAGTGAGTGGATCACCATCCGGCCGGGATCCGACGGGGCGCTGGCCTTAGGTTTATCGCATATTCTGATCCGTGATGATTTGTATGATGAAACGTTTGTGGAAGACTGGACCGTCGGCTTTGATGAGTTTGCCGAATATGTTAAGGATTTTACGCCGGAATATGTATCTGCCGTCACCGGCATTGACGAAGACCTGATCGAGGATCTGGCCGAACGGATTGCGGATGCGGAAGGGGCGTCGTATGTTATGTATACCGGCCTGGAATATACCCGAAGCGGTGTGCAGAACATCCGTGCGGTTATGGTGCTGTGGGCATTGGCCGGGCAGATGGATGTGGAGGGGGGCCGGTGCTTTTCCCGACGGGAAAACTGTATTCCCTTAAATAAAAGCGAGCAAATTAAAACCCCGGGATTCGATAAATCCATCGGCAACGGCAAATTTCCGGTTTATTCACATTACTGCGGCGGCGAACCCCATGCCAGCCTGTTGCCCAAATCCATCATAGAAGGAGATCCCTATAAAATAAGGTCTTTGCTGGTTTATGGGGCATCACTTCTCACGTCATGGCCGAATCCTGCTCTATGGCGAAAAACTTTGGGCGAACTGGATTTTCTGGTGACCATGGACTTGCAGCTGACCGCTGATGCGGCCTATGCCGACATCGTATTGCCGGCCACCACGGCATTTGAGCAGGATTCCTATTGTTATTATGGGTGTTCATTGCGAGTGCGGGAAAAAATGATCGAGCCGGTGGGTGAATCAAAACCCGGATTCCGGATTTTAGGAGAACTGGCCAAGCGCCTGGGGTATGGGGACTTATATCCGCAAAACCAGCAAGAACTGCTGGAAACCGTGTTAAAAGATTCCGGGTTTACAGTCGAAGAACTGATGAACGCAGAAAAACAGGTAATCAAAAACTGCGCAACTCCCATGGAATATAGAAAATGGGAAAAAGGCCTGCTGCGAAAAGACGGCAAGCCCGGATTTGAAACCCCGTCCGGCAAGTTTGAAATCAAATCCAGTGTGCTGGAGCAATACGGTTACTGCGGTATCCCGAAATACGAAGAATCCGTGGAAACATCTGTCAGCAACCCGAAGCTGGCCAAACGCTATCCTTTGATCTTAGGCACCGGTCCGTTTAAGCCTGATATGAAATCCTGCTTGCGCGCTATTCCCGCTTTTATTGAAAGGTATCCGTATCCGGCTGTTCAAATGAATGAAAAAGACGCAAAAGAACGCGGCATTAAAATGGGGGATCGGGTGAGTATTAAAACCGCCCGGGGATCCGTGAAGATGCGGGCCTATGTGACCGGTAACATTATGGCCGGCTTTGTGTATGCGCCGGTGGGCGGCGGTGGGCCGCAGGGTACGGAAGAATGGCAGCAGGCCAATGTGAATGTTTTAGCGGACATGGAACAGTTTGATGAAATCTCCGGGTTTCCGGTTTACAAAACCTTGTTGTGCCAGATTAAAAAAAAGAAACGCAATCGCAAAGGCATTGCTGTTCAGGATCCCACCTTGGGCTGCGGGGGGTAATGTCGGGCTGCAGAATCGCCTCAAGGCCTCGAGGGCTAAGATCTGTCTATTCAAAATTTGTGATTATTAAGTTTTAAAATTGACTTCTATCCCAAATTTTTTAAATTTTTTCTTAATTTCTTTAATAAAGGAAGGAAAGGGAAGGTCATTATTATGGAAGAGATAGCCGACGATTGCGTTGATGTCATCGATAGTGGCATGGTCGTTTTTATACATTAACTCAAGCAAATCAAGAATGCCCCAAACTTGAATACCGTAAGTCTTCCCTAAATTTGCCATGCCAAAATCGTCGGTAACGATCGGAATATTTAAACTCCTTGCATAAGCCAATGCTTCGATATCAATTTTTGAAACTCCTAAGTCATCGGAAATATTTTGTTTCCATAAGTAAGTTTTTGTTAATTCGACTTCTTCCTTTTGTGCTTTTGAAATTTTAAGTTCATGTTTGCGGTTTAGTCTGTACTCAGGATCGTTGACCCAAAAAAAAGTATTTTTTAGGCGAGTGCTCCTGTCAAATTCAACTTGAAAACCTTTAATTATAGATAGAGTGTAATTTCTGGTCCCAAAAGGTTTAAATAAGAGAGGGTGTATACTTTGAGCCAGGCGTAAGTATACGTTTGTATCTAAAAGAATTTCGAACTCAGCCATCAGTTAATCAATTCCGCATGAACTTCCTTGGCATCAACAATTGTCAATTGTAGGAGGTTTTGGATAAAACCTGGCGAGTGCTTTTTTTCGGATAAATAGCGCTTAAGCACCTCAAAAAATGGAGAATCAAAAAAAAATCTGGCTGTATTGATATAATCAGCGGCTGAATATTCCTTGTCGTTATTTATTATTTTACTAAAATTTTTGTTGTCTTTATTGAAATTAGTAACAGCACCATAAAATGCTTTTCCAAAGTTAATTGGTGCCAAGTTATGTTCGGTTGAATATGAGTCAACTGCCATTCGGATGGTTACCGGAGAAATCATAAGTTTGTTGGCCAAGCTGAAAATAAATTCCAGACGCTTAGTGATGCCTGACAGCACTTTGAGGTCTGAGTATGCTTTTTTAGATGATTTTTCCGGAAAAAGCAGTGCTTGTGCAAACATATCTGCGAAATCCTCACCATCATCACCTCTTAACGAAGGAGCAAGGATATGACCGAACTCATGTGCCATCCAGAATTTAAAATCATGCAGGTTGCTGTCTAAATTTAAATAAGTCCACGTTGTTTTCGATTTTGGTAAATGGATGTGAAGGGCATTTTCGTGATTTTTTTTGCTCCCCCATAATACAGGTATGATTATGACTTCAAAATCGAGAAACCGATTAATGAGTTGTTTGAAATCTATTTTACCGGTTTTTTTTGCGCCCATTTGTTCTCGAACCATTGAAGCGACTTCCTGGATATAGCGAAAATTGATCTTTGGATTTTTTAAAATTGGTTCTGCTGTAAGGTGTCTGGGAGAAAGGAAGGGTACCAGTTTTTCAAGCAGTCTTCCCATGTCTTTGGCGCGATCAATATGCTCATCTTTGGTTTTCCGTGTATTCTTTTTTCGAAACGCAATTACCGGTTCAATCTCTTCTTTGATGACAAGATTTTCAAAAGGAAGCCGCAAGGCAAGACCAAGTCTTAAAAGTTTGTCAGGTCTGGGAAATTTTTCCTCCTTAAACCATGCGGTAACAATGCTTCGGGATACATTAATGTTTTTGGCCAGTTGAGCCTTGTTTAATCCCAAGCTTTCCATGGCAAGTTCAATGCGTTTAAAATTTAATTGTTTTTCCATGGTCTATATCCTAACGATTTGTTAACTTTTGTCAACTTCTTTCTGGTATTTAGGAAATTACAAAAAGATGTTGAAATATGATTAATCATTAAAAATCATTAATGATGCAAAAACAAATGAGTGTTTACGTTTCTCCATTGTGTTATTATTAAAATTATCGAAAAAGAATGAATCTACAATTTGATATATCAATTATAGATTATCCACGAATTTAATGTGACCATATGAACGACTTCAGCTATGACAAATTATATAAAAAATATCAGGCGCTGCGTGAAGAAAATAACCAGCTGAAATCAAAAATAAAAGAACTTGAAAATTTATCTGTTTCTTTTAAATCCCCCCTAAAGACACTTCAAACTCAGGAAGAGTTATTCAAAGAAACCCCGCAAAATGACCCTGAGAATGACCCAAATAAAGATCAGGACAAACCGCTTGAAAAGAACCTGTTAGAAGCCAGAACAGATCCCGACATCGTTTCCAGAAAAGTAATAAATCAATATTCTCCGAAAGAAGATAAAATTGCGCTTTTTATGTCCCTGTTTAAGGGCAGAAGCGATGTATATGCCAAACGATGGCAGAATAAAAAAGGGAAAAACGGATATAGCCCGGTCTGTTTGAATGAATGGTTGCCGGGGGTGTGCCAGAAACCCAAAATCAAATGTTTTAAATGCCGGCACAAACGATATTCAAAACTGGATGAAACGGTTGTTGAAGAACATCTTCGTGGAGACATGGTGATCGGGGTTTATCCGATGAATCTTGATGAAACCTGTTATTTTTTGTCCATTGATTTTGATGATGAGGGTTGGGAAAAAGATATTGGTGTTGTATGGGAGACGTGTGATGAGTTTGGAATTCCTGTTGCAATTGAACGATCACGGTCAGGCGCTGGCGGTCATGTATGGTTTTTCTTTGAAGATAAAATATCGGCAGCAATAGCGAGAAAATTTGGAACAGCATTGCTGACATTCGCAATGGGAAAAAGACATGAGATTTCATTTAAATCCTACGACAGATTGTTTCCCAACCAGGATACAATGCCCAAAGGCGGGTTTGGCAACCTGATTGCCCTGCCGCTTCAGAAGTCTGCCAGAAAAAAAGGCAACTCTGTTTTTCTTGATAAAAAATTTGTGCCTTATGCGGATCAATGGAAATTTTTATCTGATATTCAAAAATTTGCTGAAGCGGACGTCGTTTCTTTTGCAACAACGTTCAGCAAGGGAAATGAACTGGGGATGCTTAAATCCGAAGATTCGGATGAAAAAAAACCGTGGAAAAAAAAGCAAATAGAGTTGCAACACCTTGATTTTCCGGAAACGGTTGAAATCGTTGTATCCGGGATGTTGTATGTCAAAAAAACAGGATTGAGCCAAAAAGCATTAAATACGTTGAAGCGGCTGGCCGCTTTTAAAAACCCGGAGTTTTATAAAAATCAGGCAATGCGAATGCCCACATTTAATAAACCACGGGTTATTTCCTGTTCAGAGGATTTCAAGAACTATCTGGCGATACCCCGTGGATGTGAAGACGATGTTCATCACCTTTTAAAAGAATATAAAGTTAAATGGCACAGGATTGATGAAAGCAATCATGGACGATTAATTAGTGTCGATTTTAATGGCGTACTCAGCCAGGATCAGTTAGATGCCGTTGATGCCCTGCTTGAAAGGGATAATGGGGTGTTGGCGGCGGCAACCGCTTTTGGAAAAACAGTTGTCGGGGCGAAATTAATCAGCAGCAGAAAAGTAAATACCCTTATTCTGGTACACCGTCAGCAGCTCTTATCTCAATGGGTGGAAAGGCTCTCGGAATTTCTTTTGATTCATGAAGCGTTGCCTGAATTGCCAGTAAAAAGGGGCAGAAAGCAAGAACAACGTTTAATCGGTCAGTTGGGGGCAGGTAAAAACAGGTTAAATTCCATTGTGGATGTTGCCATTATGCAGTCATTAAATAAGGGCGGTGATGTAAAAGCGTGTATTAAAAATTATGGAATGATTATTGTTGATGAATGTCATCATATTCCGGCTTTTAGTTTTGAACAAATTTTTAAAAATGCCACGGCCAGATATGTTTACGGATTAACGGCAACACCTGCCAGGCCGGATGGGCATCACCCGATTATCTTTTTTTATTGCGGCTCAATAAGATATAGGGTGGATGCGAAAGCTCAGGCGGAAAGAAGACCGTTTGATCATTTTTTAATTCCAAGATTTACTTCGTTCAGAATTGGGGGCGCTGAAAACACGGAAACGTTAACAATTCAGGAAATATATTCGAAATTAATCGAGGATGATATTCGAAATGAGTTAATCATTGATGATGTTGTGGAAGGCTATAAAAACGGGAGAAATTCTTTGGTCCTGACCGGACGGGTGGCCCATGTGAAAACATTGAGCGATATGCTGAAAAGAAAAATACCGGATGTCATCAGTCTTACCGGCGGTATGGGAACTAAAAAAACAGCTGAAACATTGCAAAAAATAGTTTCAATTCCGGAGAACAATCCGTTTGCTTTGGTGGCAACCGGCAGTTTTATCGGGGAAGGATTTGATGAATCACGCCTTGATACCCTGTTTCTGGCAATGCCTGTTGCCTGGAAAGGGACATTGCAGCAGTATGCCGGCCGGCTGCATCGTTTGCATCAGAACAAAAAGGATGTGCAGGTATACGACTATATTGATATTCATGTAAGAATGCTGGAGAAAATGTATGGGAAGCGGCTGAAAGGCTATTCCGCAATCGGATATAAGGCAAAGGTTGAAAGCATCCCTGATTCACCAACGGATATTATATTTGATGAGCAGAGTTTTTTTCCGGTTTATTTGAATGATATAGAAAATGCATCAAAACATGTGATGATTGTCAGTCCTTTTGTTACCAAAAAGCGCGTGACCCAAATGATGGGTTATTTTGAGAATATTTTAAAAAAGCAGTTAAAAATCACAATTGTCACCAGACCGGTAAAAGATTTTGATGCAAAGAAGAAAAGGAATTTGGAAAAGATATTCTCGCTTTTAAGAGATGCCGGCGTGAATATCGTGTTTAAATCAAGTATCCATCAAAAATTTGCAGTGATTGATGAAAAAATAATCTGGTATGGCAGTATTAATTTATTGAGTTTTGGATACGCTAAAGAAAGCATCATGCGACTCTCAAGCGGAAATATTTCATATGAACTGACAAAAAATATTTGAGCGGCTACTTCACTATAGGATGATGCATCCTTGAAGGATGCGGGATTCCCAGTCCCATGAACTTGTAATTTCCAATGAAACTATCATGAAAAATAAAAACCTGATCAAAGCATTTGAAAATATTTTAGGCCGTCAAAATGTGATGGCTGAAGAGGCTGACCGGCAGGTGTATTCCTATGATTCCGCTGTGCTGGCACCGGTCATTCCGGCGCTGGTGGTTCGTCCCACAAGCAGTGAACAGCTGGCAAGCGCCATCCGGCTGTGCAGTCAAAACGGACTTCCCATGACCGTGCGGGGATCGGGAACCAACCTGAGCGGCGGCACCATACCCAGCAGCGAGGAGTCTGTGGTCATTGTGACCAATGGGCTGAATAAAATTTTGGAAATTAATGCCGAAGATCTATATGCCGTTGTCCAGCCCGGTGTGATTACCGCTAAGTTTGCCGCCGCAGTAGCAGCAAAAGGACTGTTTTATCCTCCGGATCCGGGCAGTCAGGCGGTTTCCACTCTTGGCGGCAATGTGGCGGAAAATGCCGGCGGCCTCCGGGGCCTTAAATACGGGGTGACCAAAAACTACGTGATGGGCATGGATTTTTTTGATGCCGGCGGTGATTTGATCAGGGCCGGGGGGAAAACCGTTAAATGCGTGACCGGGTTTAATCTCACGGATCTGATGGTGGGATCGGAAGGTTTGCTCGGCGTATTTAATGAAATTATTTTAAAACTTATCCCCCCGCCGCAGGCTCAACAGGCCATGATGGCTGTTTTTGACTCGGTTGAAAAAGCATCCGAAACCGTGGCAGCTATTATCGCCAACCGGATTGTGCCGTGCACGCTCGAATTTCTGGATAATTTCACCATCCGGACGGTGGAGGATTTCCGGCATGCCGGTCTGCCAATGGATGCCGAAGCGTTGCTGCTTATAGAAGTGGACGGCCATCCGGTACAAGTTGCAGAAGATGCCCAAAAAATCAATGATCTGTGCACCCGCATGGGGGCCACAAAAATCCGGATGGCCGCATCGGAAGCGGAAAAAGACCTGATCTGGCAGGCCCGGCGGGACGCCTTTCCGGCACTGGCCCGGCTCAAGCCGACCATGGTGTTGGAAGATGCCACGGTTCCCCGAAGCCGGCTGCCGGAAATGGTTGCCGGCATCAATCGCATTTCCCAAAAATATAATCTGGACATCGGCACCTTCGGCCATGCCGGGGACGGGAATCTGCACCCCACCATCTTAACGGATAAGCGTCTTGAAGATGAATTTAAACGGGTGGAGGCGGCTGTGGATGAAATTTTTGAAATCGCCCTGAATCTGGGCGGAACCCTTTCCGGTGAGCATGGGATCGGCCTGGGCAAGTCAAAATATCTGGAAAAAGAGACGTCCAAGGGGACCATCCTTTATTCAAGGCGCCTGAAATACGCCCTGGATCCTGACAATATTTTAAATCCCGGAAAAATGATCGGAGGGTAAATTTTGATTCAGGTCCATGAGCTTGCCCGGGTTTTAAAAACGCTTGAAGATGAGATGATTTGCTGCATGAAATGCGGCATGTGCCAGGCGGTCTGTCCGCTGTACGCGGAAACCGGCAGGGAAACGGACGTGGCCCGGGGAAAGATTGCCCTGGTGGATAATCTCAGCCAAGAGATACTCAATGATCCGAAAGCCGTCAAAGAACGTCTGGATTGTTGCCTGCTCTGCGGTTCGTGCGCGGCAAATTGTCCGAGCGGTGTGAAAATAATGGAAATTTTTTTAAAAGCCAGGGTCATTATCACCGGCTATCTGGGGCTTTCTCCTCTGAAAAAAGCGGTTTTCAGGGGGCTTTTGGCGCACCCGGGACTGTTTGACGGTCTGCTCCAGGCAGCGGCTGCCCTTCAGGCCCCGTTTACCCGGCAGGTCAACCACACCCTGGGATCATCGTGCGCCCGAATTATTTCACCCCGCATCATGTCAAAACTGATTGGTGGTCGTCATTTTAAGCCGCTGGCCGGCAAGGCCTGGCATAAGAACAACCAGCGGCAATTGAGCAGTCTAAAAGATGCAAAAATAAAAATGGCGTTTTACCCGGGATGTCTGGTGGATAAGATTTTTCCAAATATCGCTGATTCGGTCATCAAAATTACCGATTATTATGATGTGGACGTGTTTGTGCCGGGCCAGGTGCCGTGCTGCGGTATTCCGGCCTTATCTTCCGGGGATATGGCCACGTTTAAAAAACTGGTGCAAAAAAACATCAATCTGTTTGACGCCCGATCGTTTGACTATCTGGTGACCCCCTGCGCCACCTGCACATCCACCATTAAAAAAATCTGGCCCATGATGGCCGACTATTTTGATGGCCTCACGGTAAAAAAGATTCATCGTCTGGCTGAAAAAACAATGGATATAAATGATTTTTTGATCAATGTGTTAAATGTTGCGCCCATAGGAAACGCAACCGGCCCGGACACTCGGGTGACGTATCATGATCCTTGCCATTTAAGTAAGTCGTTGGGAATTGTCGAGGCCCCAAGAAGTCTGATTCAAAAATCCGGCAATCATGAACTGGTTCCTATGACAGATGCGGACCAATGCTGCGGCATGGGCGGCAGTTTTAACCTTGAGCATTATGAAACATCAAATAAAATCGGGCAAAAGAAAATAGAAAATATTGCAGCCACTGAAGCGGAGATCCTGGCTACCGGCTGCCCGGCCTGCATGCTCCAGATGATTGATTTGCTGTCCCGTGCCGGATGCGATATCCCGGTCCGGCATCCTGTGGAATTATATGCGGATAATCTTTAACCGGAAAAACTAATTCAGTATTTCCTGAACTTTGCGGCCCAAAACTTTGGGTGAGATCGGTTTTTGAATAAACGCGATTTCCGAATCCAGAATTGCATGGTGACGGATTGCGTTATCCGAGTATCCGGACATGAACAGGATTTTAATGTCCGGCATTTTTTTCTTTATACGGTCCGCCAATTCGCGGCCGCTCATCCCCGGCATCACAACATCGGTCACAATGAGATCAAGCCGGTCTTTATGCTGGTCGCAAAGTGCCAGGGCTTCCTGTCCATTCCGGGCCTCAATTACCGTATATCCGTATTGCTCCAGGACTGTTACCAGCAAGTCTCTGACATACTGCTCATCTTCGACAAGCAGAACTGTTGCAGACCCGCAAAGTATTTCCGGGTCGGTTTGATTTTCCTGCTTTGCGATGGGGATTTCACATATTTCAGGCATGTAAATTTTAAAACAAGTTCCTTTGCCAGGCTCACTGTAAACCCATATATATCCATTGCTCTGCTTGATTATGCCGTATACCGTGGCCAGGCCAAAGCCCGTTCCTTTCCCTTTCTCCTTGGTGGTAAAGAAAGGTTCAAATATTTTTTCCCGGGTTTCCCGGTCCATCCCGAATCCGTTATCACTGATAGACATCATTACATATGGACCCGGATTTAATCTAATATCATGTTCATTGGCATATGATTCATCCAGCGTCAGGCTCGATGTTTCAATGGTCAGATTTCCACCCAGGGGCATGGCATCGCGGGCATTAACGGCAAGGTTTATGATTACCTGCTGGATCTGTACGCGATCGGCTTTTATTTGACAAGGAGAGGAAGAAAGGAAAGTGCTCAGCTGGATATCTTCACCGATCAGCCGCTGCAGCATTTTTTCCAGCCCTTTAACTTCCGAATTAAGATCCATGATTTCCAGTTCCAAAACCTGGTTTCGGCTGAAAGCAAGAAGCTGCTGTATCAAAGAAGACGCACTTTTCCCGGCTTTGATAATTTCTTCTAAAAATTCATGGGAATCATTTTGCGGAAGATTATCATGCATCAGCTCGCTGTAGCCGATGATGGTTGTCAGCAAGTTATTAAAATCATGGGCAATGCCTCCTGAAAGTCTGCCGATAGCCTCCATCTTCTGGGCTTGAAAAAACTGGGACTCCAAGCTTTTTCTATCGGTTATATCCTGCTGGGTGCCGATAAACCGCAAAGGCTGTCCTTTTTTATCAAAATCTACGCATTTGCCCCGGGACCAGATCCACCGCCACTTGCCATGATTGTTTTTAATCCGATATTCCAGTTCATAATATCGGGTATGTCCTTCTATATAGTTTTGGAACGCCTTTTCCATTGCAGGGATGCTGTCCGGGTGTATATGTGCTTTGAGCCATTTGAAGTTGAAGCTCATTGTTTCGGATGCATATCCCAGCAGGCGGATCCAGTTGGGGTCAAACCGAATTTCGCCGGAAATTACGTTCCAGTCCCAGATCCCTTCATCCGTGCCATCTAACGCCAGAGCCATGCGCTCATTTGCCTCGGCAAGTTCGGCATTGCTCTCACTGGCACTAAGTTCAAGTTTTTGTTTTGTTTGATATGTCATGTTCTCTCAGTCTGGTCAAAAGGGCTGGTTTTTTTGTGAGCCGTATGCTGCCGGTTTAACTGTTTGCGTCAATCCTTTCGGATTCGGAGGAATATGTTATACGCAAAAATTAAATGTAAGTGCTCGATTTATAAGGTTTTTTGCTTGTCTTGATGCTTTCAGGGCCTGTTCGATCTGGCTGTGTGACCGGGTGTTTGCTGAAATATCGGTTACAGCAAGCTCAAATTGTTTTTGAAAAACAGTCGCTTCCTTTGTCCATATTTTTAATTGAACTTCAATGGACTTTTGATGGTCTTTGAGTTTTTTTGTTTTTAATTTAAGGAAGTCCTGATTATGTTTGAGGTTAATCAGTTTATTGATTCTTGCGATTAATTCATCCACATCAAAAGGTTTTCGAAGATAGTCATCAGCCCCCATCCGTAAAGCTTTTACAGCATTGTCCGGGGCGGTCTTAACCGTCAGGACCATAACCGGTATGTCTGATAAATCCGGATCTTTCCTGAGTTTTTCAAGCATCTGGAATCCGTCCATGACCGGCATCATGATATCGAGTAAAATAATATCCGGCATGATTTCCCTGGCTAAGTGCAGTCCCTGTTTGCCGTCTTCCGCAAAATGAACCGCATAGCCCTCCATTTCCAGGTATATTTCAAACATATCCCTGTTGTTTTCGTTGTCATCCACAATCAGGATGGATTCTTTCTCAGCCATGGTTTTTATTTTCCCTTTCTTTGAATAGCTGCTTTAAAAATTCTAAAAACTGTTTTGTGTATTATTTTGACCAAACCCACATATTAAAAAGCAAATTGCATGCCATGTAGCAGGGATTTTCATGGTTTGTAACGTTTCGCAATTAATGGACATTCTTTTTAATAAAAAACAGCCGTGAGTCAACTGTAACGATTTTACACAAAAACAATCATTCTGCCGGAAAAATTGTGTTACGTTTTTACACGCTTGGCTGGTATCCGGCTTTGAATTATCTTCAGGTTTTCAAAACGCATTGTTCCTGGAAAATTTTGTTTTTAAAGGGTTTGCATACAAAGAAAAATGGATTTGTGAATGAGTCGACAATTAAAAATTTATATGATAGAAAAACTATTTAATCTCTTCGCTTTGATTTTCCGGGGACGGGTTTTTCCTGCGGAGTATTTTTTTAAGAAGCCATTAAAAATTAAAAATTAAAAATTGATGGCCCCATAAAAAGTAGCAGGATGGCTAAGTTAAAAGTTTCATATACAAGGCGTAGTGGTTTTTCAGGCTCGAAATCATACATGTAGTATCTTGAGTGTCTGAAAAACCGCTACAACGCAGTAGATGGGACTTTTTACGACGCCATCAAAATTGTCTGAATACCCGTATGCTGGTCCTGGCCGGAGGAATAAATAACTGTTCGGAAGTATTTATGAAAAAATCCAGAATCCTGATGATTGACGATAATGAAATTTTTCTTGAGCTGTTTCTTTGTCAGTCAGAGGCACAAGAGTTTGAAATTATAACGTTTACATCAGCCGAAGAAGCCCTTGAGCTTCTTGATAGGGAATTTGCGGACCTGATTGTGTCTGATATCCAAATGCCGGGAATGTCCGGCACGGAACTTTTTGAACGTGTTCAGGATCGGTATCCGGATATTCCCTTTATCTTTGTAACAGCCTACGGTTCTTCGGAAATGGCAATTCAGTCGGTCAAGAAGGGCGCGTTTCATTATTTTGAAAAACCCATTGATAATAAACTGGATCTTTTCTGGGCTACGGTAAAAGAAGCGCTGGATAAGCGCCGGCGTCTTGAGGAAATCGAATCCCTGCGAAAGGAAAAATCCCTTCGGTTAAATACCTCTGCATCGATCATCGGCCGGTCCAAAGGGATGAAAAAGGTTTTTCAATCTATTCGGGAAGTGGCCGACCTTCCGGTTACCGTACTGGTATACGGTGAAACCGGGACAGGAAAAGAGCTTGTGGCCAGGGCCATTCACGAGACAGGACAACGGCGGGACAAGGCTTTTTTTGCGATTAACTGCAATGAATTTTCGCCGGGGCTCCTTGAAAGTGAGCTGTTCGGGCATGAGCGAGGGGCCTTTACCGGGGCTGTCAGCCAGAAAAAAGGTTTGTTTGAAATTGCGGATAACGGGACTCTTTTTTTAGATGAAATCAGCAACTCGCCCACGGCATTACAGTCAAAATTATTGAGAGTGCTTGAAACCCATGATTTCTCAAGGGTCGGCGGTACGTCAATCGTATCATCGGATTTTCGAATCGTTGCCGCCACCAACACCCGGCTTGAATCTGAAGTTTCCAAAGGCCGTTTCCGTCAGGATCTTTTGTATCGATTAAATGTTTATACCATAGAAATCCCCCCCTTGAGAGAGCGCAAGGAAGACATCCCCCTGTTGGCTGAATATTATTTTAACCGGTTTAATAAGGCCTATCACCGGTCGATTGAGGGAGTTTCGGAAAAAGCCATGTTGTCTCTGGGAGCATATGACTGGCCGGGCAATGTCCGGGAACTGGTCAATGTTATGGAAAGGGCCGTGATTACCTGCCATGAAAATATGATCACTACAAAAGATCTTCCGTTTGATGCCGGCGAAGGATTTACACTTTCCAGCTTTAATTTAAAGGAAATGGAAAAATTTTTTATTGGTCTGGCCCTTGAAAAATCAAATTACAACAAGACCCATGCGTCTGTGCGGCTCGGCATCAGCCGAAAAACACTGATTGAAAAAGTAAAAAAATATGAAATAAACGATTCTAAGAATCAAATGGACGCAATTTTGCAAAAATAGAATATTCAGGAACGGATATAAAAGAAGGTGTAATTTTCTCAGATGGTAAGATTGAAATTTGGATCGGTATTGATTGCTGTTATAGTGACGATGACAATGTTTTTAAATACGGCTTGGGCGGCTGAAAATTTCGCCAAGCCGTTTTCAGAAGAAAATAATAACGTTTATCAATTACAGGAGATTGTGGTGTCCGCCACCCGGGAGCAGACCCCAAAGCAGGATGTGGCGGCAAATATCACGATCATCACCCGGGAAGATATTGAAAAAATGCCGGCATCCACAGCCGCTGAAGTGCTTCAATATATACCCGGTGTGTCCGTGGAATTTGCCGGGGGCATAGGTAGTAATTCTTCGGCAAGAATCCAGGGATCCGAGGTCCGGCATGTGGCCGTTTATGTGGATGGGGTTCCCCATAACCTGCTGGCAAATCCAGTGACGGATCTTTCCTATGTGCCTGTTGATTCCATTGACCGGATCGAGATCTACAAGGGCGCCGCATCTTCCGCCTGGGGATCTTCCCTTGGCGGTGTCATCAACATCATTACAAAAGAACCGAATGCAGCAAAGCCCATTGCGGCGGATATTCGGGCGTCATACGGAAAATCCGGTACGTCAAAGAACCGGGGAAATATCAGCGGGACCCTGGACCGGTTCGGGTATCTGCTTTCTATGACCCATGACGAGAGTGACGGTTTTGTTGATAATGCGGCCTATGATCAGACCGCTGTGTACGGTAAAATGAATTATGATATTAATGATGCCAGTCGCCTGAATTTCGTCTACTCCTATGATGACGGGCATAATCAAGATCCGGTTAATGATTATCCGGAATTCTGGGATGACATTAACCAGAAGCGATCTTATCAGCGGCTGCTTTTTGAAACCTTTTTTGCGGACAATCTCGGCGTCACCGTGGAAGGGCGTCATCATGACTATGATGGTCTGGTGGAAGATGTTTATATTGATCACCGGGAAACCTTTAATGATTACAAAGAGGAATCCTGGGGCGGCAGCGTGAGGGTAAATTACGCACCCACCCGGACAAATATCCTTAACCTGGGGTTTGACGGCGACTGGGGCCGTTTTGACTGGAGTCATTATGCCAAAGAATATAAAACCGGAAACTGGGCAGTGTATGCCAACGACACATTGAATATGGATAAATTTTCTTTTAACGCCGGTCTCCGGTATGATGACAACCGGGATTTCGACTCAGCGGTCAGTCCTTCCGCAGGGCTGGTCTGGCGAATATGGGATAACCGCGCGCTGGTCCGGGCTCAGGTGTCAAAAGGTTTCTCAGTTCCGTCTGCTGCCTGGGTGAAAGATCCTGTCTATGGTACGCCGGACCTGGATCCTGAAACAGCTGTTAATTATCAGCTGGGCAGTGATGTTCAGATTTTGAGGTTTCTGCGGCTGGAACTGAATGTGTTTCACGCGAATGTGAAAGACTTGATCCGATATGATCCGGACACGCGCAAATTTGAAAATATCGACAAGGTCACCCGGCAGGGCATGGAAGGAATTTTGACCGCAACATTTGATTTTGGACTTGATTTGTCGGTTTCCGGAAATTTTACGGATGTAGAAGATGATAAAACCGGCAAAGAGATCAAGGATATCCCTAAAATCCAGTATCAGGTGTCTGGAGCATATACATATAAATGGATGACCCATTCGGTTTTCGGAAAATACAGTGATTATAATTCCTCATATCCTGAAACCAAAGACAAAAAATTCGTGTTTGACTACCTGTTCAAGGTGCAATTGCCCAAAATGAAATATGTGGGCAATCCCAGCCTTTTTTGCGCAATCTATAATATCTTCAACTCAAACACACTTTACCGGGAAGTCTGGCCTCAGCCGGACCGGTGGGCTGAGGCCGGTATCCGGCTGGCATTTTAATAAAACGATGTCAAAATGCTTAAAAACTTATGTTTAATCATTATTTGCTTTTTACTTTTTGTTTTCATCGCGTCCTGCGATAAAACGGAAACTCCTTCCACGGCAGTCGACTCAGCAAATGAAAATATCCTCCGGTTTGATGTGGCAGCCCCGTTTACTTCCCTGAATCCGTCAGAAGTCGAAGCTTCCGGATCAACGGTAATTTTTCCCCTTCTATACAGCTACCTGTTTGTGCCGGATATTAACGGAAATCTGAAACCGGATCTGGCCGAATCATGGATTTATGATCCGGAGACATTCACGTGGATTATTCATTTAAGAACAGATGCATTTTTCCACAACGGGCAGCCGGTGACATCCAAAGACGTTAAATATTCTATTGAAACAACATTGAGAAAGCTGCGTCCTGCATTGCTTGAGCCGGTTAAAGAGATATCGATTATATCAGATTCAAGCTTAAGCTTTCATTTAAATAAAAATGATCCTGGTTTCTTAATAAAAATCTGGGATGTGGAGATCATTTCCATATTGGATAAAGGACTTATTGACTATTATGAACATCCCATCGGGTCAGGTCCGTTTAAATTTAATCGCCGAAATAATGATCAACAGGTCGTTTTGACAGTAAATAAAATCTATTATGGCGATTCTCCCTCTTTAGATGGCGTGATTTTTTATTACCAACCGGACAAGGAAAAATCATGGACTCGCCTTCTGTCCGGGGCCACGGACATTGCTCAGGAAATTTCGCCAAAAAATTTCGAAATCATGAGACAGTATGAAGAACTATTTTATTTTGATCATCATGCATTAAGTTATTATTCTATCCTCCTTTATAATACCAACGATCCACTGTTTTCAGATCCCACCGTTCGACAGGCTTTAACCCATGCCATTGACAGGGATTATATAGTAAAAGATATTCTACACGGTTACGGAAAAGTGGCTGTCGGTCCTATGGGAATTGACTCACCGTATCACAATCCGGAATTAACCCCCATTCCCTATGATCCGCAAAAAAGTTTGGAACTGTTACGGCAGGCCGGGTGGTTGTTAAATAGAAATGATCATTATTTATATAAAGAACAAAAGCGCTTTGAATTTAACCTGCTGACAATTAAAGAATCCCAGATTGAAAAAAAAATCGTTCAGTATTTTAAGCTTTGTTTAAATGACATTGGCATTAAAATGAAGATACTATCAGTTCCGTACGATGAGTTTACTCAAAGATACATTAATAATAATGAATTTCAGGCAATGTTAACCGAGTTTACAGGAATTTATCGCCGGCCCGAATATTTAAAAGAATTATGGAGTCCTTATTTTTCCGATAAATCCGAAGCCGGAGGATTTGTCGATGCTGAAGTTACGTATATGATCAACAAAGCAATTATAGAAAAAGATCCCATTCAACAAAAGGTCTATTTGCACCGTATTGACTCCCAGATTGCATCACTCCAGCCCGGAACGTTTCTTTTTCATAAAACCGCCATTGACGTACTCTCTAAGCGGTTTTATCTTCCCTCTCTTTTTTCTTTATCTCACGAAGGAATTTATCGGCTCCAGTTTGCTTCGCTTTCAAAAAATTAGTGTGAAGCTGTGTGGCATGGCAAAATCGGTCGAGTGTAACGTCTTGTAACACTGCCTGTCTTTATTATTCCTATTTTTAAAAATTATCCTTTTAATACAATCGGTTATTATGTTTTAACCGAATCGGATTATTCGGCATCAAGCTTGCAATGAAGTAAACGCAAAATGCAAATTGATGTTTGATATGTAACCCATAAATTTTAAAAGGAGAATTAAGATGAAAAAAGCAAAAAAAGTTATCGTGGTCAAAAAAGGCAATCACACCACCAGAAAAACCGCCATGATGTGCTGTGCTAATGCCCCATTTTCCCGTCATTAATCAAAATTTTGTTTTGTTTTCCCCGGGCATCTGTTGATGCCCGGGGGGGAACAACCGATTTTTACGCAAAGGACAGATGATGCACGATCTGAAAAAATCACGATTTACCATTGAAATGCCCATTAAAGCGGACATGGAAACTTATATGGCTTTGTATCAGACCATGACCGGCGCTTTTGTGCTGGTACCTGAATCCGACTGGTCGGATATTTTTAATCCCTCATTTGATTTATCTGATCCGGAACTCATTGATGATCTGCGGGACCAGGGATTTCTGGTCAAAGCAGACGTGGATGAAACCGTTGTATTTGAGCACTGGAAGCAGCAGCATGTGCATAATTACGATACCATTACCTCCAAGGTCAATGTGACC
Source organism: Desulfococcaceae bacterium (assembly GCA_030145385.1). Lineage (GTDB taxonomy): Bacteria > Desulfobacterota > Desulfobacteria > Desulfobacterales > Desulfosalsimonadaceae > SURF-3. Next base: position 28,549 of record JAQYVU010000004.1, read on the forward strand.
CGCAAATGCAACAATCGCTGCACTTATTGCATTCTGGATTATGAAGCCAGGGAAATGACCCCGGATACGGCCCGGGCCATGGATGAGTTTTATATTGATACCATCAACTACCGGCGTCCCTTTTATGTCCGGGATGATTACCTGGGGGGCGAACCCCTGTTAAATACCCGGGTTCTGATGGCCAGCGCTGGCCGGCGGTTTGCTCACTGCCGGAAAAACAATATTGATTACGCATTTACCATCACCACCAACGGGGTATTGCTGACACCGGCCATTGTGTCAAAGATGAAGGCCGTCGGTCTTGCCGGCATCCGCGTCAGTCTGGCCGGCCCGGCCCAGGTTCATGATCCGCTGCGGCCGTCGGCAACCCAGGCAAAGACCTATGATACGATTATTAAGAATTTAAAATCCGTATCCGGCATGACGCCGATTACCATTGAGTGTCAGTATGACAGCGGAGCCACGGATTACCGGTTGATGCCGGAGATGTATGATGATTTTAAAAAACATGATATCGCCATCAATGATATTCATTTTACACCCATATTGAAAAAACGCGGCGAATGCCGTTTTAATACCGGTCTGGGAGACCCGCAAATTGCGCTGGACCTGATGAAACAAGCGCGGGAATATGGATATTGCTCGGAACGCGAGGCTCCTGCCAGTTTATGCCGGGCGGATTTCAAGGCCATGTTTGTGTTTGATACGGACGGGTCGATTATTCCCTGCCCGGGCCTGCAGGAAGGGGAAATGGCCTATGGCCATGTCTTCAAAGGGGTCGATTTTATCGCAGAATCCCAGCTTCTCACCCGGAAACTGCCGGAAAAATGTCTGGACCAGTGCGATTTATTGCCCATCTGCATGGGCGGATGCCGCCAGCAGGCCCTGGTGTATCAGGGTGATTTTGCGGGAATCGACTGTCAGTATGACACCCAGCGGCTTTTTTTAGATGATTATATCCGGGAAATGGCGGTTGGCGCCCTGGCTCAGGATGAAGAGGCTCAGGAAGAAGAGGCGCAGGAAGAAGTCACCTGCATGGAGAAAGCTGCCTGATGAAAGCCGGGCAGATGCATCCCAAATACCTGATGATCAGTGTGGATTTTTTTTCAGACATCGGGAACAAATTCATCGGCCTGATCCTTCTGGATCTTCTCGTGTTTAAAGGCGCGAGCGCATTGTCCAGCCTGGTACTGCTGTGCGTCATTGATCAGCTGCCCTCTGTTCTGTTGAGTCCGTTGGCCGGGATTTACATTGACCGGGTGGGGCCGAAAAAATGGCTGATGCTTGTGAACATGAGCAAGTGCGTGCTCGTGGCCGTGATTGCGGCAACCGCATCCCAATGGGCGATTTTTCCGGTTTATTTCTGCTTTATCGTGGCCTCGCTGTTTTTTTCCATCGGCCAGCTTTCCCTGGTGCCGATGCTGATACCCAAAAACCGCCTGATGGCCTTTAACGCGTTAAATGAACGGATTGCCATTGCCGGGGGCATCCTGTCCCCCTGGCTCATCGGCATGATGCTTGAAAAAACCGGCCGCTCAACCGCGCTGGGTCTAACCTGCCTGATTTTTGCTTTCACGGTTTTGCTGATTGCCGGGTTGCCGAAAATCAATAAAAGCCGGGCTTCTGAAAAGGCCGGACAGATATTAAAGCAAAAAACCGGCCCCTTTTTTTCCAGGACCCGGGCAGCGTTTAATGGATGTCAGATCAATTATGTTTATTTTTTAATGCTGGGAGTCGTGCTGCTGGGAGGCGGGGTGCTGAATATCGGTCTGCCTTTTTATTTTAAGACGAACCTGAATGGGGATATTGCCCGGTGGGGATTTATTATGTCTGCATTTCAGGCAGGGGCTTTTTCTTCCACCCTTTTGCTCCCTTTATGCGAAGCAAAATTAAAACAGCCGGCAATTCCTTCGTTCAGTTTTCTGGTCCTCGGCGGGGCCATGTTTGTCCTTCCTTATGCGACAGACTACCTTCAGGTGTCGGTGCTGATGTTTTTTCTGGGATGCGGTTTCACCATGCTCCATATTTTCTGGGAAAGCCTGATCCAGCAGTACAGTCCGCGCCATATGATCGGCAAAACCATGTCATTGCTGTCTTCCTATAAAGGTCTTTGCTATCTGGGTACGGTGCTAACCGGCGCGATGATCTCCAGTATCTGGGGGGCGGAATCGTTTTTGATGATCGGATCCCTGGTGGTCGGTGCCGCTTTTTTTATTCCCCAAAAGCAGTAAGTACCTCTTTACATCCCATGGGCTAATCCTCTATTGTCTTTTTATGATTCGCCATAAAAAGAAAAAACTGATTTATAAATTCCTGTCTTTTATTCTTCCGTTTATTATCTCATCGATTCTTATCACAAGCGTTATTTTGTCTTTGACAAACTATAATTTTTTTCAAAAAACCATTAATCAGGATTACCGCAATATCATAAAAAGTTCAGCCGGAGAGATCCAGCTGTTCATGGACAATGCACAGCGCAATCTGGAAAGCCTTGCATTGCTGATGGCATCAATAAAGCTGGATCCGTGGCAGAAAGAAATCGCCCTGACAGCGTTTTTGCATACCAATTCCCAATTTGTGTCGATCGATCTGTTTTCTGCTCAAGGGGAAAAAATCGTATCCACCATTTCAGAAGACCGGCCGCCAGATAACACTGCCCCGGAAATGTTTGCCAAAGTCCTTTCCGGACAGGTGGCGATTTCCGACGTCATGCTGGCTGAAAACGATATCCCCCATGTACTTGTGGCCGTTCCGATATTTTCTTTGGGAAAAGTCAACGAAGTCCTGTGGGCGGAATTAAATCTTAAAGCCATCTGGGATGTTCTGGAGGGAATTACGATCGGCGATACCGGCCAGGTCTATATTATGGATTTATCCGGCCGTTACATTGCCCACAGGGAAATCGACCGGGTGCTTCGAACACCGCCGGCTGAAAAACCGGATATTTTAGAAGAAATCCGCGGCGCGAAAGTGCCGGTTGAATGGTTTGAGGACAAAGAAGGCAGCACGTCTTACAATCTGGGGGCTTATGTTCCGGGGCTTGACTGGGTTGTGGTTTTAAGTCAGCCGGGCACGGAAATTTACGCGTATCTGTACCGCAATATCTTATGGGCGGTGCTGGTAACGTTATCAATCTGCATTGTGGCTGTTTTTTTAGGGTGGAGCTGGATCAGGCGCTTTCTGGTTCCCATTCAGACCCTGCATCGCCAGGTTCAGGTAATCGGCCAGGGAGATCTTGATCAGAAAGTATCCATTGAAACGGAAGATGAAATCGGCGATCTGGGCAGTGCGTTTAATGAAATGACGGATTCGCTCAAGGAACACATCGCCCGGGAAGTCGAAAGCGCCCGGGCTCTGGTGCACACGAAAAATCTGGCGATTCTCGGCACGGCATCGAGCAAGGTGACCCATGAAGTGGGAAATTTTTTAAACAATACCCATATGGCCCTGTCCGGCCTGAAAAGAGAGGCACTCAGTCAACGAGGTGAAAAAATACTCAAGATTATCGACAATGAATCCGGCCGGGTAAAGGAGTTCATCCAGAAATTTCTGCAGTTTGCCAAAAAACCCGACCTGCATTTACAAAAAACCCCCCTGGATCTGATCATCAAAGAAATCCTGACAATCGTCGGGCCGGAAGCTGAAAAAAGAGGGATTGAAATTGCGCTGAACTGGGATGCAAAAATTCCCCTTGTCAACATTGATGCCGGCCTGATGAGCCAGATCATGAACAACCTGGTCAAAAACAGCATAGAGGCCATTCCGGGTGACGGGACAATATCAATCAAAGGAATCCTTGAAAATGAAAATCTTGTGATTTCCGTCAAAGATACCGGTGCGGGCATTGACGCTGAAAACGCAGAAAAGATTTTTGAGCCGTTTTTTACCACAAAAGGGGTTAAGGGGACAGGGCTGGGCATGCCGATCGTGAAAACAAATGTGGAAGCCCACGGCGGGACCATTGAATGCAGGAGCGCCTTCGGTAAAGGTACCACATTTATTATCCGGTTGCCTATTGACAGCTAATTTAATTTGATATAATAACGCAATTATCAAAAAAATCGTGCCGGAGTGGTGGAATTGGTAGACGCAGAGGACTCAAAAAACGACCAGCACTAAAATCATAAGCACCTAATAGCCCTTAACAATCTAATTTGTTAGGGGTTTTTTTTATTTCTTTATTTTCTTCATATTCTCTATTTTACCCACTTTTCTAAGTTTTCTTTCCCTATTTTGGAACCAAAAGTTATCCACAGTTTAGTAGCTTGAATAGCTATAAATATATGATATAATAAAAATACAAGCCTTTATCGGTGATATAATCGAAAAACCAGATATACCCCGCATCTTACGTCCTCAAAAATTTTCAGCGTTTCACGCAAAAATATAAATAGTGTCCGCATTATGTTGGTATGGGAACTTCGTTCCACCTATCCAACAGCTCCCTCTTTCGGTTGGCTAATCCTAGCACAACACCAAATAGGGAGCTGTTGGCTACGCCAAACAAATGCGGACTAATAAAATAAAATATGGATTATAGAAAAAACGAAACTAATAATATCAACGTCAAGGCTGAAAATAATTATGAAATTGCCTATTTAGATGACGAAAAAGTGTTTGTTTTGGATAGGCATAGCGGAGATTTAAAAATATATAAAAATAAAATAAATTAATAATATGAATGATGAAATTAAACATTACCTGCTGATTATAGCTAGCCAAAGCTTAGTTATTTCGGCTATTATTTATGCTGATTCTTGGGTTTCTAAGATTTTTCTATGTGCGGTCGCCGTTGGATTATTAAAAGAATTTACAATTATAAAAAATAAATAACCCCAGGTGGCAGATATTTTGTGCGTCTTTTATCTCGTTGATGTTTTCACTATAATTTCATCACGCCCACGCCACCACCTAATTGGTAAATAAAATATATGAAACAATACGAATTACCAAACAATTCAAAAATTAAGTTACCAGACGGAGAATTTGCTACCTTTCTTAAGATGGATGGAATGTATGCTCAATGGGACTTTGATGGAGAGATGAGGATTGGAAATTTTATGGAATTTGAAAAAAGAGACGGTTATTACGAAGTAAGTAAATAAAATATATGTTTTATTGGGTGAAGTTTGAATGCAATTTTTGTGCTGAAGTCGGTGGTTATCAAGGATGGTGCTTATGTAGAAAAAGCGTCATTGGAGACCCGACAATTAAAACTGATAAAAATGGTTTTAAGTATACAGATGGAGAAATTCAGATGTGGCCAGTATTAGATAAAGACATAATAGACCCTTGGCATTATACAAAATATTATTGGATTTTTGACTTAAGAATTATATCAGAGTTTTTAAATAATTAAATAAATCAAAAGGCAGGGTGAGCGTAACTGGCAACCTAACAGTCTCCAAAACCGAGTAATGGAGGTTCAATTCCTCCCACCCTGACATAATTCTCTGTGGTGAAATTGGTATCACGGCTGACTGTTAATCAGCTATTTCTGGTTCGAATCCAGGCGGAGGAGCATATATATGTAACATTTCAATATGAGACACAAAGACAATCATCATGACATCCTGAATTTTATTCTTGATTTAGACAACTTAATACAGGTTAAAAACCTTGCCTCTTACAAAGCCAAAAGAGTTGACGGTTCTTTACTTAGACCAAGAAAAAAATTTGAATTACTGGAAAACGAAGGGTTGATCCGAAAAGTCCCAAATTTAGGCGAGGCTCATTTAACGGCTGAACAATTGAAAAAGAAGCCTTTAGATGTAAATAACCGCTGGTGGCAGGTAACACGCTTAGGAGCCAGGGAAATAGGCAGAGAAAGCGATTATAAAAGGGTTCGTGAAGTAAAATCAGTCAGAGATAAAGAACACGAATCCCAAATAAGGGATGTTTGCGTAGCCTTTAAACGGTTATATCCTGATTATAAGTTTGAATTCGACTTAAACGCCGAAATTGACGGTGTTAAGCCCGATATAGCTATAAAGATTAGCAACGGAATAGATACCCATCATTTCGTTGTGGAAGTCGAAAGAAAAGACTGGGGAGTAAGAACTTACCGGGAAACCGTCTTGAAATATGAAAAAGCCAAGCTCAAAGCTAAAGTTTTAATTGTTTACTCCGACAGGGATTTTGATCAAGGACACCCACGGCCCCAGTGTTATAGCGACTTTATAGTAGCCCAAAGAAAGGAAATGCTCATGAGGCAGTTTCAATGTCTCTTGAAAGCCTCTAAAGATTTACCAGGATACCGTTATTTATTTCTCCCTTATCCCGATTATCACCGACTTAATGAAAGAGTTTGGTATCTCCCAAATGGGCATCAAATTAATTTAATCAGTTAATTTACACTTCTTTGTTTGCGGTTCTTTAACAACAACCATAAACGATGGAGGTGTAAAATGAGTAATTTATTGCTTCACTGCGGCGGACAGTCCGCTACCCTTGAAGACCTTGATTTAATCCCTTTACCCGAAGCTACTGAAAGCTACCAGCCAGTATCCCACCATGACCTTGCAGTATCCCTCAAAACAATTGGACAGGACATTTTAACTGATTACACGTTAATTGGTGAAAATTACGGATTAGCCCGGAATGGTAACCAGATGTTTGCCGTTCTCAAATTCAAAAATGACAATACTGAAATGGCAATGTGTATCGGCTTCCGGAATTCTTATGACCGTTCGATGTCAATTGGTATGGCACTGGGGGCATCGGTATTTGTGTGCGATAATCTCGCTCTTAACGGTGATATCGCTGTTATGAAGAAGCACACCAAGAAAGTGATGACTTCTCTTGAAGACTTGGCTATTTCCACTCTTTACCGCTCCCAACGTAATTTTCATTCTATTCTTGAGGATGCTGGAAAGATGAAGCATGTCGGATTTACCGATAACAGGGCTTATGAGCTTATTGGCTTGTTATTTGGTAATGGTATCCTTTCCCCCCGGCAATTGCCTGTTGTCCGTGATAATTGGCTTAAGCCTGATCATGAAGCATTTCAACCCCGTAACGCCTGGAGTTTTTACAACGCTTGCACAGAAGCTCTTAAAAGCTCTCCCCCAATGCAGGTAATGGAAAGACATTGCAAACTCCATGAAACTTTAACGGGGGTGATCGATGTTTAAAGAAGATGAGGGCAAGGAGATACTTACAACGGAGGATTTACAAGTCCTTTTAGTTGGTAATCGTTTTAAGCTTGATTGTAATCACTACGCCACCCCCGGGCATAACTTCGCCAACACGATTGTTATTATATCTTTAGGGGGAGGTAAAATAAAAACCCAGTGTTCGGAATGTTATCAGGGCTATTAATCTGCTTAGGTTAAGAAGAGGGAGGAGAAATGTATTCACCGAAAATTAAGGAGGATCTTATCCCTATTCTTTACAGGATAGGCAAGGCAGAGGGCAAAACAATGACGAAAATCGTTGATGAGCTTTTGAGGAAACAACTGACAAGGAGGAAACGAAATGTCATTAAAACAAATCGGCAGTCTTTGGAAAAAGACAGGTAAAAGAGGCGATTACCTTGCAGGTGAAATTGATTTAGGGCTTATGGGCAAGGTAAAAGTCGCTATCTTCCCAAACGAGCTTGATGAGGCAGATAAGGAAAAGAACAAGCCAAACGCTTCAATCGTGCTTTTCGAGGAATAGTTATCCACAACCAACAAAGGGATTTTGCTTTTGAATTAGCAAATCCCTTTTTTTCTTGCATAAAACCCAATAAATACAGGGTATTGCAATATTATACAGTTATGCTATAATAATAACAGATATAACAAATTAAATTAAACACTTATGAAAAAAAATATTTATCCAGACGGGATAGAAACAATACTTGTTGAAAGAGATATAGAATGCCCAATGTGTGGTAAAGACCTTATTAAAGGAGATGTATTATATAAAGATAATTACAGAGGAGAAACATTTTGTGCTTATTGTTGTGATGAATACGAAGAAACTATAATTTTAGAGGAGGGAGAGTTTGGAGAAAAATTAAAATAACTAAATATATAAATTTATGAAAAAATTATTCATCATCGATTATTTTTACGGAGGCGATAACAATTTTGACTGGTATTGGGCTGAAAACGAAAAAGAAGCGTGGGAATGTTTGTATGAAGCCCACGAAATAAATAAAGGTGAGATAGACCCTTATCAATTCAGTATAGTGGATACTTATCAAGTCTTTGAAGCATTAGAGAAAGACGATGTTAAATACTTCATTGATCGGTTATGGGATATGGCGGAAGCACACCCAAAATATCACTCAAGCGATTTTATACTTGAGTTAAGTGATTGGTATAAAAAATTATTTGATAAATAATATGAAATTTAAAAGATTAATTATTTGGATAAAGCATTATTTAAATAGCAGGTGTTGGCATGATTTTGAGGTGTATGGTTGGTGGAATAGGTTTAATAATTTTGGTCATCCATATAAAATGGTTCAGTTTAAATGTAAAAAATGCGGATGTTTTAAAATTGAGAGCTATCCCAATAATATTAATATAGAAAATTTATGAAGGAAATAAAAGGAGTGTGTTTTTCTTTAAATGAAATTTTAGCTCATAGTCATATTGATGAATTTTCAGAAGTAAAAAATCCAATAGATAAGATTTCCAGAATAATGGCTAAATTTTTAACTGAAAGACATCATTATCCAGAATATAGTAGAAAAAAGTTTTTTGAAGAAATTGACAGAAGAATAAAACCGAAAATAGATTTTAAAAATTATAAAATATTAAAATGCGATATTGATAAGTTAAACAATAAAGTATTTATCAAATTTGTAATAAGTTAATAAAACATATGGATAAAGAACAATTAAGATGTGAACTTTGTGGTCTCTACTTCGAAAAAGACCAACAAGAATTAGATTATAATAATATTGATGAAACTGGCAGGTGCGTTGATTGCTACGCTCCGCTGGTAAAATAAACTTATGAGACCAATAAAATTTAGAGCTTGGGATAGAATAAAGAAAGTAATGTTTAGTGTTTATTCAATTACATATTTAAACGGTGGAGTAATAATAAGTGCTCCTGGTCATTTTATCGCAGATGATGAGTCGGAAGTATGGGTTGAATTAAAAAACGATAACAACAATGAAATCAAAGCAGATTTAATGCAATACACAGGGCTTAAAGACAAAAACGGAAAAGAGATTTATGAGGGGGATATTGTTAGAATACATAAATTTACGCAAGAACTCGGAGAAAATATGGGAGTTATTGAGGGGGAAAAAGAATTTTTGGCAAAAATAGAATTTTCAATGTATGGAGGAATTTATTTAAATTCTAGAGAAAATGATAGTTGCCCACTTTGGGAATATGAAAATGGATTTCACGAAGAATCTATAGAAGTAATAGGAAACATACACGAAAACCCTGAATTATTAAATAATTAAAAACTTATGATCAAAGTAAAAGAAACAACAACCATAATCCATAAAAAGGATTTGGACAAATTATCTCGTAAAGCAGGGCTTTCATTAAGGCAGTTAAGCAAAAAAGCAGGTATCAATTATATTTACCTTATTAACTGCAACAACGGTAAGGGCTACTTATCCACAGATAAATGGAATGATATTAAAAAAGTTTTAGAAACTTATCCACAGATAAGCGAAAATAGGCTAATATTAGAGTAATTTCAGTGGGTTGATTTATTGTGGTGTTATGCTATTATATAAGTATAAGTAATTAAACAAAACACCTATGGAAAAACCATCACTCAATCAAATCTCATCTTTAATTGAAATTCTGCAAGCCAACGAAAACATCAGCAAACACTTCATCTTAGAATTTGATGACATGTGGGATAAGCTTATAGAAATATCCCTTAAGCAATACAGATATATTCTTTATCTGCTCTGCAATAGAAAATATGCCAAATTAAATCAAGTATTAACTAATCTTAATTTCAAACAATATGAAAATTCAAGAATTAATTAAACAAGAAGAAGCAACAAGGTTTGATGAAAAAAGAGGAATAGTTGGGAAAGTGGTTGAGTGGGAAGAAACAGACCTTTCAAAAAACTTTTGGGAGTTTATCCTTGGACAAAAGAGAGTTGAACAGCCAAAAGTGGAGAGAGTTAATATATTAAAATAATAATTAATAAGCGAAATATCGCTAACAAAAATTATGTTAAATGAAAATTTAGTAATCGAAAAAAAGGAGGGAAAAACTTATCCACCTTTACCAAAGGATATTTACCAAGCTGAATTGTTGGACATTACAAGTGAAGAAAGACCAACATACGACACAAGGAACAAACCAGAGACCGAACAAGAAAAAGAAACTGTCTTGAGTTTTCAATTCACTTTGCTTGACGGTATGGATGGCGAGGAAAAGTTAAGAGGTCGTAATGTATGGGCTAACTTTGTTCCAACATTCCTTTATATCGGCAAGAACGGAAAAAATAATCTCTATCGGATCATAGAAGCGTTAATCGGTCGAGAATTAACTCAAGAGGAAGAGGTTAAAGGTATAACTGGCAAGCGGTTGAACACGTTAATCAATAAACAGTGCCGAATTTCAGTAGAGCCTAAGCAAAAAAATGACAAAACTTATGATGTAATAACTGACTGGCTTAAAGCAAATGGAGACTTGGATTCATTAACAGATGAAGAAAGGGAAAACGCAAGAGTTAAAAAAGATGACGAGAAAGAAGAATCAGAAGAATATAGCCAGCCAGTAAATGAAGAACAGCAACCGCCTGTATCAGAGCCACCAGCTGAACAAGAAGTCGATGTAAGCAACATACCATTTTAAAATTTAATCGGGAGGTGTGAGCTTGCTTTTCGGGGGCAGGCTCCCCTCCTATTAATCAAATGTTTCAATTACAAGCCGTCTTAGACGGAGTAAAAACTCTCAAAAACAATACCTTAAAAATCACCTTAGAAACTCAAGATATTTCATCTTTTTCTTCCGAAGAATTAGCCGAGCTTTTTAAACTGAATGACAAGCTGATCTGGGCAGTATTTAAAGAAACTCCAGTAAAGGCAGAAGATATAAAAATAGAGGAAGTCAAAGAGTTTAAGACAGATAAAAGCCCCTCTCAAAGGCTTAGGGCAAGTCTATATGTTTTATGGGAGCAGTCCGGAAAGCCAGGGGATTTTCAAACAGAATATTACCCTAAGCAGATGAATAAATTAATAGATTTTATAAAAGAGAAGTTAAATTAATCAATAGCCACACAGGAGAATAATTCTCAGGCTTATTCTCTAGAGGTTGTTTATTAAAGAGTTATATAGAGTAAATGATGCTCTTACAGGCTTCTATGCTAGTCCAATTTATTGTAAGATAAATAAATCTATCGCTTGGTTCGTAGCCAAGAGAAGTGTGTGGGCGACACCCAAGCTTTATGGTGCGGGGGATAGGTAGCATATCTCTATATAACTTTCTAGTAAATAACCATAGAGATTATTAATTAAATATAAGATATATGAAAACATTTGAAGAGAGATTTGATGAGAAGTTTGAAACAAAAGAAATAATCACTACTCAAAAAAATATTATTGAAGTAGCAATTAAAAAAGATAAAAGGTCAAGCACAAGAGATAGTGTTAAAAATATTAAAAAATTCTTCAAAGAAGAAATAAAGAGAATTACAGATGAGATGATAGGGGAAGAACAGAAAACAACTATTATAAGGGGAGATTTACACGGAATATATCCAATGGGCTACAACAATCACAGACAACACTGCATAGACACTATAAATAAATATTTAAAATAAAAATATGAAAAACAAAAAAAGAAACAAAACATACGCTGGTAAACTGACAAAATATCAGCGAAAAAAAGAAGTCCTTAAGATTAAACTATCAATCTTAATGGCCATATCTATTGTCTCCGCCTGTGCGATTATGGGCAATTCAATAATGCCTGAATCATCATTTGTAGAAATCAGCTATAAAGCTCAAAAGGATTTACCGGTTGCAGAAGATAAAGCAGAACTAATTGACGTAAATAACGGAACAATCCGGGAAATCACGATGTTTAACAGTTTGCCGGAACAAACAGATGACACGCCTTGTATATCGGCAGACGGAACGAATATTTGTGAAGTTGATTACAATGTGTGTGCAACAAACGCTTTCCCTTTTGGGACAAAGCTTTATGTGGATGGATTGGGCGAATGTATTGTTAAAGATCGAATGAATACAAGATATAGAAATGCCGTTGATTTTTATGCTGGTATGGATGTTGAAAGGGCAAAAAAATTTGGGAGGCAGAATTTATTAGTAAGTGTTTTAAATTAAATGCACATAAAAAAATGCAGGAGTTGTGGAAAAACTTTTGAAACTAAGAAAAATTATCAAATTTATTGCTCTGAAAGTTGTTATTACGAAAGTCTAAAAGGGAAAAAAAGAAGTTGGATAAAATTAAAGTGTGAAAAGTGTGGAAAAACTTTTGAGGTAATGAAACATTTAAAATATAGAAAATATTGCAGTAAAGAATGTTCATATTCAATGCCAACAAGAAAACCAACGTATGGAAGATGTAAAAAATGTGGGAAAAAATTTAAAAAGGATCGTTTGAAAAGAAAATATTGTTCAATGGAATGCAAGAATAAATTTTTTAAAGGGAAAAATCATCCAAGTTGGAATGGTGGATTATCTTCAAAATATGATAGGTTAATGCAAACAAAGAATTGGAAGAAGTGGAGAATCGGTGTTTTTGAAAGAGATAATTATACTTGCCAACATTGTGGTTTTAGGAGTGGTAATGGTGAACATAGGGATTTACACGCTCACCACATTAAAAGTGCAAATAAGTATCCGAAATTAGTTTTCGTATTAACAAACGGAATTACATTATGTAATAAATGTCACGGAAGAGTGCATTCTATAAACTTCAAAAATAAGGTTTATAGGTATAATTGATTGGTATGCCGGAATGGACAAAGACCGGGCGGTAAACTTCGGATTACAAAGATTATTAGTAACTAATATATAAATATGACCAAAGAAGAATTATTAAAACAAAATGCGAAGTTGCAACAAGAAGTTGAATTATGGGAAGAAAAAACAAAAAGATTAAGAGCGGAGTTTGCGAAAGCATTTAACTGGTATGAGTCAAAAAAGCAATTTGATTATGGTGATAGAAAATTAAAGAGTCCAAGTTGGGAGGAGATTTTTGTAGAGGTTGGTAAGTTATTATCTGCAAGGACATTTTATGATTTAGAGGGGAACGTTTCAGAAAATAAATGTGCGATAGGTGATTTAAGGAGGCTGATTGAGGAGATTGAAGTAAATAATAATTAAATATATGATCGGTGAAGTGATAAAAGTTCATAAGCCAAAGAAAGGCAGAAAAGGGAATGTTTATGTGAGAGTAGAATTTAAGTTGGAAAATGGGAATTGGGCAAAGACTGATGTTTGTCCTGGATTCAGAAATTATAATAGAATGTGGAAACGATTAATTGGATGGGGTGATGACTTGATTGGATATAAACTGGATGGTTTGAAATTAAAAAACGAATTTACAGTTGATGCGGATAGTGATATAAGCATTGTCCCAGAAAAGAATATTAACCCGATTGAAACCCCAAACCCAAAAACAAGGCTTTGCAAAAGACCATAAACGAAAATAAAAAATAAGGAGTGTTAATAGTCTAAGCAGCAGCCTTGATAAAAGCCTTTTATATACGCCTGTAATGATTGATAAGCTGATAACTGATGCCAGAACAGAGAATCGAATAATTGAAGGGCTTTATATCCTGTCTTTGGTTAAATACGCCACTGTAAAACAGCTCAAAACCTGTAAGAAATTATCCCTACCAACTCATATCTTTACCAAGCCTTTTTTACAGATCCTTGAAACAGAGGATTTGTGTGTAAAAAACGGTGAAGCATACAGTCCCACTCCTAAGACCAAGGAATTATTAAGACAATTCGGCAAACCCACTAAGCACCTGATGAAACGCCAACGGGGTGAGTTTAAAGAACACCAGGAAAAACTTACAGAGACCATTTTAAATTTTACAAACGATAAAGATTTTTTTACAGTATTTTATCCTGTATTTAAAACATCTTATGGAGAACTGAGACCAGATGCTTGTCTGGTCTTTTATAACGGTGCTTACAAGATTCAATTCTTAGAAGTTGAGGTCAGTGAAAAAGAAAAAGCTTATCTGCATCGCAAAAAACAGAAATATGATGAGATAGCTTCAAAATATGAAACTTATGACGGCTGGTGGAGGAAATGGGCAAAAGTTTTTGAATTGCCGTTTCCAAGTGAAGAAGAATTCAAATTTACAGTTATGGTGGTCGGAGAAAAAACAGACTTCGGAAAGGGGTGGATATGGCGAGTATAAGGGAAAAATTTGATAAGAAAATTAAAACGATGTATGCGGTGCTTATTATTTCTTCTTTAATAGGAGGTGCTTGTTTGCTTTCAGTATTTTCTAATTTAGATCCAGCACTTAAATCAGCATGTGGTTTAGTTGCACTGGCTACTTTGAGTTTTCTTTTTGCTTTTTCTGTGAGAATGATGAGCAGTCGCCCTTATCATTTTTTAAAATACATTGATTGTCCTCATTGCAAGAAATCTATCACTGCTGATAAATGGAATGTTAAGTGTGCAAGTTGTGATAATGATTTGTGGGACCAATTTTGGATATTTGGAAAATGCCCTAAATGCGAAAAAAAACTTGATGGTCTTTTATGTTATTACTGCAACCAACCTATAGATTTTGATGAGGATATAGATGGTTAAGAAATATGGACGTATAATTTCAAGTGGTTCAAATTTACCGACTGATTTAGCATCAGATGTTGTTAATCTTGAAAGCGACCTTTCTCTTCAAGAGCTTTACCAGCAGTTAAAACAATCTATTAACTCTCCCAAGCCGAGACTTTTAAAAGTATGGGGTAATAGAAAACTTGAGCTGGATGCAGAGAGAACCCGTTGGCTGATTTCTCAAATTGATGCCTTTGGCGATTCTATTGATTCATTAGCGAGAGTAAAAGCTAAAATGCTTCTTACTCCTCAAATGATTCAAGATTTAGTCAATGGCTATTACGCTGAGGCTAAATTAAAAGCCGAAGAAATGGTTACTAAGTTGCACGAACAAGATATGCAACGCAAAACCAGAGAAGCTGAATTAAAGAGAAAAGACCTTGAGAATGAGAAGTTGGAAGCCGAGAACACACTGATTAAATTACAAGCCGAACTTCTTAAAAAAGTTGTTAATGAAATGGAAATTGAGAACATTACAGCCTCACAAGCCTTTGTTCTTATTAAAGCTCTTGACCCTAAAAGTGACGATAACCTTGACTTTCAATCGAAAGAAAAAATGGTGGAAGAAGAACTTGCTAAGATGAGGGAGGAGAACCGCATAATCAGATCAGAGGCAGAATTGGCGGAGCTTAATGTTCAACAAAGAAAAGACGATAAGGCACAAAAGAAATTATAATGCTTTTAGGCTCTCCAAACGACATAACAACTTATGCTAATGTATCAGAAGAGGATAGATACCGACACCTTTTTTTAATGGGGGGAACTGGAAGTGGTAAAACTTCTTATATGTTGTGGTTAATTTCTCAGGAAATTCACAACGGGATGATTGTTTTAGACCCTCATGGAGACCTTGCTGAACGAGTAGCCAGCTTAGCGGGTGATAGAGTTATATACGTAGATAAAGACCATCCGATGTCTTTTAACCCTCTGTATAAAAGGAATTTAACAAAAAGTGCTATAGCCCGTGAATTGTTTATGACGGTCAATAGTGCTGTTGATGCAGTCACGCAAAATGTGGAGTTCACCGTGTTACACCGTAAGATAATCCGTAACGCCTTGGAAGTATTTGATGATAGCGAAATGTCGATGGAATACTTAGGTGATTTTATGGATGATATAAATTTGCGGGAAAAAAAACGCTATCATAAATTTTGGAAGTCTTTTGAAAAAAAGAAGGAAATGGTAGATGCTTGTAACCGTATATCAGCCCGTTTGTCGATGTATTATGAGGATGAGGATTTAGCACCGTTTGTAAAAGGGAGAAACGAGTTTGACCCAGGGGAAATAGCCAAACAAAAAAAAGTATTGGTGATTAATCTTGAGGGCTTAGATGAGGAGAGCCTTGCTTTTGTTGGTAACTTAATAACTCATCAAATAAAAACTTATTACAGAAGTAACCCAGTTGGGCATCCTTTATATGTTTACATAGACGAATTTCATCTTTTTATTAATAAAAAATATTCGGCATTTCTTACAGAGGGTAGGAAGCACCTGTTATCATTTAATTTTAGCTGTCATAACTTCGCACAAATCGACAAGAAGCTTGCCTCTGCAATAATGGGGAGTTGTTTTGTCAAAGTCCTTTTAGGGGCTAATGCTTATGATGCTGAAATCCTCTCAAAGCAGTTTAATTTAGATGAAAAAATAATAATGAGCATCGGTAAACGAGAAGCTTATATTAATGTCGGAAAAGAAACCTGCTATGTCAGAACTTACAAAGCCCCAGAAGTAGAGCCTTTTGTCTATACACCTATATCCCCCAAAGGTATCAACTGGCTCAAAGACGGCTGGATAAACGTGTAGCCGTGGTATAATAGAAGTAACTATACAAGGCAACACCGGGCAAATGCTCTGTCTTAACTCAACGTGCCTGAGACCACAGGCCAATATATCATCCGACCTAAAAATTTAACCGTAAGAATACGGAAATTTGGATGTAACGACCATAGTTGGGTTGCGTTGCAACTTGAGTTGCTGGTCGATGCTTAATTTGTTTCGTTGTATAGCCAAAACAAACCGAAAACCCCGCTAAACTGCGGGGTTTTCCCTTTTTATCCCCTTGTGGTATAATATAAGTATCTAAGAACATTAAAAAAAGGAGGGTAAAATGGCTAAAAAAGAATTTCTTAATTTTGACCAAATAAGCAAGGATATACCGTTTGAGAATGTTTTAAATTGGCTCAATGTTCCCTATGAAAAAAAAGGGAATCAGATCAAAGGAGAAGGCTTTTCAGTAGATGTTAAGAAGAATATGTTTTTTTGGTTTGCCACCGAGAAAGGCGGGGGCGTTATTAATTTTGTTCAGGATTATAATAAGCTCGATAATCCCAGAGAAGCAGCAAAACTCCTGCAAAAACAGTTTTTGGCTCAAGAACACAAACCAAAAAGGGAAATTCCGGAACTTACGCTCCATTACTGCAAAGATCTTGAGGAATATGGAATATCAGAAGAAACCGCCAAACAATATGAAGTCGGTTTGGTAAAAGACCGGGGAGTAATGGCAAAGAAAATAGCTTTTAAATGCTATGATCAAGATGAAAAAAAGATTGGTTATGTTGGTTGGAACAAGAAAGATGGTTGGTTTTATCCCAAAGGATTCAAGCGACCTCTTTACAATTCTCATCGGGTAAATACTGAATATGGAATTGTCGTTATATCAGCTTTTGATGTTCTCTATCTTCATGAGCAAGGCTTTCCTTTTACAATGGCCCTCCTAGGGAAATCGGCAACGGATACCCAAATTGATCTTTTAAAACGATTTAAAAGGCTTCTAATTATTCATGATGAACCGCAAAACATAAATATGCGGTTGTCTGAATACTGTTTTTGCAAAACAATTAAGAAGAATAGTGTTGAGGGGCTGGGGAAAGAGCAGATAAAAGCTTTTTTCTAAGCCTATACCCCCTGGAGGTGTGGATAACCATACTAGACAGGGGGTTTTTTATTTGGTATAATTTAAGTAATTAATTAAAGGAGGTATGGAACAAGAAGTATTATTAGACTTTTTAATCTCAAAAAACATATCGGATAAAACAAAAATCCGTTATCTTCTCTTTCACGCTGGAATGTCAGCACCATCCATAGCAAGAGAGTTTGGCTGTTCTCCATCAGCAGTCCGTCATACTCTTAAAAAAGCACGTTATGAAATTCAACAAATAAGCGAACAAGAATGTCAAATGAGAACCCTCACTGAGTTATTAAGTGGGGATTTTTTTTATTTTAATGAAAAGCCCCTAATACAACTCACTATTTAGGGGTGTCGTGTTATAATTAAATAAAGGGAAGTAATATGTATTCGCGTTAGGGAATACCACATCGAAGAGCCACATAAAAATAATGTGGCTATTTCCCTATAAACCTATGAATAAATGTCCTGAATGTGGTCGCAAATGTAAAAAGACCGCTTATAAAAACGCTTATTACTGTTCTAATTGCCAAGAGTTATTTGGTTATAAGGTAATAAGTAAAATAGATGAAGAAACAGCAGATAGCTATAATTTAATCAGACCAAAATGTTAACAAACGGGATTGTAGATGGTTTGGCTCATTATCGGAAAGCACCAAACAAGGAACAACGAAAGAAGTTAGATGAATTTTGGGAAAGATATGAAGAAAATAAAAAATTACAATCTGATATACAGCCAGACGATAAAAGCTAACTCTTTGGAGGAGGCTGTTTTAAAAGGAAAAAAGAAACGCCCAGAGCTTATTCAAGTTCTTCCTCACAGGGAAGAAATAGAATGTGGGCAATCAGCCGTGGGGCAATGGACAGAAGACCCTATTGGCTTTGAAGATGAATAAAAATATGAAACTGAATGAAGAAACTGTAAATAAATTAGAAGAGGCTTTCTCAATCGGAGCTGATGTTTCAAGTGCTTGTTATTACGCTAATATTAGCAGACAAACATATTATAACTGGGAAAAAGATAATCCAGATTTAAAAGAAAAGTTTGACAGATTAAAAGAAAAGCCAATTTTAAAGGCTTACAAAACAATATCAGATGATTTAGATAACAAAGAAACAGCTAAATGGTATCTAGAAAGAAAGCGTAAAAAGGAGTTTAGCACGAGAGTAGAAACAGATATTACGAGCAACAACAAAGAGCTTTCAGCACTTACAAAAGAGGAGGAGGAAGTTATAGATGAAGCAATAAATAATTTATGAATTTAAAGAATATTCTAAAAGTTAAAGAGAAGAGAATATATGCTTGTCAAAAATCAATTCTATTATTTAGCCTTTATTATTTCACAAAGTATCACACCTTTAAAATACCACAATTCCATAAAGAATTTTACAAAGATTTAGAGTTTAAAAATACAATTGGTGCGATTTGGATTACTTTTAGAGAGAGTGCAAAAACATCTCTTGCTAAAATAAAAATAATCCACTCGATCGTTTATAATTACAAGCACTTTATAATTTGGACGTCTTTTGACCAGTCAAAAGCAAAAGCTAATTTATTTGATGTAGCCCTGGAGCTTCAAACAAATAAAAGGCTTATAGCTGATTTCGGTCAATTATTTTTTGGAAATAAAGACGAAAAGAAGAGTGAAAAAAAGAGTATTGGTGAGTTTATTACTGAAAATAATATTAAGGTTAAAGCATATTCGACAGGGCAGACACCAAGAGGGGAGGTTCACGGAGAATTTAGACCAGATTTAATTGTTCTTGATGATATTGAAACAATGACCACAGCCGAAAGCGAGGCTAAGACAGAACAAGTCAAGAAATACATAGATGAATTGTTATCAGGTTTAGCGAACACAGCAAATGTTTTAATTCTTGCTAATAGAATAATATTTGGCGGAACAATAAATTATTTAGAGGACAGATTAAAAGACGATAATGACTTTGTTATTAGAGATATAGCAGTAATCCAGAATGGCGAGATTGTTTGGAAAGATAAATATGTCCATACAGACCAAGAAGCACAAGAATTAAATGAAAATATAGAAGATAAGCGAAAGCATAAAGTCAGTTTAGAGACGAAAAAAAGGTTACTTGGTCATCAAGTCTACAATAGGGAGATGTTAAATACCCCTATAACTGATGAAGAAAGGGAGTTTAAAAAGGACTGGTTTAAAGAAAGACCGAGAGCAGATATTGAAAGAATGAATACAAGGCGGTTTTTAACAATAGATACCGCAATGAGTGAAAAGGAGAGTGCTGATTTTACGGGATTTTGTGAAAATTATATAGATAGTGAGAATTTTTGGAATTTGGCTGCTTATAAAATGAAGCTTAATCCAAAAGACCTAGTTGATTATTTATTTACGCTACACAGTAAAAGAAGTTTTGAGAAGATAGGTATTGAAAAAACAACATTTACAGAGGGTTTAAAACCTTATTTAGAAGAAGAAATGAGAAAGCGTAACTCATTTTTGCCTATTGTTGAGCTGTCACACGGAGGAACAAAAAAAGAAACAAGAATAAGAGGCTTAATACCAAGATATAGTAGTAAATCAGTTTTCCACATCATAGGTGAATGTAAAGATTTAGAAGAAGAACTTTATAATTTCCCTAAAAGCCTACACGATGATGTTTCAGACGCAACAGCTTATCAATTACAAATATCAGAAGGTGGCAATAATCAATTTACACAGGTGATGGACTCAAACGAATCATCTTATATAGAAAACCCTTATGAATAACTATGAAAAATCAATAATCGACAAGATTGTAGCTGAGTTGAATGACTATGAAAGCTCATATGTCTATTTAACAGACAAAGTTAAATATAATCAGCACGAAACAGTTAAAAAGATTATTACTCATCAAAACAATGGATTTACGAAGAAATCTAATAAAAAGAGATTCTTTTTTAATATTGGAAATTCAAGAGTAGACACCATTGTTAAGAAAATAGACTTTGACACAAAGGATATTCAATTAACCACTTTAGAGGGTGGTTTTGATACACAAGACTTCCTTTTAAAATCAGAGTTAAAACAATTTTTAAAAGAAACAAAACAAGCAATTAAGATTAATGAGCTTGTTGAAATGTTCTCAGACTTCGGAAATGCAGTTGTTAAAAAAGACTCTAATGAAGTTTATAAGAAAGTTAATCTGGCTAATTTAAAGATTATAGACCAAACAGCCGAAACTTTAGAAGACACCACAGTTATTGAAGAACACAAATATAATCCGACTGAGTTTAGAAGAATAGGAAATCAAAGTGAATGGGATAATATCCAAGAAAGTCTTGAAGAGTTAATTGATGATAACGATAAAAGCCCGAAGATACACGTTTACGAACGATACGGTGAAATGACTGTTGAAGAGTTTAAAAAAGCCAAAGGAGAAAAAGCAAGCGATGGCGATGGAGATAGATATATTCAAACAATGTCTGTTGTAGCTATTGACCGAAAAAAGGCTACTGATTGGTATTACACCGAGAACACCGAAGGATACGGCAGAATACTTTTCATTGAAGAATTAGACGGAGATAAAAACGTAGACGGTAGAATTTACTTTAAACCTTACAGGGAAGCTCACTTTGATGCTTATCAAGGCAGATGGTTACGAAAAGGTATCAGAGAAAAATTATTTGACATCCAAGATAGAGCCAATGTTTTAGGAAACCAGATTTATGAGGCGATGAAATGGAGTCAGTTGCATATTTTCTGGTCATCAGATCAAAAGATAGCAGGTAGAAATGTTTTAGAGAGTTTGGAACAAGGACAAATTATTTTTACAGATAACTTGCAAACATTGCCGGTAGAGGAACGGAACTTATCAGCCAATGTAAACGAATGGAATCGTTTAATGGAATTAGCAGACAGGGAATCACAAGCTTTTGAAGTAGCCACAGGAGAAGGTTTACCATCAGGAACAACACTTGGACAGGTCCAGATACAAGCAAATGCAGTTGGAGAACACTTTAACTTTAAAAGAGAGAAGCTGGCTTTGATGTTTAAGGAGATATTTAACGATTGGATGATTGATGAGTTGATTAACAAGATTAATCAGAAACACACCTTAGAGCTTAAAGGCTCTCCTGAATATTTTGAACAATTCTTTGAAGCCGCTGCAACTGGCTGGGTAATCACCAATTATATGAAAATGGTAGCTTTAGCAGGTGGTGTAGTTACTAAAGACCAAGTTGAACAGTTAAAACAGGTTAAGAAAGATGAATTAATTAAGAGACCTAAGCAAACTATTGAGATATTAAAAGATTATTATCGCAAGGTTAAGATGAAATTCGACATTGATATAACGGGCGAAAGTATTAACAAACAGACAAAGGTGTCAAATGGAATAGCTTTACTTCCGTATATCACAAATCCCCAAATAATGGATGACCCAATGGCAAGAGGTATTTTGTCAGATGTTGCAGATAGTTTAGGTTTTAATGTCAGTAAGTCAGGCACAGCCCCTAAAACACAACAACAGCAACCACAGAAACAACCGCAACCAAAAGCTAATGCTATTCCAGAGCAAGATAATAATTCGCAAACATTATGATAGATTTCAACAATCCAAAAGAAGTTAAGCAATTAAAAAAAATAGCTTCTTATCCTGAATTTAAAGAATTTAAGGAATATGTTGAGGATAAAATTAAATGCTTAGATAAGGTTGAAAATGTGGAATCAATGGAAGAATTAATCGGAAGAAAGATGGCTATTAAGTTATTAAAAGATATTTTAAGTTTTATTTATAATTAGCTCGTAAGCATACACGAGCCTAAAAAACTATGTCAGAAGAATATAATGAGGACGTTCAGCCTCAAGAAACTGAACAGGAGGAAACTCCAGACTTCCAAGAGGAAGAAGGTGAAGACACCCCTGGCGAGGGTGAGGAAACCACAGATTATAAAGCTCTTTATGAGGACTTGCTACCAAAGTATGAACAAACAAAGAAAGACAAGAATGGTTTGTTAAACAAGGTTAGCAAGGTAACTAAAAAGAGCCAGCCAACGTCTGGTATTTCAGATGAAAGACTAGACAAACTTGAATTAAGGCAGATAGACTCAAATCTAACTGCTGACCAAATTCAAGATATATTAGTAATTAAGAAAGCTAAGGGATTAGACGATGTTACGGAAGCTTATCAAAACCCTATGGTTCAATCTTTTTTAAAGGATTTCAGAGCTACACAGGAAAAGAAAGACAAAGTTAACAAAGCTACCCCGAAGGCTCAAGGCGGAAGTGCCGTGTCTTCTGGAGGTGCAAAAAGATTACCGAGTCAAAACAAAGACTGGTTAAATAAATTACCAGGGAAAGGTGATGATGCGGTAGTCAATGAACTCCAAGAACGGTTCTTTGCCAACTAAATAAATGGCAGACACATTTTTTAAGAGTTATGATGCTGCTGGTTTGCGAGAGGATTTAATTGATTTGATAGTGAATATCAGCCCAACTGAAACTCCAATGCTTTCCCGTTTTGGTAAAGTAAAAGCTAGTGGAAAATATCATGAGTGGCAAACTGATTCTTTGGCAGCAGCAGCTTCAAATGCAGTTGTTGAGGGAACAGATGCTACTTCTAGTGCGTTAACAGCCACTTCAAGAACAGGTAACTACTGTCAGATTTCAAGAAAAATCTGGAGAGTAACAGATACAATGGAGGCTGTTAATAAAGCTGGTAGAGGTTCAGAATACGCATACCAAATGGCTAAACACATGAAAGAGTTAGCCCGTGATATGGAATACGCAGTAGTAAACGGAACAGGTAATAGCGGAGCATCAGCAACAGCAAGAGAGCTTAAAGGTGTTCTTAGTTGGGTTTCAACTAATGTTGAAACAGGGACAGGAACAGGAACAGAAGCATTAACTGAAACAATGTATAACAACTTGTTACAGGATATTTATGATCAAGGCGGAAACCCTGATGTAACTTATGCTAACGGCTTCCAAAAGAGAAAAATTTCAGCTTTCTCAACTCCTTCAACAAGAAATATCAATGTTGAAGATAAGAGATTGGTAGCAACAGTCGATGTTTATGATTCAGACTTCGGCTTACAGCAAGTTATCTTAGACAGATACATGCCAACAGATAAGGTGGCAGTATTACAAGAGGATTTGTGGAAAGTAGGTATGTTAAGACCTGTAAAATACAAAGAACTTCCAGATAATGGAGGTGGTCCAAAAGGACAAGTAGAATCAGAATTTACACTTGAATCTTTAAATGAGAAAGCAAGTGGTAAAATTACCGGATTAACTACAAGCTAAACATTAAATTGTTCCTTGATTGGGTGGTCAGTCCGAACCGACTTACCCAATCAATGGTTCGGAAACAATATGGGATTATTAGATGAAATGCTTAAACTTCCACCAGAGAAGTTAAAACCTATAATTGATAGGCTTAAGCAATTACAAAAAAACAAAGAAGATTTTTATAAAAAATACGATAAAAAACAATTTGGAGATTTCTCTAAATCTATTAAAAAAGAGGATGGATGGACTGATAACAAATCAATGAAAAAGGTGTTTAGTGTTCCTTTAGAGGTGTATATGTCAAATCCTGAATACTGGGATAAGGTTTGTAGAGATAAAAAACTCCAAAAAAATCACCCAGAATGGAAAGTCGGAAAGAGTATTAATAAATTTACAAAATAATATGAATATACTTTCTTTAGTTGTTGGTAGGGATGGTTGTTCCGGATACCGAGTTAGAAAACCATTAAACGCAATCGAGAAGGGGAAAAATGAACATCAGGTTTATTATGTTAATCACGGAGATTCAGGGGAGCAAATTTTAGACCTTTTAATAGGTGCAAATATAATTGTATTAAGACAACAACATGACCAGATGTTTCATTACCTTAAAAACCAAACAATTGTTGATATAAGCAAAAAATTGTTTGTGGTTGATATGGATGACGACATTTTTAATATAACCCCTTTTGCTGATACTTACCGTTGGGGAGGAGTTGAAGAAGTAAAATATGACGGTAAGTGGTTATGGAAGAATGGAGAGAATAACTTTGACGCTGAAAGAAATTTAAAAAACTTGCAAAGCATTATTACTATGCTTGCCCAGGCTGATTTGATTACTTGCACAACTTCTTATTTGAAAGAAAGATTAACTGAAATATCTGGAAATAAAAACATAGCAGTATTGCCAAATGCTATTGACTTCAACCATTGGAAAAAATGGAATTTAAAAAAGCATAAAGAAATTCGTATTGGTTGGACTGGTGGAGCTACTCACTATATTGACTGGCACACTATAAAAAACGGATTACAGAGAGTTTTTAAAAAATATGACAACCTTAAATTGGTTTTACAGGGTTGTAAATGGGATGGAACAATAAAGGATCTACCTTATGAATACCACGACTGGATTGATTTTGATGGACACCCTTACAAAACAGCGTCCTTAGACATTGATATAGCAATTATACCTCTAAAGGACACAAAGTTTAACAAGTCTAAATCGTGTATTAAATGGTATGAATTTTCATCTTTGGGAATACCGTCAGTTGTATCAAATGTTTTACCTTATTCAAACGAGATTGAACACGATAAAACAGCTCTTGTATTCAAAGATGAAGAGGAATTTGTTGAGCAGTTAAGTAGATTGATAGAGGATGAGAAATTAAGACGAAAAATCGGTTCAGAAGCTCAAAAATGGGTGAATAATAATAGGGATTTAGACCATATCAAAGAAGATTATATAAAGGCTTACGCCGAAGCGTTAAAAAAGAAAAAAAATGCAAAATAAAGTCTATAATTACGTTAAACAACAAGTTGAATATAAAGAAATAAAAGGAAAAACGCTTGATATAGGCTCATTGGATGTAAACGGCTCTCTGAGGTCAATATTTGAAGATTATACGGGTATTGATATGAGGGAAGGAGATAATGTTGATATAGTCGCCAACTCTCATAAGTTGCCGTTTAAGGCGAATACATTTGATTGTATTACCTGTGTTGAAACTCTTGAACATGATGACAACCCATTTCAGACCTTGAAAGAGGTATACAGAGTTTTAAAACCTGGGGGATGGGTGATTTTATCAGCAAGTGGCATTTCATTCCCTAAACACGATTACCCAGGAGATTATTTTAGATATACCCCAGAGGGATTGGGAGTTTTACTTAAAGGATTTAAAAATATAGAGGTTAGCGGAGATGATGATGAGGTTTATGGTATTGGTCAAAAATAAATTTTAATTTAAAAATATGAAAATTTTACAATCAGCATCAAAAATCGTTTTTATTCTCATGGCAATGGCAGTTGTTGTTTTAACTGCGATAGGCACAGTAGAGGCTAAAGACTTTATAGTGTTAGCAAGTATGGCTTTCGCTTTCTATTTTTCTAATAAAGGAAATACAAACGAACCATATGCAGGTAAATAATTAATAATAGACCAATGGAAAAAGACATTAAAGAAAGAGTTTCACTACTCGAATTAAGCTATAAAACGCTTCATAAAACTTTGGAAGAGGCTTGCCAGGAAATAAAGGAGATGAAAGAAAAGCTGTTGGCAAGACCTTCTTGGGCGGTAATGTTTATAATTTCAAGCCTAACAACAATTTGTGGGAGTTTAATAGTTTATATAATAACAAAATAAATGCAGGCTAAAATAGCGACATCTAAACGCTTTAATATTGTATCATTAACTGATTGGCACTGCCCATATCACGATGAAAAGGCTTTAGAGGTGGCGTTAGCCTTTTGTAAATTAATTCAACCCCAGATAATCATAATCCACGAAGCACACGACTTTTACAGCCTTTCAAGCTTTGATAAAGACCCCAACCGGATCAACTCACTTCAAGAAGAAATAGACCAAGTAACCAAATATTTTTGGGCTTTGCGTAAACTTTGCCCAAAATCACGGATAATCTTATTAGGGTCAAATCACTTATACCGTTTGAGAAAATATCTTTGGAGGCAAGCCCCGGCTTTTGCTGGGCTAAGAAGCCTTGAAATACCTAAGTTATTGGACTTAGATACATTCAAAATTGAATATAAAGATACTTTTACCTTTAGAGATGTTCTCTTTAAACACGGAAATAAAGTCAGTAGTCATTCAGCTTATACAGCCAAAAAGGAATTTGAAAAAGAAGGAATGAGCGGAGTAACCGGACACACGCATAGGCTTGGTCAGTATTACGCCACCAAAAGAGGTGGCTCATATACTTGGATTGAAAGCGGGTGTCTTTGCGACCTTAATCCAGAATACATAGAAGGAACACCGGATTGGCAACATGGTATAAGTCTTGTCAGTTTTGAACCAAAAGGAAAGCATTTTTACGCTTATCCTATACCAATTGTAAATTATGAGATTCATTGGGGCGACACAACAATATGCCTAAAAGACAAGAGTGCCAAATATACAGTAGGGTTAACGGCTGGTATACGCCGACCTCAAGCTGGAACAAAGGGAAAAAAGCAGAATGGGAGGATAGAAAAGAATATAAAGCCAAATAAATGAAATTTAAAAACACAGTAAAATTAGAGACCCCCCAGGGGTGTCGATTTGGAGGAATAAACGGGATATATAAAATCTCAAATCCTGATGGTTGGCTTGATTACTTGCCATCAACGGAAGTCCAAAGGTTTCGTTCTTTAGAAACAATGGCTTGCGTTTCTTTTTCAGCTATTAACACGCTTGAAATGCAGTTCAAATATCTAATTAAAAACAAATTAATAGATGATGAAGATTTAAAGTGGTTGGAGGATAACGGATACATGTTAGACGGAGAAGTGAATTTTTCAGACCGATTTATAGCTACTCTTTCAGAAACAAAAAAGTCAGGTAATTATTTAAGCAAAGTAGCAGAAACAATTAAACAGTTTGGCTTAGTGCCAGAGGTTGTTTGGGATTATCCACGCCCAGATGATGACCCAGACTTTAAATGGAACGACTATTACAGAGAAATACCAGAAAGTGTAATCGAACTTGGAAAGAAGTTTTTAGAGAGGTTTGATATTCAGTATGAATATGTGCCTCAAAGTGATTTCAGCAAAGCTTTAGAGTTTGCCCCTATTCAAGTGATTGTCTACGCTTGGGTTTTGATGAACGGAAAATACCAGAAAGATGGAACTTTTAACCACGCAACTACCTTATTTGATGATTACATGGTGTTTGACACTTATTCACCTTACGTTAAGCAGTTGGCTGTGGATAACTTATACACATACGGTTATCAATACACAATTACAAATAAAATTAACTATACCAATATGTTATTAAAAGAAAACTATCTTTATTTACTTGTCGAGGGAAACGAGATGAAAACAGGTGTCGTGGTAAACGGCAAATTATTGGTTGATGACTGGTTGAATGTGCAAAAAATTTGGATTGGTCGAACCAAAGGAGATATCAAAGACAAGGTTGTAAGTGTTAAGCTTGCTGATTGGAACAGCGTTGACCATTACAATTTGAAGATGGAAAAATTAACTTAAATTTATGACTTTAGAAACATTACGCTCAGCGGTAAGATTTATAGTCTTTGGAGACTCAAGTAATACCCAATATGAAAACACCGATTTAGACCGCAATATTAATCTTTGGTATAAAACAGCCCTTAGCTGGATATTGCCAATTAATGGAGATTGGCAGGTAAACGGATCAGTTGCTACCACTGATATAGAAGCGGGAGTAAGAAAATATCAAATACCAACAGACATTTTAAAACTTAATGAAGTTTATATTAAATACGGAACTTCATCAGAATATGTGAAAGCCACCCAGAGAGACCCCAAAAATATCAGTGTTGAGCCTGATCAAGACACCTATGGATATTACCCTGAAACCCCTGAATTTGACCTTAAAGGCGATTATATTTACATCTACACCCCTGAAACAACTATCGCAGCAGTAACCGCAGGGCTTAAAATCCATTACCAAACAGAGATTACCGAATTATCCAGCACATCAGACGAACCGAATTTAGCAGAACCTTTTGAGAAGTTATTAATTAAAGGTCCAGCTTATGACTATCCGTTTATTGACTCAGGCAAGAAAAGAGATCTGAAAAGAGAAATATATGGAGATCCGACAATAAAGAATGATGACGGTGTAAAAGGAGATTTACAGAAGCACTATGCGACCCGCTCAACAGTAAGGAGGAATAAAATATCACCAAAAGTGGAAAATTATTTTTAACTTTCAAATTTATGAAAACAACAAAAAGAGATGAAAAAGGGCAAATAATCCGTTCAAAAGAATGGAATAAAGAAAGAATCGAGTTATTAAAAAACAAAATAACCGATTACAAAAACAGAATCAAAAACGCTCAAGAGGAGATTAAACAAAGAGAAATTAATAAATAACTAAAAATATATGGCAAATGTAGTTTATAACGCCCTTAAGAAAAACATAATGAATGGAGGAATTGACCTTGATTCAGACACAATCAAGGTCGCTTTAGTAACAAGCTCATACACTCCCGATCAAGACTCTGATGAAGACTTCGCTGATGTTACCAACGAGGTATCCGGCACAGGCTACACCGCAGGCGGTGCTGAATTAGCAAATAAAGCGGTAACAGCCGATAATACCGATGATGAAGGTGTTTTTGATGCTGATAATGTAACTTGGAGTTCATCTTCAATTACTGCCAGGGGTGCAGTTATTTACAAATCAACAGGCACACCAGCTAATGACTTGCTTATCGCCTATATAGATTTCGGTGAAGATAAGGTCAGCTCAGATGGTGATTTTACAATTACTTGGGATGCTGAGGGGATACTTAATTTAGGTTAAATTCCTTACCCTGCTTCTTTTGAAAAAAGGAGTAGGAATAAGTAATTTATTTTATGGCATTCCCTACTGGCTATACAAAATATCAGGAAGTCACAATAGACAGCTCTAAAGTCAGCGCTGATTTAACAGACTTTCCAATTTTAATTGATTTATCAGACCTTGTTAAAACCGGATCTGATATTTTTGATACTTGTAGAAGCGATGGCGGTGATATCCGAGTAACCAAAAGTGATGGCACAACCCAGTTGGCAAGAGAAATTGTTTCAATAGATACTTCCTCAAAAACTGGCGAAATGTGGGTTAAGTTTTCAGGAACTTTGTCAGGCTCTTCTGATACCAAAATAAGGATATATTATAATGGCACAGACACTGAACCAGCCAGCGATGCAACCTATGGAAGTGAGAATGTCTGGAAGAGTGCTTATAAAGGCGTTTGGCACATGGGAGAAAGTTCAGGAGGGGCAAATGATAGCACGGCCAACGGAAATAATTTAACTGACAATAACACAGTAGGAAGTGGAGCAGGGAAAATAGGAGGAGCAAGAGATTTTGAATTAAGTAATTCAGAATATTTTTCAATAACCGATGCTAATCAAACTGGATTAGATTTTACTGGGGATTTGATATTTAAGGCTAAGATTAAATTAGAACAGTTACCATCAACAGCTGGAAGCACATTTACTATTTTAGCTAAGGATGACGTTACTAACAGGGCATATTTATTACAAATAGGGTCAAATGATGATAAATTAGATATCCTTTGGTGGTCTGGTGGTGATGGGACTAGTAATCTCAACAGATGGACGATGGATGAGGCTTTTGATTCTAATGATGTTGGCGAATGGATACATATTGCTGTAAGTTTAGATGTATCAACAGAAACCGCTGTTTTTTATAAAGGAGATGATAGCACTGCTCCCACCGTTAAAACTGGAACGCATGACAAAGATAATAACGGAACTTCAATAGATGATGAATCATCTCCTTTCACAATAGGAGGGAGAGGAGACGGAGATAATTATTTTGATGGATTAATAGATGAGGTTAGAGTAGCAAATGAAATTCAATCAAGTGACTGGATAGCCACAGAATACAACAATGAAAATAGCCCGTCGACATTCTATTCAACAAGTGATGAGCAAGGCGGTTCAACAAACGCCTCAGTAACAGCATCCGTTCAAACTTTAACATTTTCAATCCAAAGCCCTACTATAACAGAAGGTAGCGGGGTTTCTGTTGATGTAATAACAGAGCAAGCAACAGCCGATAGTTATGGTGAGAGTAATTATTCAGCTGATAATTCTCTTGATGATTTGGATAATGGATTTGGGCAAAGTTTTGAAAGCAACGTAACCCAAAAGATAAATAGTTGTAAATTTAATTTAAAAAAAATAGGCTCTCCAACTGGTAATGCAGTTGCTAAGCTTTATGCTCATACAGGAACTTTTGGAGCTTCAAGTAAACCAACAGGAACTCCGTTAGCAACATCAAACAATTTTGATGTTTCAACACTTACTAGCAGTATGCAACTTATTACATTTGAATTTCCTGAGTCGCAACGATATGAAATGCAGGAAAATACTTATTATGTGATAAGTATAGAATATTCAGATGGTGATGTAAGCAATAAAGTCCATGTTGGAATTGATTATACTAGCCCTACTCATTCTGGAAATGAATCTTATTATAGAAATTCAGTTTGGACAGAAAGCTCTTCTTATGATTTGATTTTTTATGTTTATGGAGAAGAACAGACAACTTTTTCTTTAACATTTTCCGTTCAAGATCCAACTATTATAGTGACAGGGGGGAACGCTTCGGTATCACCGACCGTTCAGTCATTAGCTTTTTCTGTTCAAAATCCAAGCATTACAACCATAAAAAATATTGAAATCAGCCTTTCCACATTGACATTAACTTTTTCAGCACCCGAGGCATCTGTAACAGGTGGTCAAAATGTTTCAGTATCAGCCGATGCACAGTTATTAAGTTTTAGTATATCAGATCCAGTAATATTAACCCAAGATTCAGTATTGATCACAGCGACAGTTCAGGCTTTAGCTTTTGTGATTCAGGACCCGAGTATATCAACAGTAAAAAATCTAAGCGTATCAGCCGATCCAGTATCTCTCTCTTTTTCTGTTCAATCACCGGAAATAGAAATCACAGGAGCAACGATTGTTAATGTATCAGTTCAATCACTAACTTTTTCAACTCTCGAGGTTTCAGTTTTAGCAGTTAAAAATATCAGTATAACAGCGACTGCCCAAAGTATCGTTTTTGCCCTTAACAACCCAAGTGTTTCAGCCGCAGTGAATATAACGGCAAGTGCAACAGTCCAAGAATTAAGTTTTACAATACCTGATGTCACAATAAAACTTCCTATTTCTGTGCCTGTATTTGAATTGTCTTTTTCCACTTTAAACCCACTAATAACGGCTATTAGAAATGTTAATATAGCTTTATCAAGCTCAGGGCTTACATTTACAATACCAACACATTTAATTTATGTCGGCACGGGAATATGGCTTAAAGACGGAAGCCCAACAGGTATGGGCGATTGGGAAAAGGAAGGAGCTGTTACCAGCGACTGGTCAAAGGAAAGTGATGTAACAACTATTTGGAATAAAGAATAATTAAAATATATGAAATTATTATACAACTTAAAACCAAAGGACTTTTTAAAAGGATTGTCCGCAGGAAAATACATACAAAATGGAATGTTTCAATCAATGACTGATATTGACTTGTTTAGAGATAAAGACTCTTACGGGTTATTAATACCTGGATTTAAGGCGGAAGAAAAAACAGGTTCAACAGTAGAGGACCAAATAAGGCATTTTGTAAAAGCAGGAAGTTATTTTTATGGATACGGGGATGAGGGATATTTATACAAAATCACCAGTGCTGGTGTGCCGACAGTTTTAGATTCCGGTAATGAATCAAGCAGAACAGGAGCAATGGGCTTGTGTGTTTACCGGGATAGCACAGGGGAACGACTATTTTACATGGATGATAGCGGGAATATCGGTTATCACGATTTTGCTTCAACTTTTAATGACACCTATAAAACCGGATTAGAAAGTGGTGTTGAGCATCCAGCCGTTGTTTTTCAAGGGGTAATGTATATCTGTAATGACGATAAGGTGGCTACTTTGGATGGATCAACCTTAACGACCGATGCTTTAACCATAACCCCAGGCTTTAACTGTAAAGATATAAAAGTTTTTAACAACTTTTTAGCAATACTGGCGATTGATAACGGAAAATCCAAGATATTTTTGTGGGATGGTTTTTCTCCAAATTATAGTTATGAATATGACCTGCCAGAACAATGCTTTTCTTTGGAAAATTATAAAAACGATTTAGCGATATTCGGTGATGTTGGCGGTAATGTCAGGCTTTTTAGTGGTGGTGAGTTTCCAGTGATTAAGGATGGATTAGAAAGAAGGGTAACCGCCGGAGGAACAGCCTATAAAAATAATACTCTTTATTGGTTTGATAAAGACCGAATCTACTCATATGGAAGCCCAACAGCTTTTATAAGCCCATTAATACAAGCACCTTTGAGTTTGAGAGGAACTGATGCAGAATCAGGCGTTACTTACGGTGCTATTATCCCAATAGACACAGAAACGAATCAGTTTTTATCGGGAAATTCAAATGATGAATTATATATTTGGGCATCCGGAAGATATGGCGGTAACTGCCAAACCATAGAATTACCACTCGATGGGGCTACAGTCTCAAAAGTAAGAATATATACTGAAAGCACCGCAACTACAGAGGCAACAGCAGAATTAACAGCTCGAATTTATGGAGATGGTAATTATATATGTGGAGGAACAAAATATTTAACTGAATCAATGAATATAGTTGATATAGGTGTGTGTAGAGGAAATTTGAATACTATTTCTTTGTATTTAGGCTTGGATGGCACATCTGATTTAGCAATTAAACAAATTGAAATATATGGAGAATAAAAATTTAGATTTAACAGCCCTTGATTTATTAACCCGCTTCAAGAAACATATCACATCCGCCCCGACATTTTCACCCCGTAATTTAAATGAACAAATCCAGCTCTATGATGACGGAACAAATCAGCGTTTATATGTTTATGTAAACGGAAGCTGGAAATATTCATCATTAACATAAAATTAATTATATGGCATTTACAACCGATCAAACAAAGGAGCTTGATATAGCTTCTCAAAGAAAAATAAAAGGCACAGCCAACGATACGGATATAAAAAATTTAGATTACGCCCAATCCAAAGGCTATGAATATAAAGCCCCTACCACCGGCACTTTAGAGGCCGGTATTAGTGGTGATATTACTTCAATGCTACCGGATGGTTCAGCTTCTAATAAAGCTTTGGAGATTATGGGCAAACAAGCTCAAGAGGCTTCAACTGATGCAGGGAAACGATTAGCCGAGCTTCAAAAAACCCAATTTGAACAAAACAAAGTAGACCAACAAAAACAACAAAATATCATCGATACCGAGCAAGCAAATCAAGATCAGGTGATGAAAGATTATGACACTCTTTCAACTCCTTTTTATCAGGATACCTTTGATAAATATAATGATCAGTTTGATACGGAACAGATGATCAATGACTACAAGACACTGGCTTATGACCTGGCTAATTACGGAAAGGAAATGACCAATGCTTTAGAGGTTGAGAGTGAAAGACCTTCTCTTTTATCTGTTTCTCAAGGTAGACAAGCCAATATAACATCAACTTATACTTCAAAAATTGCTACTGCTCAGGCTGCGATGGACGCTTTATCAGGTTCAATTAATCTTGTTTATACTCACATAAACAATGCTACTTCCGCAATACAAGCCGACAGAGAGCAAAGGATTAGCTATCTTGATACTGTAATGAGTTTATCTCAAACCCGTGAAGGCAAGGCAGAGACAGCTTTATTAACTTTAACCACAGAAGAAAAGAGTCAAATTGAAAACTTAAAAACACAGTTACAAAGCGAAGTAGATACAATAGAAGAAACAAAAGAATACGTTGTTGAATTAATGACAGACCCTGCAACCGCTTCAATCGTTCATAATGCAGGGGTTGAGCTTACCGATACAAAAGAAGAAATAGCCCGTAAAATAAACGATTATCTGGTTAAAAATCCTCAAACTGCAACAAATACAGACTTCGGTATTGTCGGCTATGATGACAATGGTAAAGGCATTTACGGATTTATTGACTCTGCAAACCAAACAGTTACACCAGTTGGAAATACAGACTTAAGCCAAGGAATAGTCGGTGGTTATGATATCGGCGTTTACGCCACAGATCCAAATCATGAGGCTGCGGTGGCTTCTATTTTACAAAAGATTGGTAAATTCAACACTATAGGGGAAATGGATAATTATATCCAGAGTGTTGCCCCTGGAAGCCCTATCACTGGTCAAATGATTGCCAATGCCTCTACTAAATATGGGGTAAGTTGGGAAATGATGACAGCTATGATGCAACAGGATTCAGCTTTGGGAACGAAAGGCTTAGGAGCTACAAACCATAATCCCGGTAATATCGCTCAATATGATAGTTTAGGCACTACACCGACAGCGGGATATAACAACTGGCAAGAAGGCGTTGATGCAGTTGCTCAGTGGTTATCAAATCATAAAGTTGAAGAAACAAAGGAGAATGAAACTGCTACAAATTACGCAACTATGATTAATGATGGGAAAGTGAAACTTGAAAATGTGCCATCAGAATTAAGGGATGATGTTGTAAATGAATTAGCGACAATGCCATCACCACAAGATACTAAACAAGATGAGATTGCGAAAGAGAAAGCACAACAAGCAAAAGATTTAATGTCTAACCCTGGATTAAATTCAGCGGTTGGACCGACTGCTTTAACAAGAGGAAATAAATTAAATTGGTGGGATAACTTTACCGGTAATACACAAAACTTTATTTCGGGTGTTGAACAATTAGTTAGTGGTCTGTCTTTAGACGCTTTAATTAAGGCTAAGGAACAAGGAGCTACCTTTGGAGCTTTGTCTGAAGGTGAAATGAGAATACTTTCTTCTTCAGCTACAAAAATTGGAACTTGGAAAATTGAAAAAGACGGTAAGGTTGTTGGTTATGACATAGATGAAGAGTCTATGAAAGAAGAGCTTAAGAAGATAAGCGAATTATTTAATAAAGCTATCAAAGAGAATACCGAAGAACAATTAAAGCCAGCAACTACATCGTCTGGAACTGAATATTATGTTGAAACACAGACAGGAACAACATCATCAGGAATTGGCTATGAAATAATAAATTAAATTAAGTATATGGCAAAAATTAAATTTGAAAATGGAACTATTGTTAATTTTAATGGCAATCCAACTCCTCAAGATATTGAAGAAGTAGCCAACAAGTTATTCCCTCAACAAGAACAAAAAGGTTTTTTGGGTCGTGCTTTTGATAACTTAAAAGAAAGAGGGCAAGATATAAAAGAAACTTTCAGTAAAACGGCTAAAGGTGAAATTACCCCACTTGAAACAGGAGTAAGAACAGTTGGTGATGTCGCTGGTAGCGTGGGAGATGTTATTGGTGCTGCCATTTCTCCACAGGTTGAAAAACTTGCCCAAAAAGAATGGGCTAAACCAGCTTTTGAAGCTTTAGGAAAAGGAATGGATAAATATGAAGAGTGGAAAAATGGTGATGAATTAAACAAAAGGACAGCAGAAGTTTTAGAATCAGTTGTTAATATAGCTGATTTAGCTGGTGCTACTTCTTTAGCTAAAACAACTGGCAAGTCGGTAATTAAAGCTGGTAAAAAAACCGTTAATGAAATTGCAGATACAGCGAAATATGTAAAAACATCACTTCCAGAATTAGGGCAAAAAGCTTCAAAGCTTTTAGCGTCAGAACCAAATGAAAAAATAAAAACAATTTTAAAAGAAACTCCAACTTCAAAATTGGATGAGTTTATTGATATAGCGAAACAACACTCTGTTGATCAAAGGGCTATGTCTGGATTTGAAAAAGTTGGAGAAACAATGTCAGAAGCGGCTCAACAAATAAAAAAACAGTTGGGTTCCGCTGGATTACAAAAAACCCAAATTTTGCAAAAAGCAAAAAATGGGCTTCAAGAATTTAAAGATGCTCCTAGACGAGCTATCTTAAAAATAAATAAACTGGAAAATGCTCCAATTAAAAATGAAATAATTAGTAAATTGAAAGGAGTTAAAACAAAGCTCGATGCAGATATAGCAATAGATGAGATTCAGGATATGATTTATTCAGGAACAAGAAATTTGACCCTTGCTCAAGGTTCAAAATTAGAAAAACAATTAAGAAGAATAATTGGAGAATTGAACGAAGAATTAAAAAAAGGTTTACCAGCCTCTTATAGAGCTTTAAATGGTAAATATTCAGAAGGAATTGATTATCTTAATAGCCTTAATCGTGCTTTAGGGGAAAAGGTTGGCGGTGTATCGACAAGAGGAGCTTCTCTGGTTAAACAATTTTTTTCACCAGCCGGAACAAGGACAAAGGAATTGTTTGAATATATAAAAAAAACAACTGGTATTGACTTAGCTCAAGATGCTAGTTTGGCTAAATTTGCTGAAGAGTTGTTTGATAATCCAAATGTAAAATCCTTATTAGAAGGAATACCAAAAAGCAGTAAAGGCGTGCTTGATAAAGTAATTGATTTCACAATTGATAAGACTGGAATAGGTGGAAAAGCCAGAGATATTTTAAGAGAAGGAAGTATTAAAAAAGCTAAGGATATAACTAAATAGAGTCTGTAAAAGCTTTTAAAAATATAAATGCTATAAGACCGAGTATCGTTAAGATTGGATGTGAAAGAAGCAGCATTATAAAAAGGATTATTAAGATTAAATCAATCATATGGATATTTACTTCTCAGATTATAACCCGCTTACATGGCAGATTATAGCTCTGGCAGTATTTTTAATAATAATTGTATATTTAAGATAGTATTTGTCGTTTCTATATGCCAAATTACTTAAAATCTGGCTCACTGTGAGCATATTCCCCCTGAAAAGGTTATTTGATACAATATTTTAATTTAAGGCCGTGATACTATCGTTACGGCTTTTTAATTATAACACATTAATATTATGAATAAAAATTTTCAAATTGTCATCATTGCTTTTGTCTT
Source organism: Desulfococcaceae bacterium (assembly GCA_030145385.1). Classification (GTDB taxonomy): domain Bacteria; phylum Desulfobacterota; class Desulfobacteria; order Desulfobacterales; family Desulfosalsimonadaceae; genus SURF-3. Next base: position 66,114 of record JAQYVU010000004.1, read on the forward strand.
GATTTTATTATTGTCAGGCTGTGGGTTTGGTTTTTCTGAAGAACAAGCTGAAGTTGAATATGTCAGTTCCGAATATAATAGAAAAGATTGGCCTCACTGGATTGATCAAGATCATGACTGCCAAAATACAAGAGCGGAAATTCTAATCAGGGATAATATCGGTATTATAAAATTTAAACGTAATAAGCCCTGTAATGTTTCCTGGGGTAAGTGGATTTGCCCGTATACCGGTAAAGAATTTACCAAAGCTTCAGATATCGATATTGATCATGTTGTTTCTTTGTCTGATGCTCACCGATCCGGTGGGGCAAACTGGACAAGGGACCAAAAAAGGGCTTTTGCCAATGATCCGGAAAATCTTTTAGCTGTGTGGGATAAAGTCAATGTTCAAAAAAGTGATAAAGGCCCTGATGAATGGGAGCCACCCAATAAATCTTTTTGCAAAAAATATGTTAGTATATATAATTATATTAAAATGAAATACGGGTTAAAAATAACTCCTCTTGAAGTGACGGTTATCAAAAATGTCAAAAATAAATAATAATAATAATTTATTCCAAGAAGCTAAGAAATATAAAAGTGCTGAGGAATTTATTGAAAATATACCGAATAACAGCAGGGAAATTACCTTTCATCAAACCGGAGATAAGCAGGCGGAAAAAATTTACAAAGAAGGTTTTAAAGTCGGTTTATTGGCTGAAAAAAGAGGGGCTGTTTTTGGAGCTGGTAATAAAGTAAATGATAAATTGTATTCTCGTAATAAAGAAGGAGAAGCATTTTTTGGACAAGAACCAGCTAAGATAGCAATAGACATAAGAAGCTTAAAGTTATTTGATGCCACGGAACACGGGATAAGTGATGAAATCGGACAAGCGGTTACTAAAGGAGATTTGAGTAAATTACCAAAAGGATATGATGGGGCTATTAGATATTTATCAAATGGCGATGTATACGAAGTTGTGCTGCCGCATAAAACAGCCACGGAAAGGATTATGACTGAATCTCAGCTGATTGGAATCTGGAAAAAGGCTAATCAAGTCACGGACTAATTTCAAAAGGCTAAAATTCTTAAAAAAACGGTTCTTTAAGATCTATTCGACCCCTTTTAGGTATAATCTATTCCTATGAGGGGTTTTTATTATTTAGGGGATGATTTTCATAAAACACATTATATAGAGGTGTAAAGTTATAAATTCACAACAGATTGAGTATAATCGTTGACAATTTAAATTATTTTAATTAAAAAAGAGTTTAACTCTTCTTTAATGGACTCTTATTTGACGGTTGCGGAGCTGATTTATGTCTATAAATAATTTACCTGCTTTTCTTGTTGACCATTATGAAATTTATGAAATAAAACACGCAATAGCTATTCTTTCTAATGATTTTCCCGATGAATATAATGACATTGTAGAAATCTTAACAGGTTTCAGATTATATAAAAGTCATGTTACAAGTCCTGGAGGACGTAAATCACCTATTGCAAAATCCTTGGATAGTGAATTTTATGCCAGAAATTGGGAAGAAAAGGTCTTTCACACAAAAACTGTTGTTGATACAATTGACCATGAAAACCCGACTCATGGTATTGATTGTTACAGAAACCGTGTTGCTTTAGAGGTTGAGTGGAATAATAAAGATCCTTTTTATGATAGAGATTTAAACAATTTCAGAGTTCTTTTTGATTTAAGGGCAATTAGTGTAGGTGTAATGATTACTCGTTGTGACCACCTCCAAGATATTTTTAATGGTTTAGGAAAAGGAAGTTCTTACGGAGCTTCAACAACCCATATGAGTAAGCTTCTCCCAAGATTACAAGGCGGTGGTGCAGGTGGTTGTCCAATTTTGGTTTTTGGCATTTCAAATGCTTTATACGTAGAGGATATATAAATGGCTAATTTAGAGCTTATACAGGATTTTAGGGATAATATAACAGGAACTTATAGCACAATTTTAGCTGATCCTCCTTGGAGATTTGATAACAGAACTGGTAAAATGGCCCCGGAACATAAAAGACTTGCAAGATACGGCACTCTTTCTTTTAAAGATATTATGGATTTACCTGTTGATGATATAGCCAATAACCCAAGTCATTTATATCTTTGGGTTCCAAATGCTCTCTTGCCTCAAGGCTTAGAAACAATGAAAGCTTGGGGGTTTCAATACAAATCTAATTTAATTTGGCATAAAGTGAGAAAAGACGGCGGTCCTGACGGTCGTGGTGTCGGTTTTTACTTTAGAAATACAACAGAAATTATTTTGTTTGGTATTAAAGGAAAATTAAGAACATTACAGCCTGGTAGATCTCAAGTGAATATCATGAGAACCAGAAAAAGAGAGCATTCAAGAAAGCCGGATGAATTATACGGTATTATTGAAGCTTGCAGTCCTGGACCACTTTTAGAGCTTTTTGCCCGTGGCAACCGTGAGCGTTGGGATCAATGGGGGAATGAAGCCGAGGAAGACTATCAGCCAACTTGGCCCACTTATCAACATAATTCTTATACTGACAAGAAAGTTGCCGCAAAAGCAGGAGGGTAATTATGGCTTGTTCTGATGAGGTCTTTGAAGCAGCTAAAGTAATTGTAAAAGCAAAAAAGAAAAATGAATTTACTATTAGAGAAGTGCGGGAATATTTAAAAAAGCAAAAGAGCGAATATGCAGAGAATACAATTCGTGGTCAAATTGTAGCAACCTGTAATACTGATTCTAAAAAAAATAAATATCCGTATTTCAAAAAAGATAAGGGTGTCCGTGGCGGATATAAATTAGTCGATTATTAACTGCCAGCTAACCGTGAGAAGATAGACCCCTAAAGGCTCACGCCTCTAAATGCTTATTCCCACGAATCAGCCAGCAATTATTTTATAAATCTTTGACACGATTATAGTTCTTGTTGTCTTTCATAGCCTCCAATTTTAATTTAGCTATTTCTTCTTCAGCTATGTCTCTAATTTTGGGGTTAGCTTTCATCTTCCCTTCCCAAAACCCTATTTTCATTTTAGTTGTTTTATCCATAACTTTAACCATATTATGCCCATTACTTCCCTGATTACAGGCAGTATTTGTTTAGAGCGTATGTATCAGCTAATAGATACTATTTAATAAAACCTTAAAGGCTACTTCCATCTACTAAATTCGCATCACTCCCGTTTATTTAAGAACACATCAGGTCGCCTGTTGTCAGGGCAGGACAGAGCAGGCACTTAAAATCTATTCTCAAATAGGAGATAAAAAATTCGGCGGAAATGTTTTTACTAGCCATTCCCGAAACGCTAGATTAGCTGAATTGTTTACTTGTAAGGGGTGGCTGATGTGAAAGGCTAAGACACACCAGCGGATACAAATTCACCCCTTATAAAAAAACAAAACTCCGTCTTCGTGGCAACCAGCACAGTTGAAATCCACAAATTCGGAGTTTTGTTCCTGTGCTGGTTATATGATTGTAAACACCTATAATTATTATAACATACTGGTTTTATTTGTCACTGTGGATAACTCGGAAAGAAAAGGAGACTTTGATTAAAAGCCTCCTTATTACTGCTTATGCAGCATTTGCCTGTTCCTGGGTATAGGAATAGGTGTTGTCCTGATACTTGACCAGGTTATGGAATCTTGAATTGCAGGTTCTGCAAACAAGAAAGCCATCTTCTTGACAAAGAACAGAATTACAGCAAGGACATTGATAGATCATTTATCCCCCTTTTTGCAGTGATAGCAAAGCGTAATAAGGTTGCCGTTCATATCCATTTCATGAAACATTACATCTGTTTTTCTTCCGCAAATCATACACTTCATATTTTCCTCCTTATACAAGATGAACAGTAGAAATAATCTTTACCCTCAATAATAACGCCAGTTCCTCTCATAATTATTTGTCCGCAATCACGGCACAGATAACCTTTTCTTGTGGCTCTCCACTCATTGAAATCCATTAATTTGATGTAAGTAGCCATTAATAAAAATGCCAACCCACTCATAACCATATCTTTCATAATTGCCTCCTTTTGCCACCGCTCTTAGGTCGTTTCGCTGTTGTCCATTGTTTATCCTCCTTTTGGTTAAATGTCCTTTCTTGTATTATAGCACATATACTTAATTAATTTAGATAGTTATGGTATAATATAGGCATGAAGATAGAAATACAAAAAGCTAAAAAAAGAAAAACCGAAAAAAAGCGATTGGAAAAAGAGTGTATGGACTTATGGCAAAAATGCGTAAAAGCGAGGGCTGGTTATAAATGTGAGTATTGGGGTTGTAATAAAACTGAATACTTAAATGCTCATCACATATTCAGCCGAAGCCGGAACTCAACAAAATATGACATTCAAAATGGCATGTGTCTTTGTTCTGGACACCACTCTTTACAAATTGATTCAGCACATAAAGATCCAGAATTCTTAAAGAAAGTATTGGGAGAGATTGACGGATTTAAGCCACTTAGAAGTCAAACTTGGTATCAAATGTTGAGATTAAGAGCTTATACGCCAGCTAAATTGGATTTGAAAATGGAAAAACTTTATTTGGAGAAAGAACTGGAAAATATAGAAAATAGGGTAATTACGTCTAATGACAAAGGGTTATAGCTCTTTTAAGTTGAATTAGGAGGTGAAAATGACAGCAGAAATTTGGATCATCATTCAGAAGCTAGAGGAAATTGGTTGTTATGAAACTGCCAGGGCAATTTACCAGATTTTACAAGAAGGAGGTGATAACCGTGTTCAAAGAATTTAAGAAACAAGCGTTTGGTGGATGGGGAAAAGCATTGAAAGCGACAATGGGCCATAAACCGAAAAAGAAATCGCAACGAAGTGTTCAGATCCATTATCACATCTACAAGAAGAAGCCCCGCAATTAAGCGGGGCTAAGGAGTTAAGTCAGTCCATGCCTATCCTCTACGGTAGGCTGGGCTGGCTTAGTAGGTTGAGCGTTGGATTTAATCCACTCAAAAAACCTTTTTTTGTCGATGAACCAGCGACCCTCAATTTTAAAAGCACAATCCCACTTACCTATGTGCTTATAAACCCATTTCTGGGAAACATTGAGAACACTTGCCACTTCACCGACAGAATAAAATAAAGCCTGCATAAGACCTCCATAAAAGCCTCACACATTCCTTATTTTTATACCTCTGGTTTTTTTGAGTAAGTAATGAACCCGAACTTCCCTCAATACCTACTTATATATCGTTCTTTTATAACTTAAACAAAAGGAGAAGCCAATGCTTAAAATCGAGATTACCGATGAAAACGTTAAGGCAACCCTGAAAATTGATTTAAAGGATTCCAATGAATTGAAGACTTCGGAGTTAGCGATGCACTTTGCCAGAGATTTAGCCAGCCAGCTTTATGACATTATGCTGGATGAAAACGGAGAGAGTGAAGTCGATGTTGAGCTTGTTATTGGTGGTAAAGAAGTCAATTACAGTATTTTAGATAAGGAGGATTAATCATGATTGTTGTTGATATTTGGGATGAAAACGAGGACCGCACCACTTTTAAGACCGAGATAGACAAAAGATATTTGTCTCGTGTTGCTGCGGAAATACTGGTGGTGATTAATCATTATGAACAGGCAGATGTTGAGATGGAATTTGTTAGAGACCATCATGAAATTGCAGGATTCACCTTAATAAAAGGTGGAAAAATGAAAGACGGAGGAGGTGATTAGATTGCCGTGTTATCAGCGGAAAATAAAGAAAGGTGTCCGTTGGTTTTATAAAGGTTCTTACTTGAGACAGAATTATCACTCAAAAGCCATTTATTTAACCAAAAAAGAGTGTGCTACTGCTGAAAGAGCTAAAATCAATGAATTGGACAAGAAAGCTCGCAGTATTAACGGTGATATCGGTATTAAGGATTTATTTAATCAGCGATTGGATAATATTCAGACCAATAAAAGCAAAAAGTATTATGAAGAGAATAGACGGTTCTTCCAGATGTTCTTGGATTTTACAAAAAAACAAATGGTATCTGAAATTAGCAAAGCTGATGGTTATAAATTCGTTAACCAGTTTTCCGCTGATCTTAAGAAAGAGGGAAAGGATAATTTTAAAGTCAACGCCGCTATAAGGGTTTTAAAAGCAGCATTTAATGAAGCTATTGATATTCACGAAGTTAATATGAGAAACCCTTTTAAGATTAAATTCTTTCCTGTAAAAATTCAGACCAAACATATACCTTCCCAGGCTGATATTGATAAGGTTAAAAAAATTAGCAATCCAGAACAGAGACTGCTAATTGACTTTGTTGATCAGACAGCCTGCCGAATAATGGAGGCTATAAGGCTGGATTTTGAAGAGATTAACGGAGAACAGCTTACACTCTACACTCGCAAGAGTAAAAACTCTAATTTCACACCCCGCATAATTCCCTTGCCAGACTGTTTAAAGAATGTTAAAGGAACTGGAAAAGTTTTTTCGTGGACTGATTATCCACACTTTGTGGGTGAGAAAGCTAAGTCCTTAAAGATTAAACGCTGGAATTGGCATTCACTGAGACATAGACGAGCCTCAATATGGGCTAATAACGGAATGAGCTTAATTGAGTTGCAATACCGCCTTGGTCACAGTAATATGGAAACAACGCAAAAATATTTGCAGTTGCTTGGATTTACGAAATCGTAGCCATTTTTTCCCCAGTTTCAGAAAGGAAATAGAGAAGACTTTATAAGTTACTGAAAATACAATATGTGCCGGAGTGGTGGAATTGGTAGACGCAGAGGACTCAAAATCCTCCGCCAGCGATGGTGTGCGAGTTCAAGTCTCGCCTCCGGCACCATCTAAAATAAGGGGTTTAATAATATGAATATTGTTAAACCCTTTTTAATTTGGATTTATAGTCACTCTGTCTTTTTAAATGCGCGCACCATCGATAACTTTACGTACCGTTGTCAGTCATATTAAATATAAAGGGTACACAACAGTTTGGGGCGAGGGAAATATTTGAAAGTTCAGATCACACCGAAAAATGAAAGGTCATTTTTAAACTTTGAGAGAATTTAGTACAGGCTGATAACATTTTTTAGGGGATATTTCGGTATATGTCTTTGCGGTGTCCAATTTTGACGACCAGAATGATAAGGACATCATCCTGAATTTCATAAATTATCCGATAGTCACCGACACGTACCCTGTGAAATGGGTTGTCTCCCTTCATTTTCGTTGTGTCTGGATTTGGGAGGTTGTCCACCAGGCTATCAATTTTGTTGGCGATGCGTTTTTGGTCAGCTTTTGGAATTTTTTTGAGCGCTTTTGCAGCAGAACGTTTAAGCAGGATTTGATAGCTCAAAGCTCCAGTTCCTTTTTCAGCTCTTCCCAGGGGATAGGTTCGCCGGGTTCATTTTTAGCCTTCCATGCATCCTCAACATCAATTTTATTTTCCAAATCCTGCAAGAGCTGAAGCTCCTTTATGGAAACAAGTGCAGCAATTGGTTCTCCTCTGCGAGTAAGGACAAAAGACTCTTTTCCAAAGGCAACCCTGTTGATCAGGTTTGCAAATTTTTTTCTGGCATCAGCGGTTGTTATTTTGCTTAACATAATATTACCTCATATATACAATATGTTTATTTTGTACATATTGTATATATATGCCCATTATATGTCAATCTGTAAACTTTTTTAAAAAACCTGTTTTTTTCATTTCAAATTGTGCCTAAATTGTGCCCGTCAAGGTCAAATATTTCCAAATAAAACCAAACAAAACCAAAAGTAAAAAATTTTTTGCAAAAAATTCAAATTGTTAAAATTGTTGAAAATTTGAAATTTTCATTTTCGGGACTCAAAATCCTTTGCCAGCGATGGTGTGCGAGTTCAAGTCTCGCCTCCGGCACCACCAATAAAATCAAGGGGTTATTTCTTTCAAGGGATAACCCCTTTTTTGTTGGGTGGTTTTATGGCTCCTGAAAAACCACCAAAAAACCACCACTTTTAAATTTGTGAACAAAAAAAATCCCGGCATGGGAGTGTTGGGAGGACTTCGTATTTTTTGTCACAGTTTCTGATCATTTTTTTCAACTGAGCATATCAGCTTTCACTTAGCTGACACAGAATTTTGAACACCTTCGTTTTTAATGCCTTCCACCTGTCTTTAATGATTTTCATCTGTTGACCTTGCCTTCAGCCTTCCACCTTAAACCTTCTAAATCTTTTGACCTTTCCTTCAGTCTTCAGCCTTCAACCTTCCACCTGTCTTTAATGCCTTCCACCTGTTTTTAATCTTTTTCCCTTCCCTTCCTCTCCAATCTTTAGTACAAATTAACTTCTGTGCGAAAAATTTGATATATGCTCATTTTTCAGTAACCAGGGGCACATAGATGGCTGATCGAATCATTGATATTTCTAAAGGCAGCGATTGCATCTACCCCAATGTGACAGGTGGTTCAACTGAACTTTTTTCGATTTTTTCGGATTAAAGGCTTTCAAATCTGAAGTCAAGGCATGCTGGCCGGTGTGGGAGAATCTGGAGCGGTATCGGAGTAAAAAGTTTTTATAATGATTGACAATTCACAATTCAAGATGTGACACCAATTATCTTCTAATAAAAAAGAACCTTAATTGGTTTTTCTGTCTATCGAAGTAATCAAAAAATTATTAACATGATATGTTAACTTTTTTCTTGAAAAGAGGTTTCATTGATTATATACTTCAGAACAAAAAAGTTGCAAAAAACTTGCAATAAAGCAAGTGAGACCATTAAAAAATATGGCCCTAAAATGGCTCGTAAGATTCACCAGCGATTAATGGAACTTATGGCAGCGACGTGTCTGGAGGATATCTCAAAGGTACCGCCACCCCGATGCCACGTACTTTCCGGGAATCGCAAAGGCCAGTTGTCTGTTGATCTTGAACATCCGTATCGATTGCTATTTATACCCGCTGATGAACCAATTCCTGTAACAGAAGATGGCGGTCTGGACTGGGCCATGGTCAAAGAAATTGAAATTATCGATATTGTCGATACCCATTAACACAGGAGTAAAAATATGCTGAAGGCAAAAAAACGTTACGGATTCGAACCGGACTTTGCCATCGCGCCTGGAGAAACGCTCAAGGAAACGATGGAATCCTTGAATATGGGACAGAAGGAACTGGCCGTGCGCACCGGCCTGACGGTTCAATCCCTTAACCGGATATTTAAAGCTGAACAACCCATCACTTATGAAACAGCCAATAAGCTGGAACTGGCCACCGGTGTTCCCGCTCGCATGTGGAATAATCTGGAAGCTCAGTATCGGGAGCAACTGGCAAAAATTGAGGAACGCAAACAGCTTGAAGCGGACCTGGAATGGCTGAAAACAATTCCCACAAAAGAACTGATTCAGCGAAAAGTAATTGAACCGGTAAAAGAAAAAGTTATGCTTTTAAGAGACACTTTAAAATTTTATGGTGTTTCCAGCGTAAAGGCCTGGGAGGCTCTTTGGATGGAACCAGCAGTTGCCGCCAGGCGTTCCCAGTGCTTTGAAACCTTTCCCGGTCCTGCGTCTGCATGGATTCGAATGGGAGAGATTCAGGCACAACAGATCAATTGTCAGCCCTATGATAAAAACAGATTTAAAAAAGCATTGGTCGACATTCGCATGATGACAGTAAAAGGTCCGGAAGATTTTATTCCTGCCATGGTTCAACTATGTGCGGATGCTGGTGTTGCAGTGGCTTTTGTGCAGGAAATGAAAAAAGTCCCGTGGTATGGGGCAACGAAGTGGCTGTCTGCATCAAAGGCCATGATTCTTCTGAACCTGAGAGGAAAAGCTGAAGACCTGTTCTGGTTTTCTTTTTTTCACGAAGCCGGGCATGTGTTAAATGACAGTAAAAAAGACCTGTATATAAATGACGGCAAAAGCGATAATCCCCAGGAACAAAAAGCGGATGTTTTTGCCGCCGGAGTTTTGATACCGGAAAGCAAAAATTCGGAAATTGCCGCATTTCGCACAAAAGCCCAGGTCATTAATCTGGCACAGGAACTAAAGCTTGCCCCCGGCATTGTGGCGGGTCGCTATCAAAGGCTTACCGGAAAGTGGAATTGGTTTCACGAACTGAAACGGAAATTTCAGTGGAACGATGCCGGAACAAACCCTTGAAAGAAGAAGCTAAAAACTATTTGCTGCCATGGATCTACGGAACTTTCAGGCCGTGTTTAAACAGAGAATATAAGTGGCGGAGTTGTTGAATTGAGTTTGATAATTCACAATTCAAGGTGATGACACCATAACAACAAGGGTCAAGGGCAGACTTGACCCCCGAACTTTCATTCAATACATACTGGCAGGCCATCATGCCGCTGGGAACAAAAGGTAATATGTCATACCCGTTTCCCAGGCTTCAGAATGACGGCATCTTTCAGCTGGTCAATGCACCGGAGTTTAAGGGCAAGATAAATCCGGAAATCATTTCATCCATGAAAAAACTCCGGCAAGTTTGTGCCGGTGCAAAACTCGATGATGAATTGTTTCTAATGCTTTGCCGACCGGAAACAAGAGAACAGCTTCGCGCTGCCGTGATTAATCATTATTTTGCCGAAGAAATTCGAGCGTCAGTCCTTGAATGCGGCAATGTAAATATAAAGGCATACGAATACAGCCAAAAGCTTTTAAAGATAAATGAAAAAGCCAACCCCTATGAAAGCGATACGCTAAACAATAAAGTCCGGGATCAGGGATTTCGAAAAGCCATTGTCGCTCTCTATGATCACCGATGTGCCATGTGCGGCATCCGGATGCTAACGCCGGAAGGGCACACAGTAGTTGAAGCCGCCCATGTAAAGACTTGGAGTGAAAGCCATGATGACAGCCCGACAAATGGGATGTCTTTATGCAGGCTTTGCCATTGGTCGTTTGATGAAGGGCTGATGAGTGTGAGTAAAAATTATGAAGTTATGGTTTCAAAACGGGTGAGCATAGAAAAGAACTTTCCAGGTCATGTGTTGACGCTATCGGACAGGGGTATCTTTAAACCTGAAGACAAGGCGTTTTGGCCGGGGCAGGGGAATTTGGAGTGGCATCGGAGCAAAAAGTTTTTATGATGATTTATAGTTTATAATTCAAAATGTTACAACGGTGATACATTAACAAGGGTCAAGACCAGACTTGACCCCCGAACATGACCCCCGAAGACTTTTACTCAGCTGCACTTCGTAAAAACCAGTGGGTTCAGCCGCCCTTATATAAGGTGGTCGCTTGGGCCGGATCAATCCGGCTACTGCGGCTGACCCGGCCGTTAGCTTCTAAAAAGGCAGTACAATGGGTGATAAAACAGAAATTGATACACTTGCATCTACCAACGGAACCGACGAATATCGTTTCGGTTATACTCAAGAGGAGATAGAGCGGCTAAGGTATCAGCATCACGTCTGGACCAAAGAAAACCAACGCTTCATCTCCCGGGCTGGATTCAGTAAGGGTTCAACTCTGGTTGATCTCGGTTGCGGCCCTGGATATACAACTCTCGATCTGTCACAAATTGTCGGGGCGGGGGGGAAAGTTATTGCCGTAGATCGAGATGGAGAACGCTCACTCCCGTTATTAAAAGTGCAGGCTGAGGCTGCAGGTCTTTTTAATATTGAGACAAGAGCGGCTAATCTGGAGACATTTGATCTTCAAGAGGGAAGCGTGGATGGAGTTTACGGTCGGTGGGTGCTAATGTATCTTCCTGAGACAAGGGTGAAGTCGCTGATTGGCCGCATGGTAAAATGGCTTCGACCCGGTGCCGCTTGTGCCCTCACAGAGCTCTGTAATTTCGGTCATATTCATATTTACCCTAAAAGCAAGTATCTACCAGAAATAGCAGAGGCTCTTAGCAAAGCCGTTACGGGCGAAATTGGATGCAACCCTGAGATAGGAAACGATCTTCCCGGATTACTCCACTCTGCCGGATTAGACGTAGAGATTAATGTGATAGTTAAAGCAGTTCGAGCCACCACGCAAGAATGGCTCTGGCCAGATGCTTTGTTCCGTAATCATTTACCTGCCCTCGTGAAAGAAGGTTACCTTGCTCACGGCGTATTTGACAATTTTCTCGCGGAGTGGGAGGCACGTTCAAAAGATCCTGATGCAATTTTCTTCAGTTCGCCAATGATGGAGGTTGTAGCGAGGCGCTCATAATCGCAATATATTACGAACATTGATTATGCGGCAGAGACAGGTAGCGAATAAATTATTTATAGCGGAGCAAAAAGCCTCGGACTCTGAAACGCAACTTTAGAGCTTATTCATACATCAAAGAGGACTAAAAATGAGGTCCGGGGCAGTTTACCATTGTGACGATTCGTGCGGTTATAGATAAACAGGCTGAAGCAAGTGCAGCGAACAAAATGACGGAAGTATCCGGCCAAGTACCCGGGCGGAAGGTAGAATTCGACTATCTACGTGCATTTTTGGTTACTCTCGTTTTATTTCATCACGCGGTTCTTGCCTATGCCACATGCGCTTCCATCAATTTTGAGAACCCGATCGCGAACGCCGGTCTTGTCGTAAATGAGCAACGATGGCTCGGATTTGATTTGATTGTGGCGTTCAACGAAACCTTTTTCATGCCGTTGCTGTTTTTTGTCTCCGGCGTGTTTGTCCGGCAGAGTCTGGCAAGAAAGGGTGCCAGGAGATACGTTGGAGATCGCCTGAAAAGGCTTGGCCTCCCCTTTGTCATCGGTGTTTTTTTCCTGATTCCCCTGGCATATTACCCGGCGCAGCTTCAAGTGGGGCTGATTACCGGAGTGGACTCCAGCTATGGGTCATTCTGGCTCGGAATGATCCGGTCCGGATTCGGGACTGCCGGCCCCCTCTGGTTCTTGTGGCTGCTGCTGGCATTCAACTGTCTGGTTATTCTCCTGTACCGGGTAACTTCAGCTTTTAGTGGTTTTGCCAGAGGTCGATATGATATCATTTTTGGTCGCCCCGTAGCTTTTTTTGGAGTGCTGCTTGGAATCTCAATAGTTGTGTATCTGCCTGTTGCAATCATTTTCGGACCGCTGAGGTGGATCGGAATCGGGCCCTTTAATGCACAGGCTGGCCGGATATTGCTCTACCTGGTGTACTTCCTTACAGGCATTGCGGTCGGGGCAACCGGGATTGACCGCAGTGTCTTAAAAACAGACGGAATACTCGCAAAGCACTGGTGGGTGTGGATAGCTGTTGGCCTGATGTCTTTTACGGTGCTTGTTCTTATGGTCGCGGTTGTTACTCCCATGGAGCGAACCATTGTCAGTGAGATCGCTTTCGTGGTCTGCTGCTGGGCTAACGTTTTCGGAATGACTGGACTTTTTCTTCGATATGCGAAGCGACGCATGCGTATTTTCGATAGTCTGAGTGAAAACTCATACGGAATCTATATTGTTCACTACGTTATTGTTACCTGGCTTCAGTACTTTTTGCTTGAAAGTGACCTTGCTCCAATAATGAAGGGAATAGTGGTGTTCGCAGGCACATTGATTATCAGTTGGGTGTTGGTTGCCATTGTTCGACATATACCAGCGGTAGCGAAGGTCATTTAAATAAGATATAGGAGACATAGAGAGTGAAAAAGATTTCATTTCTATTCAGTTTTATTTTATTTTTAACTTTTACTGGATGTGCTCATAACACACCTGATTCTGATTTCAAAACTCCGATAACATTACCCATCGAAACCATTATCTCCAATGGATCTTTCATCCAACAACCATTTAGCAAAGACAAAATAGCCTCGCTTGAACAAGTACAAGTACGTAACAGTTTACGTATAGGGGTCAAATATATAGGGGTCAAGTCTGGTCTTGACCCTTGCTGTTTATTTTGATAGTCAAAATATTATGTCAAGGCCATTAAGAATTCAATATCCAGGTGCATGGTACCATATAATGAACCGGGGGCGGAGATATGAAAACATATTTACCGATACGGAAGATTATAAAATTTTTATTGATCTTCTGAAAGAGACTTCGGAAATGTGGAATATTCGTGTAGCTGCTTACTGTTTAATGCCGAATCATTATCATCTGCTGGTTCAAACACCGGATGCCAATCTCTCAAGAAGCATGCGGCATTTAAATGGTGTCTATACGCAGGTGTCTAACCGGCGCCATAAATGGGACGGTTCCCTGTTCAGAGGGCGATATAAATCCATTCTTGTCAGTGCGGACAACTATTTGTTGCAGCTGGTGCGTTATATCCACAGAAACCCGTTAAAAGCAGGATTTGTTAAGAATATCAATGATTATGAATGGAGCAGCCATAAAGGATATGCATCTATAGCGAAAAAATGGGAATGGCTTCATAAGGAATTTATCTTATCCATGCTGACCGGGGAAAAAAAGAGATGGATAAGCGAATACAAACGATTTGTCAGACAAGACAGAGATGAAGAGATTGCGGATATATTCGACAAAAAAAGGTTGCCAATATCTGTTGGCCCGGCTGAATTTATTGATTGGGTAAAAGGAAAGTATTTTGAACGGAAAACAGATGATGAGGTTCCCTCGGTAAAATTACTGGCTCCGGATGTTTTCCAGATTATGGATGGTGTCAGTCGATATTATAATATTGAAACAGATATGCTTTTTGTTTCAAAAAGAGGGGAGGTCAATGAGCCGAGAAACGTTGCCGTATATTTATGCCGAAAACTTCGCAGAGACCGGTTAACTGAGATTTGCGCTCATTTTCGTATGAACAATTACAGTGCAGTCAGCAGCATTATCAGAAGAGTGAAATCTCGTATTAACGCTGATAAAAAATTTAAAACAAAAATAGAAAAAATTTCAGATATGATTATTAAGACTCAAGGCCAGGCGTGACCCGTCATCCCATAGCTATCTGCGAATTAAGATGTGTTTCAGATGCTCCAAATCATATCGTTGGAAACCTGTAATAATGAGGAACAGGGAGAATTACAATGAAAACACTTTTTTTAATGATAATGAACCTGCTGTTAGCTTCACACGTTTTTGCAGGCGATGCATCGACCATCTATTTGAATGACGGCAGTGTTCTTGCCGGGGAGATTATATCAATAAACAGTGGTATTTATTCAATTCAAACCGAAAGTATGGGCCTCATTAATATCAACAAATCAAAAATATCCTCCATTAATTTCGGGGCACCTTCCGACTCAGCAAGAACAGGTGGAAATGGGAACAGTGCGATCATGGAACAGGCTTCCGCTTTATCTAAAACCATAATTGCCGATGAGGATATTATGAAAATGATTATGGGATTGCAGAACAATCCAGATTTTAAAGCTGTATTAAACGATCCCGACATTATGAATTCAATTAATACAGGAAACATTGAAGCTCTTCTTTCAAATCCCAAATTTTTAAAGCTTATGAATAATTCCGAGGTGGAAACCATCAATCGTAAGCTTGCAGATTAGTCGCATCAGAAGATAATAAATGAAATATGGTATGCGGTGACAGGCTTCGTGATAAAAACGGCGATAGTCTTGCACCATTGAAATTTTGTATCTTGAATTCGAAAGTCTGCAATTTTGAAATCAATAATCTGGTTATCCTCTCCGATTAAGTTGATTTGAAATCATTTGATTATCCGTTAAAACACCGCTGGATTCCCGACTGCTCGGCAATGACAAATCGCTTAATTGTCGCCGATGGACCCGAGATCGTCATGCCCACGAAGGTGGGTATCCAGGAAAACAGACGCTGGTCGTAAATTTCAAATTTATTAACTTAACTAAAGTGGAAAACCGGATTTTTTTAATAGTGTTCATCTGGTTAAATTTTTGTTTATTTTCAAATTGTTAATATGAAAACGGATCTTGAAACTTGACGGAAAGGTAAAGATGCTCTTGACAAAGGATAATGTGGAAATACAAAATAATGCTTTAATTTGGAGATTTAAAAGCGCCTGAAAGAAAGTCTGATTGATTTGATTATTGCATAACAATCTGATAATGAATGTAATTTTTTGATATATGTAGTTACGCTTAAATTAAAAAAATGAAAGGAATGCACCATGGCACAGCAAATTGCAGATCGAAGGGATGTTGATTTTGTAATGTATGAACAGCTCGGGCTGGAAGAGATTACAAAGCATGAGCGATATAAGGATATGAATCGCAAAATGTTTGACATGATCATTACTGAAGCGCGTAACTTTGCCATCAAGGAAATACTTCCGGTCAATGAAGAAGGCGACAAGGTCGGCTTAAAGTTTGAAAATAACATGGTGACCATACCGGAATGTTTTCGCCGACCATACAAACTGCTCTGTGAAGGCGAATGGATTGCCATGACGGAAGATCCGGAAATCGGCGGGCAGGGCCTTCCGCACCTGATCGCCCAGGCGTCGGCGGAATATATTGTGGGCGCTGACTTTTCTTTTGGCGCTTTCGGGTTTGCCACTCATGGTGCAGCCAAGATGGTTGAGGTTTTTGGAACAGATAAACAAAAAGAGCTGTATCTGGGCAAAATGTATTCCGGCCAATGGGGCGGAACCATGGTGCTTACCGAACCGGAAGCCGGGTCCGATGTCGGCGCGCTGACCACCACGGCAGTAAAAAATGATGATGGCACCTATACTATTTCAGGAAACAAGATTTTTATCACCTGCGGCGAACATGACCTGACAGACAATATTATCCATCCGGTACTGGCCCGTATTGAAGGCGCGCCTGCCGGAACCAAGGGGATTTCTTTGTTTATCGTTCCCAAGGTCTGGGTCAATGACGATGGATCTCTCGGAGAACTCAATGATGTCGTCTGCACCGGTATTGAAGAAAAACTGGGTCTGCATGCCAGCCCCACCTGTCAGTTGACAT
Organism: Desulfococcaceae bacterium; assembly: GCA_030145385.1. Taxonomy (GTDB): domain Bacteria; phylum Desulfobacterota; class Desulfobacteria; order Desulfobacterales; family Desulfosalsimonadaceae; genus SURF-3. Next base: position 82,855 of record JAQYVU010000004.1, read on the forward strand.
TCGGCGGAAAAGGCGGCTGCCGCGGCGTATTGCTGGGAGAAGAAAACAAAGGCATGCGGGTTATGTTTCACATGATGAACGAAGCCCGTCTCGGCGTCGGTGCCATCGGCCTTTTTAATGCATCCTGCGCATATCTCTATGCGGTCAATTATGCCAAAGAGAGAATCCAGGGCCGGGATCTTGCTGATATGCTGAATAAAGATGCCCAGCCCGTCAACATTATCCGGCATCCGGATGTCCGCAGAATGCTGATGTGGATGAAGACTCATACCGAAGGGATGCGCAGTTTTGTATATTATGTGGCATCATTGTTCGATAAAATGGATTTGGCGGAAACCCAGGAAGAAAAAACCGCTATTGATGATTTTATCGGGCTTTTGACCCCGATTATTAAATCCTATTGTACGGATCGCGGGTTTGAGTGTACGGTCCAGGCCATGCAGGTTTACGGCGGTTATGGCTATACAGCGGATTACCCGGTGGAACGGCTGATGCGGGATTCAAAGATCAATTCCATTTATGAAGGCACCAACGGGATTCAGGCCATGGATTTGCTGGGAAGGAAAATGGGCATGAAAAAAGGCGCTGTTTTTATGGAATTTCTGGGCGAAATTCAGAAGGTGACGGCCCAGGCCAAAGAAACAAAAGGACTTGAAGGGCTTGCTGAACTGCTGGAAACCGCTGTCAATCGCTTGGGCGGGGTTGCCATGCATATGGGGAAAACTGCCATGTCCCTTGATTTCAAGGTTGCCTTTTCCCATGCATTGCCGTTTCTTGATGTCATGGGCGATGTGATCATGGCCTGGATGCTGCTGTGGCGGGCCAATGTTTCAGCACCCAAGCTCGCTGAACTGCTTGGTGATCTTGAGGGCGAGGCACGGCTTGAAAAAATAAACAAAAACAAAAATGCCGCCTTTTATGAAGGCCAGGTGCGGTCTGCGGAATATTTTATCCAGGCGATTTTACCGGTTACATTGGGTAAAATGGCGTCCATTGAAGCGGCCAGCAAGGCAATTGCCGAAATTCCCGAAGTCTCTTTCGGCGGTTAATCTTTTTTGGGTTGGTCAATATTTAAAAAGGGTCTGGCAAAATTAATTGCCAGACCCTTTTTTTGGCTTTGGCAGCTTAAAAATAAATAAAGACTGAATATTTTCATATCCTGCCTTCCATTTTAATCTATATATCTGATTTGTCGATATTATCTTATCTTTACCTTTCAAATACACAAAATTTCTGTTAATATTGTCAAATTCAGCTGTGTAAAAAAGTTACATAATGATTATTGTTCTGTGAGAATGTTTTTTAAACCTAAGTTGAGCGATTGTTGAGGTTGCCCCAAGTTTAAAACGGCTACAAGGAAAATGCGTTGCCGCTATAGTCGTTTATGCGGTTGCGCATTGACCCGGGAGGAATTGTTGTGAAAATTAAAAATTATACTATGACCGTGATGTCATTAATCTTTTTGACAGTCTTCATTGTTGGCGTTTTACCGGTTTATGGAACAACCGGCGCAACGTCAATTTCAGAAGGAGAAATACTGCCCTCTTTTAAGATGGATATGATGTTAAATCCTGAAATGTTACAATATCTTGGTGTGGAATCCGGACCGGATTTTACGTTAAAGCAGATTCGCTCCAGGCTGGTCGTGATCGAATTTCTCAGCGCGCTTTGCCAGGAATGCCACAAAAACGCCCCCCGGTTGAACAAGCTTTACAATATCATTTCAAATGATTTGGACTTGAAGGCTGATGTTAAAATGCTGGGCATTGCGGTTGGCAATGACACCCGGCTTGTGGATGTATATCAAAATACATATAAAGTGAAGTTTCCAATATTTGCGGATCCGAAAGATAATATAAACAAGTTGTTAGGCAATGTGGCGACACCGAGCATCATTGTCGCGGACAGCACGGGAATGGTTCTTTTCATTCACGAAGGCGTACTTGATGATATGGATTTGATACTGGATGTTATCCGGACATTTCATTCCCAATAGATAGCGTCGTCAAAAGTCCCCTCTACTGCGTTGCCGCGATTTTTCAGGCACTCAAGATACTACATGTATAATTTCGAGCCTGAAAAATCGCTACGCCTTGCCAGATTTTATGGGATTGGTGAAACTTTTAACTTCGCTATCCTGTTTTTTTTACGGGACCAGCAATGATAATTGATATAATATTAAATATTTAAAACATATCTTATTTCAAAGACGGAAATTGATGACACTAAATTCTGCCGATAAAAAAGATATCGATCACCCGATCTTAAAAAAACTGCCAAAAGAGATCCGGGATGAAATTGTCCAGCGGGCGGAATACAAGAAGTTTGCCGCCGGCAGTATGGTTTGCAGGCAGGGAGATCCGGGGGATAGTTTTTTTATGATAAAGTCCGGAACAGTCCGGATTTATAGAAAAACCGAAGAGGATATTGAAACGGAACTGGCGGTTTTGGGGCCAGGGGGCAGTTTTGGTGAAATGGCCCTTCTGACCGGTGCTCCACGGGCGGCTAATGTGAAGGTTGTCGAAGATGCCGAGCTGACATCGCTTTCAAAAGAGCAGTTTGACAGGATCCTGAAAAATTATCCCGTGGTATCGCTGACTTTGATCAAGCAAATGGCGTCCTGGCTGATTGACAATGACCAGATCATTGAAAGAGAACACAGTCGTCAATATAAGCCCCCGAAATTATCCGTTTTTGATTTTGTGATCATTATCATTTTAAGCTGTCTCTGCGCGCTGATTTTTAATCAGTCCAACCCGGGCGGAATCAAACTCTTTCCGAAAATTAACCTGAATACCAATATCAGCATGGTCGCGCCTTCGGTTGCGGTAACGGAACTGAACAAAGGGAAAACTCGATTTGTGGATGTTATGCCGTCCAGCTTTTATGATCAGGAACATATCGCCGGCGCAGTCAACATACCGCTGTCAGTGTTTGATATCATGTACATGATGGGACTCAGTGATGTGGACAAGTCCCAAAAAATAATCGTTTACGGCAGGACTGTCAGCCGGCTGTATGATGTTCAGCTGGCCAATAAGCTGTACCTGAGAGGCCACAAAAACATACAGGTTTTAGAAGGCGGATTGCCTTTGTGGAAAAAGAAAGGGTATCCAATAGTGCCATGAGTCGATTCTGGAATTTTTCAAAAAAAATACTGACCAGCGAATATTTGTCTCTTATTTTAAGGGTATACGTTGGAATTGTGTTTATTTATGCCAGCATGAGCAAAATCGCCTATCCCGCGCAATTTGCCGAATCGGTTGCCGCTTACCAGCTGATTCCTTACTGGGGGGTGAACCTGGGGGCCGTTCTGCTGCCCTGGATAGAACTGTTTTGCGGGCTGTTTCTTATTATCGGGCTAAGAACCCGGGCCGCTGCCTTTATTATCGGTTCGATGCTGATCATGTTTATTGTTTTTATTCTGATTACGATGGCTCGGGGAATTGAGATCGGCTGCGGGTGTTTTGATACCACCGGTGAAGCCATCGGCTGGAAACGGGTGATTGAAGATGTTGTCTGGCTGATTATGATGGTGCAGGTCTTTTTTTATGACCGGATATACCTGTTCAGCCGGAAATCCTTTAAACCGGTTAATATTGTCCCTTTATAATATTTGTATTGGAGAAAATGCTTTGAAGTCCCCAGGAATATTTGCTTTGTACGTATTTGCTGCATGCCTTTTGGCGTTTATCGGTTTTGCGTGTAATTCGACAGACAGTTATGTCGGCAAGTATCAGGCAATCGACATGACCGATGAAACGCACAAGGAAAATTTTATTGAATTAATGGAAAACAGGCAGGGCGTCTGGACCTGCTGTGACGGTGAAGTGCCATTTACATGGTATGTCAAGGACAATGACTTGAGGATCAACACCAAAGAGGGCGGAATCATGGTGGGAAAGCTGAAAAACGAATCCTTTATCATCACGCTTCCCGGAAATAAAATGCTCTCTTTTGTTAAAGTCCTGTCTCCAGGATAATCCTGCTACTTTTTACATGACCATCAATTTTAATAGCTCGTGAAAAGTTTTTCATGGTGTTTTTTCACCATGGTATGAGAAAATAGCTTGTCTATTATATTAAGGGATTATGAGTGATTTGTTTGGAAGTCGGTTAACATGTGTGCGGCAATGTAAACAAAATGAATTCTTTCCGGCCGACCGGGTTCCTTACCCGGCGATTGGCTAAACTCCTTAGAGCACATCGGATGCCTTTTTAAAACAATGGCTTCAGTCTATCCAAAAATTAAAAACAGGGGTTTTGTTTATCATCTCCATCCGCCCCTGGTGCCGCAAAATGTTTTAAAATTCACCCATACCTGGGGGCTTGGTGGCAGTGCTCTTGTTTTGGTTCTCATGCAGATCATTTCCGGTATTCTGCTTTTGTTTGCCTATTCTCCGACACCCGAGGCAGCGTATCCATCCATCGTGGCGTTACAGCAGGAAATGTTATTCGGAAAACTGATCCGGAACCTGCATCACTGGGGCGCTAATTTTCTGGTCTTTGTCGTGTTCTTTCACATGCTGCGGGTATTTTTTACCGGTGCCTACAACAGCCGGCGCAAAGTCAACTGGTGGATCGGGCTGGGTTTGTTTTTATGTGTGTTGATATCAAACTTTACCGGATATCTGCTGCCCTTAGACCAGCTTTCCTTTTGGGCGATTACCATATGTACCGCGATGTTTGAGTATATTCCGTTGATCGGCACAATGATCCAAAAAATCATTATCGGCGGAACTGAAATTGGCAAAGCAACCCTGTCAAATTTCTTTGCGATTCATGTGGCCCTTGTGCCCATGTGCCTGGCAATTCTGATGCCGTTTCATTTCTGGCAAATTCGTAAGGCCAAAGGGGTTATTAACCCGTCCTCGGCAGAAGGGAAAATCCATAAAGTATCGTCTGTCCCGCAACTGGTGACCCGGGAAGCCGCAATGGCACTGGTCATGATCGCTGCTCTTTTCCTGTTTTCAGTGCTGTTTGATGCGCCGCTGGCAGACAAGGCCAATCCGGGCTTAAGCCCCAATCCCACAAAAGCCCCCTGGTATTTTTCGGGTCTGCAGGAATTGCTCCAGCATTTTCATCCATTGGTTGCGGTGTTTGTCATTCCTTTTTTTACCGTATCATGCCTTATCTGCCTGCCTTATTTAAAATTTGAAAAAGCGGACGGCGGAATCTGGTTTCTTTCCGAAAACGGCCGCCGGATGGGCATCATGTCAGCCATAACAGCCCTTGTCATTGCCCCGGTGATGATTGTTTTAAGTGAATACGTGATCAATATTTCCAAAATAGTGCCGGGTGTGCCGCCGGTTGTAATAAACGGTGTTATTCCCGCAGTCCTGACGGTGGTTTTCCTTTTTGGGTTTTATCAAGTCATGAAACAAAAATTTGCCGCAACAGCCGAAGAGGGGGTGCAGGCGGTTTTTATATTTTTACTTGTTTGTTTTGTTGTGCTGACCATCACCGGGGTGTGGTTTAGGGGGCCGGGGATGGAACTGGTCTGGCTGTGGGATTGAAAAACTATTGCGCTTGGCCATACGGCGTTAAAATTCGGCTCAAAATGCTCATTTATGAGCATAAACTCTGCTTTTTCGCCGAATTTTGCCTTGTCTTGCCTGCGCTCATGACGTTTTTCAACAACCTGCTAATTGTAAATTAAATTAATCCGATTAAATGATGATGACAAAAGATCAAAAAGAAAAATCAGCTCAACCAGTCGAAGGCCGCCGCAGTTTTTTGAAAAAACTCTGGATCGGTTTGGGAATTGTGGCGCTGGCGGAAATGCTCGGAGTGATTGCGGCATATCTTTGGCCGAAAAAACAAAAAGCCGATGCCGAAACACCTGGCAAAATCATTACTGCCGGAGCGGCGGAAAAATTTGAAAAAGATTCGGTCACCGCATTCCGGCGCGGCCAGTTTTATCTCATCTGCTTAGATGACGGCGGGTTTATGGCGCTGTCAAGAAAGTGCACACATTTGGGCTGTACGGTGCCGTGGGTGGCGTCTGAAAAAAAGTTCATATGTCCCTGCCATTCCTCCGTGTTTGATATCAGCGGGGCGGTAGTAAAGTCGCCGGCCCCCCGGCCGTTGGATATGTTTGCGGTCATGATTGAAAACGGCATTGTCAAAGTGGATACCGGGAAAAAGACAAAAAGAAGCGGCTTTGATCCATCACAAGTAGTTTATCTGTAGAGAAGTAACCAGTATTCAGTGATCAGTAAATAGTAACTGATTATTGACCACTGATAATTGACAACCGACCACGGATAATTGATTACTAAAAAAATGTCTGAAGATCTGAAAAAATGGGAAATCATAGGTATCATTGCCTCACTGGTCATCGTGCTGTCTATTCCTTTATATATAGTGAAAGAAGGCATCGAAAAAAAAAGATCTGATGTTTCAAGCGCTTTACCGCCCGCTTCGTTTGTGGGTCGGGACAAGTGTGTGGATTGCCATAAAGCGGAATACGATAAATGGAAAGGCTCCCATCATGACCTTGCCATGGATGTGGCCAATGAAAAAACGGTTCTGGCTGATTTCAGCAATACTGAATTTGAGCATCATGGCGTTATTTCAAAATTTTATAAAAAAGATAATAAATTCTATGTTCATACTGCAGGCCCTGAAGGAAAAATGGATGATTTTGAAATCACCCGCACGTTCGGGGCCTATCCGCTTCAGCAATACCTGGTGCCGTTTCCCGGCGGCCGTCTCCAGTGCCTGACCATTGCCTGGGATGTGGTGAAGAAACAATGGTATCACTTGTATCCGGACCAGGATATCCCGGCAGATGACTGGCTGCACTGGACCAACCAGGCGCAGAACTGGAACGGCATGTGTGCGGAATGTCATTCCACGAACTTGACCAAAGGATATGATCAGGCAACGGATACCTATCACACCACGTGGTCGGAAATTGATGTTTCCTGCGAAGCCTGCCACGGGCCTTGTTCCGAACATGTTCAATGGGCGCAAATGCCGGAAATGGCAAGGCCGGAAACAGAAAATTTCGAACTGATTGTCAAAGCCCGTGATTTAAATTCAAAACAGCTTGTGGAACTATGCGCCCGATGTCATGCCCGGCGGTCGTTTTTAGGCGATTATCAGCACTCGCAAGCCGATGTTTTAGACGCCATGATCCCCCAACTGCTCAGTGAAGGGATGTATTTTCCGGACGGTCAGATTTTAGAAGAGGTCTATGTGTATGCCTCGTTTCTTCAGAGCAAGATGTACAACAACAATGTCCAATGCAGTGACTGTCATGATGTGCACAGTTTAAAGCGCGTAAAAGACGGCAATAACCTGTGCCTTCAGTGCCACCGGGCCGATGTATATGACAGCAAAGATCATCATTTTCACAAGCAAAAAGGAGAAAAAGGAGATCCGGTAAAGCTTTCTGACGGAACGGTTTATGAGGTCGGTTCGGGAGCGCAATGTGAACAATGCCATATGCCGGGCCGCTATTACATGGGTATTGACTACCGGCCGGATCACAGCATCCGTGTGCCGCGCCCGGATTTGAGCATGGTCGATAAATCGCCCAATGCCTGCAATCGGTGCCATGCGGATAAAGACGTTCAATGGTCAATTGATTATATGACCAAATGGTATGGCCAGACCCGCAAGCCCCATTACGGCACTGCCATGGCCGCAGCCCGTGAGGGAAAACCGGATACCGTGGATATTTTAGTCAAAATCGCAGATGATGTTCTTCTGCCAGTCATTGTTCGAGCCACAGCAGTTTCCATGCTCATCTCCTATCCGGAGGAAAAAAGCGTTCAGGCGTTGGAACGTGCCCTGGCAGATGATGAGTCATTAATTCGGCATTCCGCCATTCGAACCCTTAACCGGTTTTCCCTTGATGAAAAACAGCGTCTCCGGTATGCCGTTGCTCTGTTGTATGATCCGGTTAAAGCCGTCCGAATGGAGGCAGCCATGTGCCTGAGTCCTCTGTCAGGGGATAAATTAAAAGAGAACGAACGAAAATTATATGAAATTGCGTTAGCTGAATATAAAACCGCTATGGCCTATAGCGGAGATTTTCCTCAATCCCAATTCAATCAGGGTATACTTTATGCCAACCTGGGGAACCTGAAAACAGCTGAAAAACACTACAAACGGTCGATTAAAATTGATGATATGTTCTTCCCGGCCAAGGTCAACCTGGCCATGCTTTACAATCAGGAAGGAGACAATGATAAAGCAGAAGAATTGTTAAAACAGGCCCTTGAAGCCCGGCCGGACATGCCGGACCTGGCATACTCCCTTGGTCTGCTGCTGGTGGAAAAAAATAAATTGTCCGAGGCCGCCCGGTATCTTAAAATCGCAGCCGACGGCATGCCGGGTCGTGCCCGCGTTCATTATAATCTCGGTCTTCTGCTGCAAAGCCTGAGTCAGATGCCGGAAGCAGAAGTGTATCTTCTTCAGGCTCTGAACATAGAACCGGATAATATGGATTACCTTTATGCCCTGACCATTTATTATATTAACCGGCAGATGCCGTTAAGGGCCAGGTCGTTTGCAGAAAAAATGGCTGAGACAAACCCGCAGCTTTCTGTGGGCAAAGAACTTCTTGACGTAATAAATCAAAGTATTTATCAATATAATATAGAACAAAAGAAGTAATCGAAAATAGGGTAGCATTTATTCTGAAAAGAGATTTATTTCCTTCAGGTAATTATTTCGGAATCCGGATATTTTTATGTCTCAATTCGGGTTGAGCGAATCGAACCCCCTCACCAACCGCCGTATGCAGGACATTCTCAACCCATCCTTCTGTTAACCTTACCTGCGGTGTTTTTATAACATGAAAACCACCACTGCAATTTTAATACTTATATTGTTAATTGTTCCCCTGTTAATTAGCCGGTCGGCCGTTGCTCAATCAGAACAGGCAGAGTCTTTTGACACATTTGCACTTTACCTGGAAAACGACTACTTTGCCGGCACCGACCAGGGCTACACCGGCGGCCTGAAAATGACCTGGAGTACCCCGTTTAAATCAAACAGAACCGATTACCACCTGCCGGAGTGGACCTATCCGATGTTCAGCCGTTTTCCCTTTCTGATGGATCCTGACAAAAAAAGTGCTGTCTCGTTTTCCATCGGTCAAATCGTTTACACCCCGGAAGATATCCAGACACAAGAGCTCATTCGAGACGACCGCCCGTATGCGGGAATCAATTATTTTGCCGTAGGAATTCACAGTAAAACAGGCCATCAGAAATACAGCCTGGAACTGGATTTAGGGATTATTGGCCCGCATTCCTATGCAGAAGATTTTCAGAAGTGGGGCCATAAAGTGACCGGCTCCGACTCTGCAAATGGATGGGACAATCAGCTGGAAGATGAATTTTTGATCGAACTTATTTGTGAAACGCGGTGGCGGGTGGCCCATGGGGATCTCAATCACAATCTCAACTATGATATAATCCCGCATCTGGGGGGCCGGGTCGGTAATATGGCGGTTTACGCCAATACCGGCGCCGAACTTCGACTGGGCTGGAACCTGCCGATGAATTTCGGCACATGTCCCATTCGCGCAGGGTGCGAAACAAATAGTGCATTTAATAGCATTGATATGGAAGGAGTTGATTTATCCGGATCCAGCCGCTTCGGCATTCATTTTTTTATGTCTGTTGACGGTCGGGTGGTGCTGCATGATATCAGTCTTGACGGAAATACGTTCAGGGATAGTCACAGTGTGGATAAGGAGACTCTGGTCGCAGATATTATGGCGGGCATCGCTTATGCTAAGGGTAACTTTAAATTCACCTATTCCTATATATACCGGACAAAACAATTTAAAACACAGGACTATAATACCATTTTTGGCGCATTAAGCTTTTTTTTCTATTTTTAATATTCTGTTAAAATACATTTATGAATATTTAAATTGACATACACCGTATTGAATTTTATGATTTAGACTATTCTTGAAATTTTATCTGATTTCAATATCCGGCCTTAAAATCCTTTCTGAGCAGCACGTACCTGTTAACAGCCCCATATTATAAATATTAACTTAAGTGTAAGTATATTTTTTAATTCAAGGTTTGCTGTAAATATCTTAGGTACAAAATTACATTTTCAAAATAGATAGCTTGGTAAAAAGCTTATTGATGGCACTTTGTGCCACTGTAGCATAAAATAATTTCTATTGGACAGGCCGGCTTTTTTATCCGGCAATTGGAATTTTCCAGTTGTCGGGAATGGAATCCCGACCTGCATTGTTTTCAGCGTCATGATGAAGTTATTGGAAGTCCAAATTCTATTTTCGCCTTGGGTTGTGCTGTGTTTTCCGCCGCTGTAAATTAGCTTATCTAATTGTTATTGATCAAAATTTGCTTGCCTTGCCAATGTAAGAATGGCGGAGTTCTTTTCTGTCCATCCGAATCTGATTTTTTAACGGTTTTTTATGAATAGACCATCAAAAAAGGAGAAACGGCTATGAACATCAGGCAAAAAAGGTGGGGCATGGATTACATGCTCGTTTCAGTTTTTATTCTGGCATTTCTGGTGCTGTTGTTTGCCGGATGCGGCAATGACAACCAGGAATCGCAAAAAAAACTGGAAATATCCGCCGTGGAACAAACGCAGAAAAACCCGGAATCAGAAAGAACGACGGCAGCCCCCGAGTTTAAGGGCAAGATGGCGAAAAGTTATGCAGACAGTCAGGAATGGTGGCCTGATCCGGTTGTGCCCCCAAAAGATGCGCCCAATGTCATAATATTTTTGTTGGATGATGTGGGTTTTGCACAGGTCGGATGTTTTGGCGCTCTGATTGACACCCCGAATATCGACCGCCTGGCCGATGGCGGGCTGCGGTATAATAACTTCCACACAACCGCCCTGTGCTCACCGTCCCGGGCATCTCTCATGGCCGGGCGGAATCCGCATGCCATCGGACTGGGCAGCCACGCGCTTACTGCCATGGGATTTCCCGGCTACAATGCGGTGGTGCCCGACACCGCCAAGTCGGTGGCCAACTACCTTCAGGCACAGGGATACGTGAATTATGCCCTGGGCAAGTGGGATCACACGCCGCTGTATGAAGTGTCCCAGGTGGGGCCGTTTGATCGCTGGCCCAGCGGAGAGGGATTTGATCATGCGTATACCTTCATGGCGGCTGATGTTCATCAGTTTATCCCGGTGATGTGGAACGATCACACCCCTGAACCCTACCGGAAAACCTACCATCTCGACCAGGACCTGGCTGACCGGGCCATTAACTGGATCACCGGTCACAAGTCCATCAAGCCGGATCTGCCGCTGATGATGCTCTGGGCCTCGGGTTCCATGCATTCGCCTCATCATGCACCGCCCGAGTATCTGGAGAAATACCGGGGGAAATTTGATATGGGCTGGGACAAGGCCCGTGAAATGATCCTGGAAAACCAGAAGAAACTCGGCATAGTACCGTTAGACACAAAACTCACCAAACGGATTGACGAAATTCCGGCCTGGGATTCGTTAAATAATGATGAGAAAAAACTCTATGCGCGACAGATGGAAACCTTTGCCGCCCAGATGGAACTGGTGGACTTTGAGATCGGCCGCGTGGTCAATGAACTGGAACGGATCGGTGAACTGGACAATACCCTGATTTTTGTAACTGCAGACAATGGTGCCAGCGGTGAAGGCGGCCTGGCAGGTACGTTCAATGAAACCTATGTGTTAAATGGGCTTCAGACACCGTTTGATGCGAATATGCGGCATTATGAAAACTGGGGAGATGCCACAACGTATCCGCATTATCATGCCGGCTGGGCCATGGCCGGCAATACGCCCTTCCGCTATTTTAAGCAGAGCGAGCACCGTGGCGGTCAGCATGATGCACTGGTCGTCCACTGGCCCAAAGGCATTCAGGCCAAGGGCGAGATCCGGAAACAATATCACCATATCACGGATATTGCTCCGACCATTCTGGAAGCTGCGGGTGTTGATGTGCCGGACACCTATCACGGTATCAAGCAGCAGCCTTTAGACGGCGTGTCTATGATGTATTCATTTAACCAGGCCGATGCCCCTAACATGAAAACGCGGCAGTATTATGAAATGTTCGGCAATCGGGCGATCTGGGCGGATGGATGGAAAGCGGTGACGCTTCATGCCCGGCGCATGCCGTGGGATGTTAATGTGGTGCTGCCGTTTGATCAGGACATATGGGAGCTTTATCATGTGGCAGAAGATTTTTCAGAAAGCACGGATTTGGCTGAAAAATATCCCGAAAAACTGGCGGAATTGCAGAAGATGTTTGATGAAGAGGCCTGGAAAAACAATGTCTACCCGCTTTACGATGATATGATCAAGCGTCTTGCCAAGCAGCAGGACCGGCTGTTCGGTGATCAGAAGGATTTTGTCTACTTTGCTCCCGGGGCTTTCCGAATTGCAGAAAAAGCGTCTGCACCGGTCAAGAACCGTGCCCATACCATTGTCACCAATATTGACCTGGCAGGAGATGAAGAAGGCGTCCTTGTGGCGGTTGGCGGCATGACCGGCGGATTTACCATGTTTGTCAAAGACGGCCGGCTCTATTACGACTATAATTTCTTAGATGGGGTTTACTACACGTTGAAATCTCCAAAGCTTCCCAGGGGAATGACCGAATTGAAGTTCAACTTCATCAAAACCGGTCAATTCGCCGGTACTGGTGAACTCTATGTGAACGGCGAAAAAGTCGATGAAATGGAAATGCCCAGAATGCATATCAGTACCTACTCTTTGGCGGAAACCTTTGACGTGGGCCGCGACACCGGCACCCAGGTATCTAAGCTTTACACCGATCCGTTCCCGTTCAAAGGAAATCTGGACCGGGTGATTATCACCATGACCGATTAACCTGCGAAATTTTATTTACAAATCAGAAAAATCCCGGGCCGTAATTATGGCCCGGGTTTAAAAATTTGTTATTCATGTCATTCGGACCAATGGGTGGGATATGATTTCCTGATCTACACGGCACGTACCTGCGAACAGGCACAGATTATAAGTATTAAATTTAATTGTAAGTTTGGTTTTTTTTAATCGAGGTTTGTTGGACATAACCTGATACCGTATTCCTTTTTCAAAATTGAATTCACTGAAAAAATCGACTCTCTTTTTTGCTTCGAAATAGTTTTTTCGTATGGGGCAACAAACCATATATTCTTTAACCGAAAGGAGAAAAGATAATGGTGTTTAAAAATTTATGTGAAAAACTATTGGTTACCATTTTAGCGTTATCGGCAGCGCTTGTCTGGTTTGCCGCCCCTGCCTTGGCAAAAGCCGACAAGCCAAATATTCTGGTCATCTGGGGCGATGATATCGGTGTTCACAATATCAGTGCCTATAACCACGGGATCATGGGGTATCAGACGCCCAATATCGATCGCATCGCAAAAGAAGGCGCCCTTTTCACGGATGCTTATGCCCAGCAGTCATGCACGGCCGGGCGTGCCTCGTTTGTTATGGGGCAGCATCCGTTCCGAACCGGTCTGCTGACCATCGGTATGCCGGGGTCTCCTCACGGCATTCCGGACTCAGCACCCACAATTGCCGATCTTCTCAAGGAGCACGGCTACATGTGCGGCCAATTCGGCAAAAACCATCTGGGCGATCAGGACAAGCATCTGCCCACCAACCACGGGTTTGATGAATTTTTCGGCAATCTTTATCACTTGAACGCGGAAGAAGAGCCGGAAACCTACTACTATCCGAAAGATCCGGAATTCAAAAAGAAATTCGGGCCCCGAGGGGTGATTCATTCCTATGCTGATGGAAATATTGAAGACACCGGACCCATGACCCGCAAACGAATGGAAACCGCTGATGAGGAATTTCTCAATGCCGGAATGGATTTCATCGAACGCAGCGTAAAACAGAAAAAGCCGTTTTTTGTGTGGATGAGCACCACTCGCATGCATGTATGGACCCGCCTTAAAAAAGAAGCCCAGGGACGCACCGGAATCGGCCTCTACCCGGACGGAATGGTTGAACATGACGATCACGTGGGACTGTTGCTCAAGCAGCTGAAAGACCTGGGAATCGATGATAATACCATTGTCGTCTACAGCACGGACAATGGTGCGGAGACCGTTACCTGGCCGGACGGCGGCATCACCCCATTTTTCGGTGAAAAAGGCACCACCTGGGAAGGCGGCTTTCGAGTGCCTCTGATGGTGAGATGGCCCGGGGTCATCAAACCGGGAACTATAGACAACAATATTATTTCACATGAAGACTGGCTGCCGACGCTCCTGGCGGCCGCCGGAGACCCCGGCATTGTCGAGAAGCTGAAAAAAGGGCATACCGCCAATGGCAAGAAATGGAAGGTCCATATTGACGGGTATAATTTTCTGCCGTTGTTCAAAGGAGACGTAAAAGAAGGCCCGCGCGACCAGATCCTTTATTTCAGCCAGGCCGGCGAACTCAATGCCGTGCGGTGGAATGACTGGAAAATCCACTTTGCAACCTGGGAAGGCAATATCGCCTTTGGGCAGCGAATCGTTTCCGGCTGGCCGGTGCTCGTGAACCTGCGTGCTGATCCGTATGAAAAGATGCCCCATGAATCGGAGATGTACCTCCGCTGGTATGGAGACAATATGTGGCTGTTTGTGCCGATTCAGCAGGAGATTGCAGATTTTCTGAAAACCATCCCGGACTATCCGTTCCAGGAAGGCCAGGACCTGAATGCAGCGGGTATTAACTATCGCACCCTCAAAGCCATGCAGATCCTGGAAAAATTGAAACAAAAAGGCGTTTTTTCAATGCCCCACAATTAATAAATTTGAAACAGTATCCCGGCTGCAGGTTTGAGTTCAGCAAGAACTCCTGCAGCCGGGATATTCAGCATTTATATTTGGTTTTTTAGACTGGAAATTTTCTGCCCGGACAATTTGAATTCCATCCGAATAAGGCACCGGAAGATGCCATTAATGTGATCCGGGAGATTGTGAAGCTGGTCGGGTAGGAAAGAGGATAAAGTGAAAAGGTAGAAAGTTAAAGCCTTGGAAACGTGAATTAAACCTAAGCCAATTTAGGTTAAAATAACTTAAGCAGGAGGTAACGTGAAAAAAATGATCAGATTAATACTTGGTTTTGTCATCGCTTTTGGGTTAGCCGCTTGTAACTCACAAGCCGAAAAAGAAGCATCTGATGCTCCTCAAGTTGCTGTCGCACCCGGCCGCCCAAGTGATGCAGATTTGATGGCATTTAAAGTCTACCACCATATGATATATATGGTAACCACTGCTGAACAGGCCGGGGGTACTAATAAGTTGTTTCATACCAGACAATTGCCCACTGAAGGGACCGATCCTGTGGTTACTCCTGCTCTTGATCACATATACACAAAGGCGGTAATTGATCTGTCTGAAGGTCCTGTGATTGTTGAGATACCTGAAATAACAGACGGAAGATATTACTCCATTCATATTACCGACCAGGAACATTATACGATCTATGATGAGATTCATCCTGTTGGGAAGTACGCCTTTGTACGCAAAGGGAAAACGATGGCTGTTCCTGAAGGTGCAACAATTATTGAAAGTCCGGGGGATTACCCCCATCTCTTCATTCGCATACAGGTTAGAACGCCCGAAGATTTGAAAAATGTTTATCCTCTCCAGGATAAGATCGTACTTACAGGAATAAGCAAAAAACTGACTATTGATAATCCCATATCCCACACCATTAAAACACACGATGTTTATCCGCAGAATAAAGAGGTTATCGCCTCAATAGTTGACTTTAGCAAAGAAGATTATCTCCGTGTCAGTAAGTACATTGGGGTTAATGCCCCAAGGATAGGCGTGAATGGAAATATTGGAATGTTTGGTCCCATTGACAGTAAAGAGCCGGGGAGTAACGACCCGGAAATTCGTGCCGGTGCCATTGTCGGTCACCTTGGCTTTCCTCTTCATCACGCTTACTATACTCCCAACTTCACTAACTGCAAAGACGAAGTGCTTAACGGTGATAAAACGGAAGTATTCACTATCCCCTATAATCCTGAAGGAGTGGAATTGTTCTGGTCCTTAACCCGTTACAGTGCTCTGACACGAAATACTATCCCCGGTAAAAATGATCTCTTTAACGCTTACAACACCAAACCGGATAAAAACGGCAATATCACCGTGACCTTCAGTGTGGAAGATCCCAAAGACGGTACCTACTGGATGCCGGTGAATGCGGGTGAACCCTATTACTTTGTTATTCGTTACTACAAACCGGATGTAAATAATTTGCCTCAAAAACCCTGTAATGCGCCGCAGGCCAAAACGGTATCTGATGGATATGAGTTTGTGGGCGGTTATCCAACCGAGGCAACCATCCAAAAAGCTTATGACCAGTTTGATACTCAAAGAGCTACCCAAGCATATCTTGATTTTATGCCCCTTGCTTCGCAAAATTCAATTTTCGAAAGTACCATCAATGACTATGGTTTGGCAAAGTCTGGCGATATCGGCATTTTCACCGAACCCGGAGAAGGAAAATCAATTTCAATTGGTTTAACTTATAATACAGAAAGTATTTATGCGACTGCTTTCACTGATTTGAAAAATGACGGGCCGACTGTGATCGAGTCACCACCCAATGTATTAGGCTTGGTAGACGATGGCTGGATGCGATTTATTACTGATATTGGCAATGCTGGCCCAGACAAGGGCAAAGGCGGCAAATACCTTTTATTGCCTCCGGGGTACAATGGAGACGTGCCTGAAGGATATTTTGTATTTGAATGTCCTACGTATCGAAATTGGGTGATGGTGCGGGGTTTTGTGCAAGATACGGGTACCGGAGACGATGCGATTGCCTATTATAAAGAAAATTTCAAGATTTATTCTCTGGCATCGGGTTCAAGAGAGGATGTAAAGTATATGAGCATATCATTCAAAGAAGCAAACACGACGCATCCTCGCGATATTTCCTACTTTAATTTAATAGACAAAATTGTACAAATTGAACCCTCATCCGCTTTCACCCCATACGAATTAGGTTTGTTAAAGGCAATTGGTATAGAAAAAGGGAAAACGTTTGCTCCGGATAAACGAATGAAGAAGATGTTGGCAGAAGGTGTTAAAATCGGGGACACCATTGCAAAAGCGAATGCCTATGCCCATCGTGAGCCAACCGTAAGAATTTATCCGGATCGTAAGTATGAAACCATTTTTCTTGGCGGGAGCCATGAATTTAAAGATGGGGATGCGATGCTCCTTGATGCACGGACCCTGTTTCACTACGAAGCGATTGTTGTTACACCGGCCATGGCCAGAAAAATGGTTGGAATCGGTTCTCAGTACTTATGCACTTACCGGGATGCTGATAATAATTTTCTGATGGGTGACTATAACTATAAAATGCACTTACCGGCCGGTATTCCGGCAAAAGATTTCTGGTCAGCAACGGTGTATCACCCGGATACACGTTCTCTTTTGCAAAACGGTCAGCCTAAACCCAGTGTCAGCACCTATGATGAACCCATTTTTAATAAAGATGGTTCTATTGATATTTATTTTGGACCGAAAGCGCCCAAAGATTTTAAAAAAAACTGGGTAAAAACAATCCCCGGCGAAGGGTGGTTTACATATATCAGATTATACGGACCGCTGGAGCCATTCTTTGACCAGTCCTGGAAGCCGGATGATGTAGCGAAAATTGATTAAGAAATGTCTGTTCCGCAGCCGGAAATGTTAAAACCAAAGAAAGGAAATGGATTTATTGTCTAAAACAACGACGATGTTTATGGGTACAAGTGGCTTAACTGGAAGATGCATCTTATTGATCTTGAAAATATGAATAGTGTACCTCAGAGACTGAATGTCCCAAAGATCTACCACCTGATCAAAGACCCGAAGGAGCAATATAATCTGGCAGCGGAAGCCACCTGGATGCTGCCAGTGATGTTCAAAAAGACAGGGAGCTTGCTGTGAAGAGACCCGCTAAGTATTTTTTCATTTTTATCCTGGGCTTTTGCGGGCTGTTGATCGCCGGTGCGGGGTTTCTTCATTTTGCCGATTTAGATCCCTACCGGGAGCACATCGCCGGCATGGCAACCAGGGCGACCGGGCGTCAGGTTGAAATCAATGGTCATATTGACATTAATTTATTCCCTTATCCTGAAGTGATACTGAATGACGTGTCCCTTGCCAATGCAAAATGGGGCTCTGAACCAACCATGGTCAGCGTCGGTCATGCGGGTGCGGCTATCAGTTTTCCTTCACTGTTTTCAGACATCGTCATCGTAAAAAGCTTACGGCTGAATGATGTCATAATATTGCTGGAGCAAAATGACCAGCAGACCGGCAACTGGGTATTGGGAAGCAAAACCTCATCCGCATACACACAAAAAGAAAAAACCGGCCGTGATCCCGATAAGATTGTAAACTTGCCGGTGATGATTGATTCAGCTGAGCTCAGCAACATAAGCATAACCGTTCGAGAACCCGAACGCACTGACCAGGTCTGCCATATTTCATCATTGAGCTTGCAGCCGGATGAATCCGGCAACCTGATACTAACATCATCAGGTGACATATCAGGCAATCCGCTGGTGCTCAACAGCAGGATCACCTCAAAAGAATCGGTTTACGCGAACGGTCCGGTATACTTGGATCTTCATGCGTCATTGGATGATGCCGAAATAACAGCTCAGCTGTCCACCCGTCAATTGTCATCCCTTGCAGGTCTTCATGGCACTTTAAGCATCTCTGTTCAGGATATTCAGAAAGCTTTAACGAAAGCGAAGATCAAAGCGCTGCTCACCGGACCGTTTACGGCAGAGTCCACGATCGATTTCGATGGGTCCGGCTTCAGAGTAACCGCTGCAGCCAGGGTTGAAGGTATTGCAGCTACCGTTGACGGATCGTATACGGGCAAACATGTGGCGTTAAACTCAACTTTGACACCGCTCAGCCGTGCCGGTGAATTATTTGACCTGAAAGGATTAAGCGCTGACACTTTAAAATTAAAAGTCAAGGGGACGAAGTCCGGTGCCGGCGATTTTGAGATTGAACAATTTCAGGCCGAAATTGGTAACAATCACCTTGCCGCTCAAGGACGCATAAATATGGATGGCGACGCAAAGGTATCGCTCACCCTGGTGAGCCCCGATCTAAACAATCTTTTCGAGACCTTGCCCGCGATGGATTTGAGTGCAAAGGCATCGGCTCAAGTCTCAGCTGAAAAAATTACCGTGTCCGATCTGGCCGCAACCTTTGATAAGAGTGACATCAATGGCGACGTCACCGTCCTCAAGGCTGATAATCCCATAATCACCGCCAACCTGACATCAAAGCTGCTGGATTTACGTCACTTCAGCGAAACGTCCGAGGCAGGTGAATTGGCAAAAAAGGCACCGCCGAAAGGTGCTGCCAAAGATTCCCATAAAATGAAAGCCGAATCGAAAAATCGGTACGTGTTCAAAAAAGCGCCATTTCAACTGGCATCTCTGGAAGGTGTCGAAGCAGATGTTCAGTTTTTCTCGGATCATTTCTATTATGATATGGTTGAGTTAAAGGATGTGGCGATCAATGCAGCGGTTCATGGCAATCATGTTGATGCAAAATTTAAATGTAATTCCGCCAATGATGGCCATGTCGCAGCAAAAATTGATCTCAAAACCCAAGACAAGAAAGCGATTTTAGACACGGTGGTGAGCCTGTCTGACTTTCGCATGAACGTTCTGGCATCCGAGGGCGTCAGCCCGGCGGATGTACCGCCAGTCAATGTAAGCCTCGAACTGACCACTGCCGGATCAACACCACGGGAGCTGGCCGCTGCCGCTAATGGCAGAATCCTTCTCACCCAGGGCCCGGGAAAAATAAATAACAATATGATGAGGATGTTTTCCAGTGATATTCTCGTTCAGTTGGTCAGCGCGCTAAACCCCTTTGCCAAAAATGAAAAATTTTCTCTTTGGGACTGTACCATTATCAGCGCCAGTATTGATGATGGTCTGGCTACAATCAACGGCTTGCTGGCCCAGGGGGAAAAAGTCATGATTGTCGGTGGCGGATACATCGATCTCAAAACGGAAGAGCTGAACGTCGAGTTCAACACAAAGCCGCGGACGGGAGTGGGCATCAGAGCCGACATGTTCGTCACGCCGTTTATCAAGGTGCAAGGAACGATGGCTAACCCGGGCATTGGTTTGAACAAAAAAGGTACGCTACTTTCCGGTGGCGCTGCCTTTGCTACCGGCGGCATGTCGTTGTTGTTAAAGGGAGTGTATGATCGGGCGATCGCCGAAGGGGATCAATGTGACAAGGTGTTGGAAGCTGTAGGGGAGCACACACGTTTTTCATTCTAAGGCCAGGTCTAAGGTCACGGATACCTCTGCTTTTGCATTGTTCCAAAGTTTTAAAGGTGAATGGCCTCAATGAAGAATAACCAAAGGAGAAAATTATGAGAATAAAATTTATTTTGGGTTTGCTATTCGTCTTTGCAATGATTGTGAATTCTAACTGCACAATTGCCTCGGAAACACCACCAAAACTTATTTTACAGATTACCGTAGACGGACTTCGGGGAGACATTCCCGGACGGTATATTGACCGTTTTGGAAAAGGTGGCTTCAAATATCTTTTTGACAAGGGCATCGTATACACCAATGCCCAATACCAGCACAGCAATCTGGAGACCGTGGTCGGCCATTCGGTTCTGGCCACCGGTGCGTTTCCCGCAGCTCATGGCATGGTGGCCAATGTGTGGATGGATCGGGAAACCGGTCAACTGGGATATGCGGTTGAAGACAGTAATTATGAAATGGTCGGCGCAAAGGGCGGGGTGGATAAAGATGCGGAAATCGATCCGACCCAGGCGGCGGCAAAATCAGAAGGGCGTTCTCCGCAGGCAATTTTATGCTCCACATTTTCAGATGAACTTGCCAAGGCAACTGCCGGGCAGAGCAAAATTTTCGGTGTGTCCGTCAAGGACCGCGGGGCCATCACACTGGCCGGGCATGCGGGAAAAGCGTTCTGGTTTTCCAAAAAAACCGGTGAGTTTGTATCGAGCACTTACTACTATGATCAGTATCCGGACTGGGTAAATGCATGGAATGAAAAACGGCTTGCAGGTACGTATGAGGAAACATCGTGGAAGCTGCTCAATGATCCGGATTCCTATACATATAAGGATTCCGATGACCGGCCGTATGAAACGGCCATGCCCGGCTATGGCCGGGTCTTTCCCCATCCGTTTGGTGAAAAAGACAACAAACTGTTTTACACCTTTCTGACACTCAGCCCGGTGGGAGATGACTTGACTCTGGATTTTGCCAAAACCCTGATAAAGAATGAAAAAATTGGCCAGGATGAAGTTACTGACTATTTATCTGTCAGTTTTTCATCAACCGATTATATGAATCATGTATTTGGGGTTGCCAGTCTCGAACACGAGGACAATATGCTTCGTCTGGACCGGACGCTGGCGGATCTGTTTGAATTTATCGATGACGCCATAGGGCTAAAAAATACCCTGATCGTCTTGAGTGCGGACCATGGGGCTCCTGAAGCACCGGAATACATGGCAGCCCACGGCATGGCCGTGGATCGTCTGGTGCCGTCAAAATTTGATGTGGAACCGGATATTGCCGCGTTGAAAAAACGATTCGGCATCGGCAAAGAATTGGTTAAAATGTATGATCATCCCTATATTTACCTGGATCACAAACTGATCAGAGAAAAAGGGCTGGATCTTGGAGAAGTGGAACGCGCTGTTGCCGAAGAGATGATGAAATTTGAGGGTATTGCCCTGGCTATATCCGGCACGGACATCAAAAGCGGCAGTTTGCCTGAAGCGCCTGTCATCGAGCAGATCCGTCGAAATTTTCATCCCAAACGCTCGGGGGACATCTATGTGCTCCAGGAACCTTACTGGTATTTGTACACGGATGAATCCCTGCCCCTGTGCACCATGCATGGAACGCCCTGGCGATATGATACCTATGTACCGATCATTTTTGCCGGGAAAAATATCAAAACCGCCCGCGTCAACCGACTGGTCCACCCGGTGGATATTGTTTCAACTCTGGCTTTATACGTTGGGACGACGCTTCCTTCAGGGGCTGTGGGAAATCCATTGGCGGAGGTGTTGGGGAGTGGGCGTTGATCAGTGAGCAGTATTCAGTAATCAGTTGTCAGTGGGTAAAAAAGTAGAAAAGTAAAAGAGTGGGAAAGTTACAGAGTAGAAAGGTGAAAAAGTGAGAAAGTTACAAGGTTGAAGGGTAGAAAAGTAGAAAAGTAAAAAAGTAAAAAATATGTATATCAGGAGATATGATGAAGAAGATTTGCTTAATTGTGTTCCTGTGGTTTTTTTGTACGATGGCACCTGTTCATGGGGCAGACAACATGAAGGCATTTCCGCCGGCTGAAGAAGGCATGGTGCGCTATGTTCTGCAATTACCTGAACAGACAGACGAAGCAGATATTAAGGTGGAACTGATTGTCGGTAAAACAGTTTTGGCTGATGAAGATAACAGGTATTTTTTTGGAGGAAAGATCGTTTCGGAAAATATACAGGGGTGGGGGTTTACCCTTTACAAAGTAACTGACCTCGGGCCGATGGCGGGCACCCTCATGGCCAGCGACCCAAGCGCGCCAAAGGTGAACCGATTTGTCAGTCTCGGCGGCGATCCCTACCTGATCCGTTACAACAGTCGCTTGCCCATTGTTGTATATGTGCCCAAGGGTGTTGAAGTGCATTATCGTTTATGGCATGCGGATACCGATGACAAGGCGATGAAAAATGGCTGATCCGGCGAGCTTACAGAATCTTCATGACATTGTCATGCCGCCATCAGTTCCCTGGTGGCCGCCGGCACCGGGGTGGTATGCGGTTTTTGCCGGGATTGGTCTGGGCATTGTCTGGTTTTCCTGGCGTACCTTTCGTCAGTGGCAGGCAGATGCCTATCGACGGGCGGCATTGGCTGAACTTTCCAGTTTAAAGGCCCTGATTGATTCCGGTGAGAGGGAGCCGGCCATGAGAAAACTTCCTGAATTGATCAAACGGACGGCTATGTCCGTATGGCCCCGGGAGAATGTGGCTGCGATCACGGGAGAGGGATGGCTCCAGTTTCTGGATAGATTCGGAAATACGGACGCATTCACCGGAGGTGACGGCCGGCTCTTGACTGAGCTGTCTTATGCAGGACACCGGAAACTGAACGGGATATCCGATGATCAAATCCGTTCTTTGATGCGAATTGTCGAAAAATGGATTCAGGAGCACCGGGCAGGGTAAAAGAAGTAAGCAGTAAACAGTATTCAGTGAACAGTGGAAAAAGTTACAAAGTTTAAGAGTTACAAAGTCTAATAGTGGAAGAGTTAATAAAAAAAAATCAGTGGAAAAACAAAGACGAAAAGTTGGAAAGTCAAAGAGTTAAAAAGCAGTTGAGGGTTATACGGGTATAAAAGTTAAAAAGAGGTACCCGTTCACGGGACCGTAATTATCAATTTTTCGTAAACTACTGGCGTGTAAGCGTTTTCAGGGTGCCGCAGATGCGAGGCGCCGGGCACGAAGACGTACTCGTTGTACTTCAAGTGCCCGGGAACAAAGCAGGTGCGGTGCCCTGTGAACGCTTACAAAAAGAGATGAAATCGGGGAGAACAATGGGAAAAGCAAATAAAGCGAATATGTTTTTACAAATAACAAAAGAAAAATGGCTGGTGATGCTGATTTGTACAGTCTTTATAGGACTCTCGTCAGCCGTTGTGTATGGTGAAACAAAAGCGGTTTCCGAAAAACCATCAGCAGAAAGCTCACAAAAAGCAGAAGCGCCTGATTTTAATCGTCTGGTCGGCAGCTGGGTGCGTCCGGACGGCGGATATGTGATCGAGATCAGTAAAATCGATCCGGACGGAAAGGCTGATGCGGCATACTATAATCCCCGATCGATTCATGTATCCAAAGCAAATGCAGCAGAAATTGAGGGAGAGCTTGGATTGTTTATTAAACTTGACGATCAGGGATATCCCGGATGCACGTATGCGCTGAAATATAACCCGGAGTATGACGCAATGGTCGGTATTTATTATCAGGCCGCCATGAAACAGACGTATGATGTGGTTTTTCGGAGAAAGTAAGGGGTTTGAGTCACCAACCAGTAATCAGTAGCTACTGAACACTGATAACTGATTACCGGATACTGATTACTTTTAAAAAAATATGATCGAATTTAAATACATATGGGTTTTTGTGTTTTTACTTCTGCCGCTGCTCACCCGGTGGTTTCTGCCGGAACATCGCGAGGCGCGGGTGGCTGTGGGCGTGCCGTTTATGAGTCGCTTGTCTGCCATTACGGGTCAAACGCCGGCTCCGGGGGCTGCCATTATTCGGGGTTCTCTGATTCAGATGGCATTTTTGGTTTTGTCATGGATTCTTATTGTTACAGCACTCGCCCGTCCCCAATGGATTGAAAGTCCGGTAACAAAAGACGTTCCGACCCGGGATCTTCTGCTTGCCGTGGATCTTTCCGGTTCCATGGAAGCGGAGGATTTTACGGATGCGTCCGGTAAAATAATAGACCGCCTGAAAGCGGTGAAGCAGGTGCTGGATGAATTTCTGGCCCGGCGAAAAGGGGATCGGGTGGGCCTGATCTTTTTCGGGTCAGCCGCCTTTGTCCAGGCACCATTTACCGAAGACCTGGAGGTGGTCCGGACATTGATGGATGAGGCACAGGTGCGCATGGCCGGTCCCCAGACCATGATGGGGGATGCCATCGGTCTGGCGCTGCATGTCTTTGAAGAGAGCGAGACACAGGAAAGAGTCCTTATTGTGCTCACCGACGGAAATGATACCGGCAGTCAGGTACCTCCCCAAAAAGCATCTGAAATTGCAAGGGATAAAAGTATTACTATTCATACGGTGGCCATTGGTGACCCGAAGTCTCTGGGTGAGGAAACGCTGGATGAAGAAACACTCAAAGCCATGAGTCAGATTACCGGCGGCACTTATTTTCACGGGATGAACCGGAAAGAACTGGAAGAAATTTATAAGAAACTGGACGAACTTGAAACCCGGCAGGTTGAAATCATCAGTTTTCGGCCGAAAACCGATCTGTTTTTCTGGCCGCTGGGTGTCTTTTTTGTGCTGGGCATTTTATTTCACGGGGTGATGGTGTTAAAAAAGTCGAAAAGTGAAGTAGCCAGTAATCAGTGATCAGTATTCAGTAACCGGTAATTTCTGACCACTGCCCACTGAATACTGAATACTGAATACTGAATACTAAGTACTGCTTAATATCGCTTTAAGACGGACAATTAACAAATGAATGAGTTGCTAACCAATTTCCACTTCCTCCGCCCCTGGTGGCTGGCTGCAGCCATTCCGGCCGGATGGCTGTTTTGGCAGATTGCGAATCAATCAGACTCACGGCGGGTATGGAAAAATATTATATCCGATCACCTGCTCAAACATCTTCTGATAGGCGAATCTGCTCAATCCCGGTTACGGCCGTGGCATCTGCTGGGAGGCGCATGGCTGATAGTCATAATTGCACTTGCCGGACCGGCCTGGCAGGTCGAGCCATCGCCGTTTGCAGAAGATCAGTCCGCGTTGTTTATTGTCCTGAAAGTTGATCCCTCTATGACCGCAGATGATGTTCAGCCGTCCCGCCTGGATCGCGCGGTTCACAAAATCCAGGATCTTATGGAGTTGCGCCGTGGAACGTTAAACGGCCTGATTGCCTATTCCGGAAGTGCGCACCTGGTGATGCCGCTGACCCGCGACAATGCCATTATAGAATCCTTTGCCAATGAATTGTCTCCGGAAATTATGCCGACGCAAGGAGATGCCCTGACCGAAGCTGTTTTGCTGGCCAGTGACAGGCTAAAAAAGGCAGGTATAAGCGGTTCAATTCTTCTGATCACTGACGCGGTTGCCGGCGACCAGCTTCAGGAACTGGCCGGCAGTCAGAAGGGTAATACATATCCTGTTCATATTCTGGCCATCGCGTCTGAAAATCCGGGCGGAATTGTTTCCGCCCCGGCCCTTGACCGTTCCGGCCTTGGAAAAGCCGCACGGGCTTTGGGCGGATCCCTGACAGTCGTTACGCCTGATGAGCGGGATGTTGAAAATATCGCCTCTAAAGTTGAAAAAGATCTGGCAACAATGATTTTGCCGGATACCGGTCAGCGCTGGAAAGATTCAGGCTTCTGGCTGGTGCCGTTTATTGCGGCCCTGACGCTGTTCTGGTTCAGAAGGGGTTGGGTGGTGAGGTATGAGTGAGGGGAAGGTGGAAAAAAGTGATCAGTATTCAGTAAGCAGTAAAAAAAGTTAACAGTTATATTTATTCATCATTTACTGACCACTGACCACTGACCACTGACCACT
This sequence comes from Desulfococcaceae bacterium, assembly GCA_030145385.1. Classification (GTDB taxonomy): domain Bacteria; phylum Desulfobacterota; class Desulfobacteria; order Desulfobacterales; family Desulfosalsimonadaceae; genus SURF-3. The sequence goes on from JAQYVU010000004.1 coordinate 109,168, forward strand.
GACCACTGATCACTGATCACTGATCACTGAATACTGAATACTAAAACAAGCGTGATAGAAATGAAGCATGTTGTCATAATTATATTATTCATCATAGGAACAACCGGCTGCTCCGCAGATTACTGGCTGACGCCGGACCAGCAGGGGGACCGGCTGATGAAGGCGGAAAAATTCGATGAAGCCGCCAAAGTCTATGTGGACCCTCTTCGAAAAGGGACAGCGCTGTTTCGTGCCGGGGATTTTGAAGCTGCGGCTGCCGCGTTTGGCCGGATGAATACCCCTGAGGCCCATTTTAATCGCGGAAATTCACTGGTCATGCTTGGAAATTATGTGGATGCTGTTTCTGCCTATGAACGGGCGCTGGAGTTGAAAAAAGACTGGAATCAGGCATCGGAAAATCTGGAAATTGCCCGTATCCGTGCCGAGCGGATGGAACTGGAAGGCGGGGACATGACTGGCGGCATGCTCGGTGCAGATGAAATTGTGTTTACAGAAGGCGGGAAAAACAAATCCGGAGAAGATGAAACCGTTGAAGCAGACTCCGGCGCACCACTTTCAGATCAAGAAATACGCTCCCTCTGGCTGCGGCGGGTGCAGACAAAACCCGCGGATTTTTTAAAAGCTAAGTTTTCGTATCAGTACGGTAAAAGAAGTAATCAGTGAAAGAAGTGACCAGTGATCAGTGTTCAGTAATCAGTAACTGATCACTGAATACTGAATACTCAAAAAAAAGTTTTATGGTGAGATTAATGTCGAGATCGGCATATATATTCTTTAGCATCATTTTAATGTTTACTTCGTCTTTAAGCTTTGCGGCATCCGCCCAGGTCCGGGTAAGCATCGATACCAGCAAGTCCTATTGGGTCGGTCAGAAGATCCCGTTTTATGTGGATTTGCTCAGCCCGGGATTTTTTTCCGGAACCCCGAAGTTTGACTTGCCGGAGATTTCCGGTGTGCTGGTGATGAAAATTCCCGAACGACCGGTAATGGGGACGGAAGAAATTGAAGGTCAGAGTTATACCAGACAACGCCATGAGTTTGTCCTGTTTTCCCAGAGACAGGGCCAGGTGGATATTCCGTCTTTTACCGTAAGATTTGGTGTTTCAGGACAGGCAGGCGCTTCTCCCAAAGAAATTTCCTTAAAAACATCTCCATTAACCCTCACCCCGAAAATGCCGCCGGGCGCTGAAAAGCTTAGCGTGCTCATTTCAACCCGGGATCTGAAGGTCACTGAACGCTGGAGTCCTGAGCCGAAAGAGGCAAAGCAGGGAGATGCATTCACAAGAACCATAACGTTTCAGGCGCCGGACATTCCCGGTATGGCCTTTGCGCCGCTTCCGGAAATAAATATCAATGGAATCGGTATTTACGCTGAAACGCCGGTGGTAAATGACCGGATTGAACGCGGTGATTTTATCGGGGAACGGACAGAAACAATCAGCTATGTGATGGAGAGTTCCGGTAAAATGACCATTCCGGCCATGTCGTTTCACTGGTTTGACATTGCGTCTGAAACATTAAAGACCGAGGAATTGCCGGAAGTAACATTTAAGGTTTCTCCCTCGATCGCCGGCCCGTCTTCGGGTCAGCCTTCCGGCGCGGGATCTTTTAAGATGATATTTATCATGGGGATTGTTTTGCTGACCTTTGCCGGTGGGGTTTTGTGGCGATGGCGAAGATACCTGACGGCTTATATTAAATCCTGGCAGAAATATCAGGCAGAAAGTGAATCCGGTTATTTTAAACAACTCATCACGGCATGCCGCAAAAATGAACCGCAGGCCGTTTTAAATGCGTTGATGAAATGGGTGGATCGGGTGAACCCTGACCGGCAGGCAGCCACTCTGGGCGGGTTTGTGGAAATCTGGGGAGACCCTGAACTGGCGTCAGAAGTTGCCGGGCTTCATAAGTTTTATTTTTCGCAGGAAAAAGAATCTGGGGCTGGAAAAAAGAATAAATCCTGGTCCGGGCAGAAGCTGGAGCAGCTCATGGTAAAAGTCAGAAAACGGTTAAATAAAAAAAGAATACAAAAGGAGTTGGAAGGAGTTCTGAAACCGCTCAATCCTTAAAAACATGAATTTAATTTTTCAGGAGATGCAAAAATGAAGAATAAAAAAGTTTTGAAAGGGATGCTGATTTTGCTGATGCTGAGTGTTAGCATAGGTGTTGATGGGGTAAAAGCGGATACTGAAGAAGAGCTGGCCAAAAAACTGGCAAATCCCGTGGCATCCCTGATCAGTGTGCCCATCCAGGCCAACTATGATGAAAATATCGGATTAAATGACGACGGTTCAGTCTGGCGCATCAACATTCAGCCGGTGATTCCGTTTTCGATCGGTCCGGATTGGAACCTGATTACCCGCACCATCATGCCGATAATTGATCAGACGGACATTCCGATTAGGGGTAAGGGCGAATCCGGCCTGGGTGATGTGGTGCAGAGCTTTTTCTTTTCACCCAAACAGCCGGTGAACGGCTGGATTCTGGGAGCCGGCCCGGTTTTTTTGTGGCCCACCGCCACAGATGATGGCCTTGGTGCCGAAAAATGGGGCGTCGGCCCGACAGCGGTTGCCCTTAAACAGCAAGGCCAATGGACGTTCGGGATGCTGGTAAATCATATTGAGTCGTTTGCCGGAGAAGATGATCGTGCAGATGTCAGTGCAACGTTTGTGCAGCCCTTTTTTACTTACGTCACCCATACCAAAACATCACTATCCTTTACCACGGAATCCACCTACGACTGGGAAAACGAAGAGTGGGCTGTCCCGCTGATATTTTCTGTATCTCAAATGCTGAAAATCGGATCGCAGATTTTTCAGGTCGGTGGCGGTATCCGGTACTGGGCGGATTCGCCGGATGGCGGTCCGGAGGACTGGGGTGCCCGGATCCAGCTGACGCTGCTTTTTCCGCAATAAGGTAATATAAAAACAATTGATTTTATTTTTTTTGATGGAGAGCGAATTCAATTAATGATTTAAAGTGGTTAGGGGGCTGGTGCAATGATGAAAAGAAATCTTCAATATTTTTTTATGGCTTTTTTGTTATTTATTTTAGTTACGCCATCCGTATGGGCCGGTGGTATTGGGCTTTATGAAATCGGCACCCCGGATGTGGGGCTGGCCTCGGCCGGCTATGCTGCCCGGGCCCAGGATGCGGCAACGGTTGCCACAAACCCGGCCGGCATGACCCGGCTGGAGAAATCCGAATTTATGGGCGGATTTCAGGCGCTGTACGGGGATATCAAGTTTTCTCCGAATGCCGATACCTCGGTTTCCGGCGGTGACGGCGGTACTTCGGTGGGGTTTCTTCCCGGCGCAAGCGCCTTTTATGTTCACAATATGTCTGACGATGTGAGGCTTGGAATCGGACTGTTCAGCAACTTCGGTCTGGCCTATGAATACGATTCCGGCTGGTCGGGCAGGTATTATACGACAGAAGGTGTATTGCTCGGAGTATCCATTCTGCCCACAGTTGCCTACCGCATCAATGATCAGTTTTCCGTAGGGGCCGGCATCAACTGCATGTATGGAATGTTTGAAAGCAAGGCAGCAGTCAACAACCTGGGCCCGAATGCGGATGACGGCCGGTTGAAAGTCGAGAATGAAGATTTTGGTTTTGGCGGCAATGTCGGTTTGTTGTACGAGCTCTCCGAAGCGACCCGGTTTGGAGTGACCTATTCGTCGGAAGTGGATCTTGAATTTGACGATGTACCGGAATTTAAAAATGTCGGTCCGCTGATGACCGCAGCCCTTAATCGGGCCGGTTTGATCGATAACCGGTTGAATCTCGATTTTACGGTTCCCCAGATGATCATGACCAGTTTTTATCACGCAGTAGACCAAAAAACAGCGATTCTGGGAAACGTGGGGTGGCAGGACTGGTCGGAATTTGGAAAAATCGGCGTTCAGATTGATTCCGAGGACCCCACGAGTCTGACTGCAAACCGGGAGTATGATGATACCTGGCATGCCGCACTGGGCATGCAGCATCGCTGCAGTGACCCGTGGCTGCTTTCATTCGGGATTGCCTATGACAGCAGCATGATGGATTCAGAGGATCGGACACCGGACCTGCCGGTTTCAGATGCCTGGCGATATGGTGCGGGAGCAACCTATAAATATTCAGAAGCCGTCGACCTGGGGGTAGGATATACGCTGATGTGGCTGGGGGATATGTCCATGGACCAGAAGCGCGGGCTTTTATCGGGAAGAGTTGCCGGAAAATACAAACATTCAGTGATTCATTTTTTGGCGTGCAATATTCGATGGACCTTCTAAAGACTGCAGCGAACAATAAGATGAAAAAGATAAAACTCTTTCTGAAAGAATTCTTACCGGTATTAATGATGCGCTTTTGTTGTCTGCAGTTCATGGTCGGATTTTGCCTGTTCACGCCGTTTTTCGAGGATGCAGCAGCGGAAATGCAAATGGTTCCAACTCCTTCAGTTGCTAATCAGGTATCTGTTTCTGATATTCCATGGGAATTTAGGTTTGTGCCGTTATACGTTTGGCTGGCGGATATGAACGGCAGCGTTGAATCAGGATATGTGGGTTTTAAAGATTATTTTGATGACCTTGAGCCGGGATTCAGCGCTCATATAGAGATGATGTACGATGAGAAAGCCGGATATATTACTGATTGTAATAAGATAAATTTTGGGGACCAGCGGGTTTATCGGAACCAGAGGTATGATGTGGATCTGAATAATTCCATGACGGAATTGATCATATTTTCCCGTCTTTGGAAAGAGCCGTCTTCATTTGATTTTATGATCGGTCTTCGGTTTATGGATGTGGAATTAGACATGAAAATAGATGA
>JAQYVU010000051.1 GCA_030145385.1 Desulfococcaceae bacterium
CCGTTGGGAAAATAGATATTAAATAAAATAAAATCATCAAAATCAAGCTCTACAATCCGCCCTTCAGCGTCATATTTTTCAATACCAATACCGTTTTTTATGAAATCGGGCTGAATTTTCGTCCAGGTTCCCACCCCGCTGTAGCCTTTTTTGACCGTAGAGTATGACCAGAAAGATTCATATCCGTTGATATTCCGGACCTCATCATCCAGCTGATGATCCTGAAGTTTTGTTTCCTGAACACAGACCACGTCCGCATCCAGATATTTAAACGATTCAAAAAATTCCTTTTTGACAATCGCCCGAAGTCCGTTGACATTCCATGAAACCAGTTTAATCTGCTTTTTTGCCAATGCGCACCTTTCTTTCTTCGCTCAAATTCATTTACGACCCAGTCCTGTCATAATTTCCCATTGAAAAATAAATATCAAAATAATTTAGGAAGATGCAATGAAAATTGTTTAAAAAAAAACGGTGCAGCCACTTCATTGCGACTGCACCGTCTTTTCTACTACAGGGTTTCAGGAGATTTTATACTTCAAACTTGACAGACTCGTAAAAAGTCAGATTGCCGATGGTAAAGAAAAAAGTTCCACCAATCACATAAAACTGGCAAGGCGCGCAAATCCTGAGTGATGATTTGTACTTAGTGTACCATGAAGAAACTAAGGATGAAGCGCAACACAGAATTTGGACTTTTTACGAAGCCATCAAACTTCATTCACGCTAAAAGGCAACCGCAATCCCGGCGCCGCCGAAAATGTCCACATCCTGTTCCGGCAATACATCGTCATCAATGGCATCCGTATAACCCAGGGTTGCGGATACGGAAATCATGTCATTAATTTCATAACCAAGGCCCATGGTTAAAGTATACTCCTGGAATCCGGATTCACCGCCAGGCGCTGAATCTTCACCGGCATACCCCACGGAAGCGCCAAAGTCGATGCCGAGTCCGGAATCCAGCGACATGCCGTATCCCGCGTATGCATTCAGGTAATAGTCTTCAACTTCATCGATATCATAATATCCTGTAATACCGGTGGAAATACCATCTGCAGGTTCTACACAGGCATCTAAAAAGATTTCCCGCGTGCCTTCCGCACCGCCGACATCGGTGGTCGGGAACAGGTATTCAATATAACCGGCGGTCAGCCCTACAGGACCGGCTTCAATCGCATAGGTCAGCGTCAGATCGATTTCGGAAAACTCACCACTGTCCAGAGAATCATCATAATCATCCATATCCAGATTACCCCATACGTTTAAACCAAAATTGCCGGCTGCCACATCCACGCTCGGCTGCACCACCACGCCGTCATTAAATGTAATACCACGCCATACATAGGCGGAGTTCACGTCAATCGCTGTAGTAACATCCGCACCAAATGCGGTTCCCGCACTCATTAAAACTGCTGCCACAAAAATCATCATCATTGTTTTACGTAATTTCATCACTTGCTCCTTTCAAAAAAAATTATTTGGATAAAAATAACATTGACTGTTTTTCTTTTAAAGTATTGCACCAAGCATGCCAGTTTAAAAAAAACAGCCTTAAATTAAAAAATATCCAATTAAATCAGATTTATAAAAACAATACTGACAAAATCATTGAATTAAAAAATATTACATTTTTGTAAGTATATTAATTCTATTGCTACATTTTTGAAAGTTATTTTGTAATTTGAATATCGGGGTTACATTTTTGTCGCAAACAGGCTTGCCGGCACAGGCACCAGCCATCAATTTTATTGACTTCATGCGGACAGACCGGTAATATTGCAGCGTAATTTTAAAATACCATTCCCTTCAATCCCGAAACCACTCACTCACAAACAACGCTTTGCAATGAGGACAAACCATGGAAACAGAAAGCAATATTTTACAATACCTGCCGATCGTTAAAAATATTCAGATTTTCCACTGGCTGCACGAAGACGAACTTCAAAAAATGCTATTGATATCCTCCATCCATCATTATGATAAAGGGGAAAAAATCATCACCCAGGGGGAAGTGGGGGATTGCCTGTATGCAGTCGTCAACGGAACCGTCGAAGTCTCCGTTAAAGATTCAAATAAAAAAGATATCGCCATCAGCAAAATTGAAAAAGGCGAAATTTTCGGGGAATCCGCCATTTTTCTTGCAACCAAAAGAACGGCCACCGTCGCTTGCTCCAGCGAAACCATTGTCATGAAAATCAGCCGGAAAAATCTGATATTTTACTTTAAAACCTATGCCCATGCCGGCAACAAGCTCCTGATGCTGATGATCCTCAATCTGTTAAATAAACTCAAACATGCCAATGAAGATCTGGTGCTTGAAAAACAATCGGATTTGGATTTCAATTATGTTGACACCCTGATCCAGGAATTTATTACCGAATCAGACCTTCCATCTGATTGAAAATAATGAAAACCTTTGAACCCGCTTATATACAAACCGCCGGCTCCGGTCTTCTGACGGAAAAAGCGGAATCTTCCCGGGTTCTTTTAAACAGGTGCGTGCTTTGCCCGAGAAAATGCAGCGTTGACCGAATTTCCGGAGAAACCGGTGTCTGTAAAACCGGACACCTTGCGGTTGTTTCATCCATCCACGCCCATTTTGGAGAAGAAGCCCCACTTGTGGGAACCAATGGCTCCGGAACCATATTCTTTACCCACTGCAACCTCATGTGCAGTTTCTGCCAGAACTACGACATCAGCCATGAAGGATTGGGTCGGGAAGTGTCAGATGCTGAACTTGCGGCCATGATGCTCACCCTTCAGGAACAGGGCTGCCACAATATCAACCTGGTGACGCCAACGCATGTGGTGCCGCAAATTCTTTCAGCGCTTGAAATCGCTATCAACAAGGGATTGACGGTTCCCATTGTCTATAATTCCGGGGGCTATGATGATGTCAACACCCTGAAACTGCTTGACGGCGTGATCGATATCTACATGCCGGACTTTAAATTCTGGGACGCGAAGCTTGCCGACACAACCTGCGATGCCCCGAATTATCCGGAAATCGCCCGTCATGCCGTGCTTGAAATGCACCGTCAGGTGGGAAATCTTGTGATTGACAAAACCGGCATTGCCCGGCGCGGATTACTGATCCGGCACCTGGTGCTGCCGGACAATCTGGCCGGAACCCGGGACATTATGAAATTCATCCATGACGCGGTTTCGCCGGACACCTATGTAAACGTCATGGCTCAGTACCGGCCCTGCGGCAAAGCTTATAAAACGCCTGGTCTTTCTAAACCGTTATCTGCAAAGGAATACAAACAGGCGTTGCAGACCGTAAAAGAAGAAGGCATCACACGGCTTGATAGAATCTGACATAAAACAACCAAACCGACTGAAAATAAAATGAACCCCTCAATAATACCATACTCCTCAACACAGCGGCAGATTATTGAAAAAATCCAGGTCAACATTCCGTTCACCATGCTGGTTGAAAAACAATGGCAAGACCTGTTTTTCAGCTCAGGGCTCAACCCTGAAATCGGGCTGGCAGCTGAAGCGCTGGACGCATATACCCCTTCTGATTTTAAACAATTCGCCGACCGATTTCACAATCGCAACCGATCGATTACCATCCATGGACCGTTCATGGACCTGTCCCCCGGATCACCGGACCCCAAAGTACGGGAACTGACCGTGTACCGATTTACCCAGCTCATTGACACAGTCTCTGTTTTTAAACCCAAAACCGTGGTCTGTCATGCCGGTTATGAGCATGTCAGATACGGTTTCTGTAAAGAAAAATGGCTTGAATACGCGGTTAGCTCATGGAAATGGCTGGGCCGGGAACTCCACAAGCGAGGAACCCGCCTGATGCTTGAGAATGTCTATGAAACAGACCCGGGCGAACTCTTACAAGTACTGGAACAACTTGATCCCGGACATATCGGCTACTGCCTGGATGTGGGCCACCTGGCGTCTTTTGGGAAATACCCCCTGGACAAATGGCTCGACGCAGCCGGGAAATATATCGGACAGCTCCACCTTCATGACAACCTCGGAGACAATGACAGTCACCTGGGAATGGGAAAGGGCAGCATCAATTTTGAACTGTTGTTTGAATACATCAAACACATGACAAAAAAACCGGTCGTAACTCTTGAGCCCCATGAACGGGAAGATTTCTTCGCAAGCCTGGACTATCTTGAACAATCTGATTTTTTGTCCATATTTCCGTAAAACCAATCCAACCGGCTCAATACCTCTTTTCATCCGGACTATCTGCAAAAAACCCCGTTTAAATGATTTTTTTCTACAATTTAACAGGCATTTATCTGGCTTTGCCGGCAATGCGCCGGGAATTTTCAATATCATCTTGACATAGGGAAAATCAATTGATAAAAAAATTGCTTTTAAAGTGAAATCCGCTCTTCAAAAATTAATACAGCCAACTCGCCGAATTCGGGTTACAGCATGGCGGATCCGCTGTTTCGATACTTTATTTAACTGAATTTATATTGGTGAGTAAAACACCATTAGATTAGAGACATAAATTAGGTTATTAAATTAATCCACAAGAGGAGAACACTATGATTAAACCACTTGGTTCAGACAAATTAATGCCATTGTACGTAGCAGACGACGCAAAACGCGCCGAATTGCTTAAAGAAGCTGAAGGCCTGCCTTCAATCGTTATCAGCTCCGCAGCTGCCGGGAATGCTGTTATGCTGGCCGGCGGTTACTTTACCCCGCTGACAGGCTACATGAACGTTGCCGATTCCATGAGCGTTGCCAAGACCATGAAAACAACCGCTGGCCAATTCTGGCCCACCCCGGTACTGAACGTTGTTGAAGACGCTGCAGCGATTAAAGACGCAAAAAGAATCGCCCTTCTGGATCCCAACGTAGACGGCAATCCGGTTATCGCTATCCAGGATGTTGAATCCATTGAAGAATTCACAGCTGACCAGATGACTGAAATGACCAAAGAAATCTACGGCACCGATGACATGGATCATGTTGGCGTAAAAGCATTTAACACAGTCGGCAAAATCTGCATCGCCGGTCCGATCCAGGTACTCAACTACTCTTATTTTGACAAAGAATTCGTCGGCACTTTCAAAACCGCCGTTGAAATCCGCGAAGAAATGGGCAAACTCGGCTGGGAAAAAATTGTTGCTTTCCAGACCCGTAACCCGATGCATCTGGCTCACGAAGAACTCTGCCGCATGGCGTATGAAGATGAAAAAGCCGACGGTATCCTTATCCACATGCTGCTTGGAAAACTGAAAAAAGGCGATATTCCGGCTGACGTTCGCGACGACTGTATCCGTAAAATGGTTGAATGTTACTTTCCGCCCAACACCGTTATGGTTACCGGTTACGGATTTGACATGCTGTATGCCGGTCCCCGTGAAGCTGTCCTGCATGCCTGCTTCCGCCAGAACTGTGGCTGTACACACCTGATCGTTGGCCGTGACCATGCCGGCGTCGGCGACTACTATGGCCCGTTTGACGCACAGACCATTTTCGACGACATCTCCAAAGACGACCTGCAGATCGACATCTACAGAGCAGATCATACCGCTTATTCAAAGAAACTGGACAAGGTTGTCATGATGAGCCGTGTTGAAGGCCACACAAAAGAAGACTTTGTACTTCTTTCCGGAACCAAAGTTCGTGAAATGCTCGGCCAGGGAATCAAACCGCCGAAAGAATTCTCACGCCCGGAAGTTGCAGACATCCTGATTGCTTATTACCAGTCTCTGCAATAAAAAAAGAAAGATTCAGGCTTTTAGCTTTTTTGCTGAATCCTGATTGAAGTTCAAAAGCCCGCTCTTTTAAATAAGAGCGGGCTTTTTTTTTATTGGTGCCTGGAATGCGTCCCGGCCGCTGTAACCCGGTTTTCTCAATAATTTAAAAACACATTCACACTTGCAAAACCTTTCGGATTTGACCTAATCATTAAAGATGGTAATGATCGCAGTGACAGCAGAACTGCATCCCGGATAAATTACAAAAAAAACAAGGTTTTGACGTTATCAGGACACATCGGTTAAAAGCACTGGATACGTTTCGGGGCATCACCATTGCCGCTATGATTCTTGTCAACACACCGGGCAGCTGGTCTTTTGTTTATAAGCCCCTTAAACACGCTCAATGGCATGGATGCACGCCGACGGATTTAATTTTTCCGTTTTTCCTTTTTATTGTCGGTGCGGCAATGCGCTATTCCTTTATAAAATTCAACGATACGGCTTCTTATGCCATTGCGGGAAAAATATTAAAGCGGGTATTATTGATTTTTTTGATCGGTTTGGCATTAAACGCGTTTCCCTTTAAAATCGACATATCAAATCTGCGCATATTGGGCGTATTGCAACGAATCGCCATCGCTTATGGCATTGCATCCCTGCTGTGCCTCCGGTTCAACCCCAAAGAGCTGATGGCCATATCCGGCATAATATTGACCGGATACTGGCTGCTGCTGGCCGGATTTGGGCAGGGAAACCCGTATGCCGTAGAAACCAACCTGGTTCGCGTGATAGACATCAATCTTTTTGGCGAAAATCACCTGTGGCATGGAAAAGGCATTGCCTTTGACCCGGAAGGATTACTGAGCACATTGCCGGCAGTTGCCACGGTCATTTCCGGTTATTTGACCGGTTATCTGCTTCAAACAAAATCCAATTTAAAATCTGCTGTTTATATAATTTTTTTCAGTGGTGTTTGCTCGGTATTAACAGGGAGCGCGTGGGGAATTATTTTTCCCATCAACAAATATCTCTGGACCAGTTCCTATGTCCTGTTCACAACAGGCTGGGCACTGATATGTCTCGCGATTTTGTTATGGGTGATCGATATTAAAGGACATCAAAAATGGAATTATCCATTTGTGGTTTTTGGAACCAATTCGTTGTTTGTTTATATAATTTCCATTCTCTGGATCAAAATCTTTATGCGATTAATAACAATCAGCACATCAGATGGAGCCGTTACCAACGGATACAACTGGATTTTCAATCAGCTGTTCGTGCCAATTGCCGGAAATGTCAACGGGTCTTTATTATTTGCGGTCTTCCATATTTTTATGTTCTGGTGTGTATTATTGCTTTTATATCGCAAGAAGATATTTATAAAAATCTGATGGCGTCCAATAACCTCAAATCGCGCTGAGATTATGCAAAAGCACTACTACCTGATTCATTTTCAATACCTGGGGTTTCGATACCACGGCTGGCTCAAACAGCCGAAGTTAAGAACTGTTGAATATATGGTTGAAAAAACGCTGAAATTTATTTTAGGCCATACCCGGTTTAAAATTTTAGGGGCCAGCCGGACCGATGCCAAAGTATCTGCCAATCATTCCGCTTTTGAGCTTTTTGTTGACAACCCACTGGATCCGGATCAGTTACTGATTGATTTTAATCTAAATTTACCCAACGATATTAAAGTCTTAGAAATTGAAGAAGTCGACAAAAAATTCAGCATTATCAACACCCCGAAAACCAAGGAATACATCTATCTGTTTGCTTTTGGTGAAAAATGCCATCCCTTTTGCGCGCCCCTGATCGGTTTTTTTCAGGATGAGTTAGATATTAAATTGATGAAAGCCGGTGCATTAATGTTTGAGGGAAAACATAATTTCATCCAATACTGCACCAAACCAAAACCAGGGGCCACGTTTGAAAGGGAAATTATGGTGAGCAAAATCAAAGAAAACACCCTGTATAAAGCCAGTTTTTTCCCGCCCGAAAGTTACGCGTACTTCATCCGGTCAAAAGGGTTTTTACGGTATCAGGTCCGTTTGATCATGGGCCAGCTGCTGAGTCTCGGCCGGGGGGAAATCAGTTTAAATGATATCAGAGACTCTTTGACAGGAAAGGATAATCAGCCGCTCCGACATATTGCCCCCGCCTCGGGCCTGATTTTAAATCAAATTGAATTTGACTGATCAATTTAGTCACGGCATTTGTGATGAGTGCTTAAAGAAATATTATGGCAATTAATTGTACGGCCCTGGAAGTCTGAGGCAGAAACCGGGGGCAATTCATTCTTGACAGTTCAACCTGGCCTGATAGTTTTCAACAGATGTCACGACCTGATTCAACATCGCTTTATCCTTTATCCCGATAAATAAATTTGCGATTTAATTTAAACGATCTGCCATCGCTTGGTGGATGATTATGCTCTAAAAGACAGGAAATTATCATGGAACAAATACTTAAAAACCTTACGCTGGATTTTTTTGGCAAGGGAAAACATAAAATAGCACCTGAAAAGTTTTTCTCTACGGAAAATGCGATTTTGCTGGACGTTCGGTCCAGGGAAGAAGCAGGCTCCATCTCCATTAACATGTTGTATCACTTAAACATACAATGCATTAATATGCCGGCCAATGAAGTCCCCGACCGGATTGATGAAATTCCAAAGGATCAATCCATCGCTGTTTTCTGCCCGGCAAACTTCAGATCCTCAATCGTCTATGCCTATCTGCTGTCAAAAGGATTTCCGGATGTACGCATTATTGAAGGCGGCTATTCCGCTTTAACCGAGGCGCTGAAACCCGGCAAACTACTTAAAGTTGTTCAGAACAGGAAATAAGGAATAACTGCCAGATGATACACCTGATTATTGTTGGAATCCTTATATTCACGGTGTCCGTTTTGATGACCATGGTTGGAAAAGGCGGCGGGAATTTTTATGTTGTGATTTTGGCAATGGCCAATATCCCCATGCACCAGGCTGCCACCACCGGTCAGTTTATTCTTTTTGCCGCAGCCGTTGCGGCAATGGTAATTTTTCAAAAAAACAAATCCGTGGCATGGCCCATCGCTGTCCTGATTGGAACGATTACCGCTGTATCCGCATTGGGAGGGGGTTATTATTCGCATTTGTTCAGCGGTTTTTCACTTAAAATAATATTTGCGGTGATGCTGGTGACAGCCGGAGCGGTGATGCTTATTCCGGTGACGGAAAAAAAATCATTGACCCGAAAAAGCGGTTTTGGAATCATCAATTTTAAATCCGGCAGTGAAAACCATCGCGTCAACCTGTGGGTGGCCCTACCCGTCACTGTGTTAACCGGCTTAGGTTCCGGGATGGTCGGTGTATCCGGCGGATCTTTTCTGGTGCCTTTGATGGTGCTGGCTTGCGGTGTTTCAATGCATACAGCAGTGGGAACGGCATCCGCATTGATTGCGGCAACTTCCTTCATGGGGTTTGCAGGACACGCCGTTCAGGGAGATTTTAATCCTCTATGGGCTGTTCCCCTGGCTTTTATTACCATTATCGGCGGACTAACAGGGGGAAAATTTGCTTTGGAAACCAAGCCCAAACATCTTAAAAAAATCTTCGCGTATACAAACTGGCTTGCCGCCTTTTTTATGATTATTAACGCGTTCCACACAAAAGGAATAATTTAAATTTACGATTAAACGCGTCAATCACCGCAACAAACTCCGCCGGCAGCCGCGCATACACCTTTGATACAATGTCTTCCGGGATATCATGATAATAAGCCTGGGCAACGGCCCCGGCCATGCAGGCCAGGGTATCGCTGTCCCCGCCCAAAGAAACCGCCAGCCGGATGGCGTCTTCAAAATCAACGGATTCAAGAAACGCGATGATCGCCTCCGGCACTGATCCCCGGCATGTTACATCAAACCCATAGGAAGGACGAATTTCGGCGATGGTCCGGTTCAGGTCATACCCGAACCGGAGGCTGACCTGTTTTTGAATCTCTGCTTTGGAATGACCTTTCCGCGCCAGAAATACTGAAAGGGCAATGGCCTGGGCACCGGCGATCCCGTGGGGATGGTTGTGGGTAACTGCCGCTGTTTTTTCCGCTTCAACCAGCACCTCGTCGATGGTGCCAAGCGAAAATCCCACCGGAGACACCCGCATGGCCGAACCGTTTCCCCAACTGTTATAGGGCTCCGGATTTGTCGAAAACAGCCAGTTGTAAAACAAAAAACCATATCCGGCATTTGGATATTTTCGGCCGTATCTTTGAATGGTTTTCCCGTAATCTTCTTTATTTAATATGGCGTCCGCAATTGCCACCGTCAAAACCGTATCATCCGTAAACCGCGATGCGTTGGAAAACAAATCAAACGATTTGGTTTTGATGGGACGGGCTTCATATACTGACCCGATGATGTCTCCGGCAATGGCGCCAAGCATTTTTTAACTCCTGCGGATTCAAAATTAAAAAGGGAGACTCGATTTTTTCGAATCTCCCTTTTTAATTTATTTTCTAAAACAAAAAATTTTTAAAACAAAAAAATATTATTTTCTTCCTGCATATTCATTGTATGCCATGGCGGTTGTTCTGTAAACCAGATGAGCCAGTTTTGAAAACGGCAATGAAATAAAAAGAACAAAAACACACATCAAATGGATATAATAAATAAGATAGGTCAGGAAAGCAGCATCTGCCAGACGTGTTAAATAACTTAACATGCCGGTGGCGCCCAACGCAAATACCAGACCAATCAAAAACCAGTCTCTGTAGGTACTCATCTGATCCGCAGCTTTTGCCTTTCTGTTTTTGAACATCAGGAAACTGCCGATAATCAGTGCAATACCGCTGACGATGGCAATCACTTTGACCGGTAACCATACCAGTGCGTCATAGGGACCGTGAATTCCGATTCCATATAAAACGATGAAGAAAAAACCGGTGACAAAGGCGAGACCGATAAAACCGAACAATACCATCATATGCGGGGTGGCGCGTTCGGTATTTTCGCCGCATTCAGAAAATTTTGAATGTTTCATAATCGTCGGAAGGATTTTAATCAATGATTGAACGAACCCTTTGGGGTCAATGTTCTCTTTGTCCGTCTTACCCTCAAGCAATGCATTGGCATGCATGTCTGCAATCATTCGTTTTAATCCCAGCGCAAATATCGCGACAACAAAAATGGATGTCGGAACAAAAATCAGGTCCACCAGCCAGGTGTGGAAAAACGCGTGATGAGCGATATGACCAACGGTATCACCATGCTCAATGACTCTTTCCGGGCTGAAGTTCAACCAGTGAATGCCAAAAATCTTAAAAATCAACCCGAGCACCAGGAACAGAACAGCCGGAATCGCAAACAGCACCGGAAGTTTTTTCGGGTCATTTACAATTTTTCCCAGAGCAGGAAAACCGGCATAGTGAGAAATCGCATACATCCGGATAGCGGACAGTACGTCCCCCGGCTTGGCCCCTCTCGGGCACAGTGTAGAGCAATCGCCGCAATTATGACACAGCCAAACGTCACCATTACCGACAAGTTTATCTTTCAATCCCCAGGAGGCTGCTATCATCTCTTTTCTGGGAAATGGTTTATTATCCGGAGATATCGGACAGGCCACTGAACAAGTTGCGCACTGAAAGCACTTTTTCAATGAATCTCCGCCATATTCGCCGATTTCTTTTATAAAGCCGACATCTGGTTCGACCAGGTATTTATCTGCCATTTTGGTACCTCCCATATTGGCATTGGCATATTAACGCCATTTTTAGAATACGTATATATCCAGCATCCCCGCTTTTTACAAAAAAGCGGGGATGCAAAATAACATTAGAATCCCTTGAACGGATTCGGTCCAAGATCCTCAACCATTTCAACAAAGTCATTGATGATCTTCGGAAGTTTATCATATTCATCAATGGCTACCTCAAACTGAGCAACCCGTTCTTCTTCAAGTGCCAGACTGGCCAGCGCGTCACCGATTTTCTTCATACGGATACTGGCAAGCTCACTGCCTTTGACAAAATGGCACTGATAATCATCGCCATGTTTGCAGCCCAGCAGGAAAACACCGTCCATGCCCTGAGACAGGGCATCCTTGATCCAGATCACGTTGACTGAACCCAGGCAGCGCACCGGAATCAGACGGACATCGGCGGAATACGACAGTTTGTTCAAGGCCGCGATATCCAAAGCCGGCAGTGCGTCATTTTCACAAACCAGACCGAGAATTCTAAACGGCGGTTCATCAAAATCATCTTCAGACGGTACCTGAACCGATTTCACCATGGACCCGATACTGTCAACATTGTAGTCGGCAAATCCGATGATTCGTTCCGGACAGGCGCCCATACAGGTTCCACAGCGCCGGCAGCGGGTCGGATTCGGTTTCGGCGTTCCCTTTTCATCATCATCTAAGGCACCGAACGGACATTCTTCCGTACACCGTTTACACTGGGTACATCTCTGGAAGAAGAAATCCGGGAATGTCATATCCCCCGATCTCGGATGAACCGCCACACCGCGATTTGATGATTCAATGCACTGGATCGCTTTTAATGCCGCACCGGTGGCATCTTCAATTGATTCGTCAACCGTCATGCTCCGGCGAATGGCACCAGCGGCATAGATACCGGTTCTCTGTGTTTCATAGGGGAAACAGATAAAGTTGGAATCTGCGTAGCCGTCAAAAATATCATTATCACGGAATCCCGGGCCCTGACGATAAGCCAGATTGATTACCGGGCTGTCAACCGTAACAGGAACCATACCAGTGGCAAGAACAACCATGTCCACATTTACCTGGATGTTATCACCCAAAAGTGTGTCAGCTGCTTCAATAGCAAGCGAACTGCCGTTTTTGGAAACACCGGTCACCTCACCTTTGGTCATAAAAATTCCGGGCGTCTGCTGAATACTCTTGTAAAATCCTTCCGACAGGCCGGGAGTCCGCATATGCTGATAGAATATATAGGCTTTTCCATCATCATAATCGTTACAGACGTATTTGGCCTGCTTCAGTGCTACCATGCTGGTGACTGCGCCGGTGTAGGCGAAATCAGAATCATCACCCTGGCCAGGACTCTGGATAAATACAACAGATTTGGCTTCCTTGCCGTCAGACGGCCGGACAATCTTGCCTTTTGACGCAATTTCCTCAAACTCATAGTTGGTCACAACATCGGGAACCTGACCCAGTCCGAGATGAGCGAATTCACCTTCTTCAGGCTGATACGGACGCCATCCGGCAGCCAGAATGACTGCACCGAATTTTTCACCATCCGGATCCAGCTGAAGAATGTCTTTCCTGCCTTCATTGTATTCCAGATATTTCGCATGCTGGGCTTCGACATCCAGTTCTTTTCCGGCTTCATCCAGCTTCATTTCTTCGGGCAGCGGAAACGGTACGTCAAATTCGATCTTTTCACCCGGTTTTTTCATCGTAACCGTAAAGTTTCCGGGTTCACCGGCAATACGCGCAACTTCCGTTTCAAGCTTAACCGAGATGTTGCCATCTGCTTCAACAGCAGCAATTTTATCGGCAACCACGGTGGGAATCAAATTTTCATATGGGGCTGATACCGGCAGCTGCTGACGCCAGTTGGCCACATTACCGCCCAGTTGAGCCTGCTTTTCAACAATAGTCACTTCATAACCGGCTTTCGCGGCATCGATCGCTGATGTCATACCAGTCACACCACCGCCAAGCACCAGAATTTTTTTGGTAAAATTTTCCAGCACATAAGGCTCCGGCAGTTTGATCTTCTCTGTCTTGGCCATGCCCATGCGCAGGTAATCTTCCGCCATCATCTGAACACGGTCAAAATTATCCTCGTCTTCTTTTTCTTCTTCCGTCAATGCCGGAAATTCCGGGCGCGGATGGGACCAGACAACACCTTCCCGGAGATTGATCCGGTCAACAATACAGCCGTCAAAACGGAATACATCATAATTGACGCGGCGGGAACATGCAGCAAGCATCAGTGTGTTGACGCCCTTTTCAGCAATATCCTTTTTCAGCAGCTCAACACCTTCCTTGCCGCAAAGAAACGGGTGGGATTGGCAGGAGAGGCCTTCTTCTTCAGCCACGTCACTGAGACTTTTTATATCAAGGGCATCTCCGATGCCGCAACCTGTGCAGATATATACACCATATTTTTTATCCATGGTTACCTCCTCACCAGGGTTTGAATCGCCTTTAACGCCATACCGGTCGCATTCTGGTTTGACGATACAACATCGGCCGGTTTATTGGCACATCCGGCAGCGAACATACCACCTTGTTCAGCATCATTGATGATGAACCCGTCTTCCGTATATTTCAGTTCACCGGCCGGCAGTTTGGCATCTGCTGCTGTGGGCTGCATGCCGGTAGCAAGTACCACCATGTCCACTGTCTGGCGGACTTTTTCTCCGGTAACAGCATTTTCAGCAACCACGGTAATCTGATTGTTATCGTCGGCCTGTTCCACTTCAGCGACTTTACCCTTGATAAAGAAAACGTTTTCATCTTCTTTAATCTTTTTATAGAATTTTTCATACCGGTAGCCAGGGGCCCGCATATCAATGTAAAAAATATAGATTTTGGCTTCCGGATACCGTGCCCGGATATACGTGGCATGCTTCAGCGAAGCCATGCAGCAGATATAAGAGCAGTAAGGCAGGTGATTCTCGTCACGGGAACCGGCGCACTGAACAAATGCAACACTTTCCGGTTCTTTATCATCGGACGGACGAAGGATCTGGCCCTTGGTCGGTCCGTTGGGTGCAGCCAGCCGTTCCAGCATCATGTTGGTAATGATGTTCGGATACCGGCCAAAACCGAGATTGTCGATCTTTGAGGCATCATAGGGTTCCCAACCGGTTGCCCAGACAATGGAGCCGACGTTTAAGTCAATGGTCTTGGCCTGCATTTCCAGATCCACTGCGTCATACTTGCAGGCTTGCTGGCAGCGCTTGGCATCTTCGGTCCCGATAATCTGGGGAGAAATCACATATCGTGCCGGAAACGCCATTGCATGGGGCAGATACGCACCTTTTGTTTTATCCATTCCGAGATTAAATTCATTGGGCAATTCAGCCTGGCAGGCATCCGCGCACTCGCCGCAGCTCGTACAGTTTTCATTGACATATCTTGGATTCAATTTAACTGTTACATCGTAACTGCCGGGTTCGCCGCTTACTTTTTCAACTTCGGCCAGCGTAAAAAATTTAATATTCGGATTGTCTTTAATCCGTCGGAAGTTGATTTCCAACCCGCAGGTGGGGGGGCACAGCTTTGGAAAATACTGATTCAGCTGCGATACTCTTCCGCCCAGATAAGGATTTTTTTCAACGATGAACACTTCGTACCCCACTTCGGCAGCTTCAAGGGCAGTGGTCAACCCACTGATTCCCCCGCCAACCACCATGATGCTTCCGCTTAAAGGGGCTGATTTGTCTTCAGTCATGCTATCCCTCCGTGCTTTTAATGTTTCTAATGAAATAAACTTAAAATAATTTCTGTATATTTATTTACACTGCATTTATACTTTGGGGGTCGCTTCACGCGATTCCCTTAAATTCATTCGGTATTTCGAAATACAACGACAACTCGAAACCTAAAACTCAACGCCGGACTGAAGCAAAAAACCAAAATCGTTGTTTACTGATCTCCGGCTCCCAGTTTTAGGATCCCAGAACTTGTAATGCCTTTTTCAGGCCGAAAAAGATACGGTGCATATTAATAAAAACCTCCAGGTGCCGAAAACGGCACCTGGAGGTATTATTAACGACTTATTCGTCGTCGCCTGGGTTTAGTCAGGAATGATCTTGGTATAAGGAACTTTCTTCAGACTCCACGTATTTGCTGCTTTGTCATAAGTAGAGTTTGTGAAGCAGAACCAGTTTTCATCATCCTGTCCCGGGAAGTCTGCCTGATAGTAGAAGCCCGGGTAACGGGTTTCTTTTCTGTACTGGATGTGTCGAAGATGTGCTTCAACGGTGTACAGTCTGTGGTAGATTTCCCAAGCTCTCATGAGCTCATGCAGATCAGCTGCTGCCAGTTTTTCACAGTCAGCGCGCATGGTTTCAAGAAGATCCAGAACAACTTCAAGCATCTTGCTGGTGGTCTGGTAGAATGTAGCTGTTCCTGCACCATACTCATGGGTGGCTTTCATCATCCGGTACATCATTCCGTTAGGTTTGATGTAATTCGGGTTGATGTCTGCTGCAGTGGTGTATTCACAGTTGTCAAGGTAGGTTCTGACCGGTTTGTAAACCAGGTCAACCAGTTCTTCCTTGGTTTCTTTCAGGGTCGGAACGAAAGAAGCATTGTCGCGAACAAATTTTACCATTTCTTTCGCAGCCATACGACCTTCAGCATGAGAACCTGAGGAGAATTTGTGACCGGAACAACCAACACCGTCACCAGCTGTGAACAGACCGGCAACTGTAGTCATTCTGTTGTAAACTTTGTCATTGAACTTAATTTTGTAATCTTCGGGTACCCAGTCGAAATCCGGGCCGGAAGTCCAGATACCGCAGCAGCCGGAGTGAGATCCCAGCAGGTACGGTTCAGTCGGCATAACTTCGGAATTTTTCTTTTCCGGTTCGCAGTCCTGAGCACACCACAGGTTGGCCTGGCCACATGTCATGTCAAGGAAATCTTCCCATGCTTCTGCTTCCAGATGCTTGAGTTCTTTCTTGTCCATGGTTTTACCAAGTTCACCAAGAGCAGTAACCGTATCCATCATGATCGGACCACGGCCTTCTTTCATTTCAAACAGCATCAAATGGTTACGCAGACAGGTCGGTGTAATTGCTGCGGTTCCGTAAGGTGCAAATCTTGCAAGTTCTGCTTTAGCAGCATCGCTGGCGGCAAAGTTTTCGCCCAGACCGTTCAGTGCTTTTGCTTTGAACAGCAGGAACCAGGCGCCAACCGGGCCGTAACCATCTTTGAAACGAGCCGGGGTGAAACGATTTTCCATCATGGAAAGTTCAGCACCAGCGCGAAGCGCCATAGTATATGTGGAACCTGCGTTCCATACCGGATACCATGCGCGGCCTTTTCCTTCACCAACCGAACGCGGCTGATAAATATTAACTGCACCACCACATGCAACCATCATGGTTTTACATTTGATGATGTATACTTTGTTTTCACGAACAGAGAAACCAACTGCGCCGGCGATCTGGCCCGGGTTGTTAGCGTCATTCAACAGTTCAACGATGAATACACGTTCCAGAATGTTGTCATCTCCAAGCGCCAGTTTGGCTGCTTCGGCAACGATTCTTTTGTATGATTCACCATTGATCATGATCTGCCATTTACCTGTACGTACAGGAGTAGCGCCGCTTTTCAGCGTACCGGCTTTCTGGCCTTTTTTACCGTCAAGGTTTTTTCCGTCGTCAGTTTTTTTCCAGACCGGAAGTCCCCATTCTTCGAACAGATGAACGGAATCATCAACATGACAACCAAGGTCAAAAATAAGATCTTCACGAACAATACCCATCAGGTCGTTTCGAACCATGCGGACGTAATCGTCAGCAGTGTTGGTGCCGATGTAAGTATTGATAGCGGACAGACCCTGAGCAACCGCACCGGATCTTTCCATTGCCGCTTTGTCACAAAGAAGCACGGACTGGCCTTCGCTCATCCATTTTTTAACTTCAAACGCGGTTCCGCAGGCTGCCATACCACCACCTACGATAAGAATATCGACTTCACGCTCTTCGACTTCGGGATCCCTTACGGCCTTGAGCTCACCTAAAGCTTTATTCGGTAATGCCATTGTATATCCTCCTTAAGATATTAATTTTGTATTCATAAGTGTATCTCAACAAAACAATCGTTTAATTAAACAGTTGCGATTGGTGTCGGGATTGCATAACCATCTGCTTCTTCAGTTGAAAGCAGGCCACTGTCAAGATCTTTGCCTTGCAGATCCGGATACGCATTTGCAGCGCCTTCAGCCGTTGTTCGAATGGGGAACTTAAAGCGTTTGATGAGGCCGTTTCTGAACTTACAGGTCCACATAACATCTTCGGTACCCATCATCGGCATAATGCTGCTTCCCAGAGGAACGAAATCCGAATAACCTCTGACTTCAATAGCCTGGGTCGGGCAAATTTTTACACATGAAAAACATTCCCAGCACTGATCCGGCTCTTGGTTGTAAGCCTTCATTGCATTGGGATCCAAAACCATCAGGTCGTTAGGACAAATGTACATGCATGCTGTTTTATCCCCGCCTTTACATCCGTCGCATTTTTCAGCAATTACGAAACTTGGCATTCTTTACCTCCTATTTAAGTTTAAAGAAAGTGAATAACAATTCCACTTTTATCTATACTGGCTTGATTCAATAGTGCCTTAGCTGGCGCACCTCCTTTCTTACAATTACAAAAAAAAAAATTAATTGGCTATTAATTTGATCAATCTGTTCTGTCGATCTATTCTATCTTTTTTATTTTATAACACTTATGAATCATTGTATTCATAAGCGCAAATCAGTATACCTAAAAAAATCAAACGGATAAGCTATTTCAATATGCAAAATAATTTATTTAACACCCTCCATATTTCTTGTCAAGAGATTTTGGGAAATCCCTTTTATCAACAGTTACAAATAGTTATAAATCCGTTTTTCCGCTATATGCAGGTATAAATTCTTAAATATACACAATATATTGCGCACCCACCTATATACCTGTTTTACCGGATATATACCCTGGAAACGCGTTCGGAAACCCCTGCCAGGACTTCATAACTGATTGTATTTGTCAATTCTGCAATATTATCCGCCCCGACAGATAAGTTTTCATGGGGTCCGAAAACCACCACCTCATCGCCGACTGCCACATCCGGGATTTCGCCCACATCCAGCATTGTCTGATCCATACAAACTCTGCCGATCACCGGGGCAAGGCGGTTGCGGACCAGCATTTTTCCCTTTGATGACAATAGCCGGCTGTAACCGTCCGCATATCCAATCGAAACCGTTGCGATAACTGTTGGCCGAAAAGTTTTTTCGGTTGCCCCGTAACTTACCGCAAAACCTGAATTCACTTTTTTCAAATGAATAATTCTGGATTTTAATGTCATTGCCGGCAAAATGCTGATTTTATTTAAATCAACATTCTCGGAGGGATAGTAGCCGTAAACGGATATGCCCGCCCGTACCATTTCCAAATGGGTTTCCGGCATATCGATGATTGCCGCGCTGTTTGCAGCATGGCGAATCTCAAATTCAATGCCTTGTTTTTTCAATTGGTCGATAAATTCATTAAAAATTGCAAACTGCCGAAGGGCCAGCGTCTTATCCGAAACGTCCGCTGTTGCAAAATGCGTATAAATCCCCTCAAGATGAATCCCCGAAAGTTTTTTGATGGATACGGCCTCTCTAACGGCATGATCCGAAATATGCGAACTGTCAGGCGGCAAACAAAGGTCACGGGGGACAACGCCTAAGCGGCCCATCCCGGTATCCACCTTCAAATGGGCTTTAATTTCCCGGTTCATGCGTTGGGCAGCATCAGAAAACAGGCGCGCCGTTTGATATGACCAGAAAGTCTGTGTCAAATTATAATCAATTAATACGGCAGCCATTTCCGGCGGCGTATGCCCGAAAATAAGAATGGGTGCATCAAAACCGGCCTCCCGAATGCGGACCGCTTCATTAACCCTTGCCACACCCAGCACATTTGCACCGGCAGACAGGACCCGACCGGCAACCTCGGATATTCCATGTCCGTAGGCATTGGCCTTCACCACCGCCATCAGCCGAATAGAAGGGCTTAACAGGCTCTTAATTTGTTTGATATTGTGTGAAATGGACCCTAAATTTACTTGCGCCCATACGTCATGTGGTAACAATGTGACTCCTTCATTTAACCAACAAATCGCCCTGATTTATTTCAGAATTGTCAAGTTTGCATGTCCAAAAAACAAAAAATATTTTCGCGATAGCCAACTATAGGCTTTCAGATAATAATTTTGGAAAGGCAGCAGGGAGAGGATAATACAAGGAGTATATCCCCGACCGATAACGCATCCGAAATTTTTATCTGGAAGACTATCATAAGTTCCGATCCAGGCTCCGGTATTGCACCGCTTCTGCAATATGATCCGCCCGAATGTTTTGATCATCCTCAAGATCCGCGATGGTCCGGGCAATCTTTAACACCCGGTTATAAGCACGGGCCGACAGGTTGAGTTTGTCAACCGCCGCTTCCAGAAGCTGCGCCGACGCCTGATCAATTGGGCAAAACTTCTTTAAATGGCGATTTTTCATTTGCGCGTTGGTGAGAATATTTTCAGCGCCAAACCGCCGGGTCTGGTAATTTCTGGCTTTTGTCACCCGCGCACGGATACGAGCAGAAGACTCTTGAGCAACGGCGTTTCGCAGGTCCCGATACGCGACCGGCGGCACTTCGATATGGATATCGATCCGGTCCAGCAAGGGGCCGGATATTTTATTCCGGTACTTTTGAATCTGATGATACGAGCACCGGCACTCCTGCTTAGGGTGAGTATAATAACCGCAGGGACAGGGGTTTAAAGCCGCAATCAGCATGAACCCGGACGGATAGGTAATCGACGTTGCCGCCCGGGAAATAGTCACCCGCCGATCCTCAAGGGGCTGTCGAAGCGCTTCTAAAACCGGTTTTTTAAATTCCGCCAGCTCATCTAAAAAAAGAACGCCGTTGTGCGCCAGGCTGATCTCGCCCGGCCGCGGAATATTTCCTCCGCCGATCATACCGGCATCGGATATGGTATGATGGGGTGCCCGAAAAGACCTCTGTGTGACCAGCGCCTGATCCTTTTCAAGCAGTCCTGCAACGCTGAAAATTTTCGTGGTTTCAATGGCTTCTTCAAACGACATTTCCGGAACAATGCCGGCAAACCGTTTAGCCATCATTGTTTTTCCGGAACCCGGAGGCCCGATCATGATCAGGTTATGTCCGCCCGCGGCCGCTATCTCCATGGCCCGCTTGACATGCTGCTGGCCCGCGACTTCGGAAAAATCAGACTCCGATAACTGATTTTCATTAAACACATTGCTTAAATCAAATAATTCCGGACTGATTTGCTTTTCACCGCGGACATAATCCACAGCTTCGGCCAGCGTTTTTACGCCCACAACCGATATGCCGTCCACCACCGCGGCTTCCCGGCGGTTTTCATAAGGCACCAGGATTGACGGATATGCCAGCCGTTTAGCCTCAATGGCCATTGGAAGAGACCCGTTGACCGGTTTAATCCGGCCGTCAAGCGACAACTCCCCGATCATCAGAAATTGATCGACTTCTTTTTCGGCAATCATACCGGTGGCCGTGAGAATCCCCATGGCAATGGGCAAATCAAAACCGGTCCCGTCCTTTTTGATGTTTGCGGGGGCCAGGTTCACCGTAATCCGGTCATCCGGAAACGTATAACCGGAGTTAGAAATGGCAGCCTTTACCCGTTCCTTGCTTTCCCGAACGGAAACTTCCGGCAGGCCCACGGTGGTAAACGCGGGCAGCCCCCGGGAAATATCCACCTCAACTTCCATCAAATACGCATCGATTCCGACAACCGCGCTGGTCAAAACTCTGGAAAGCAAAGATCCCCCCTCAGCGTATACGACGATTGCCGATCTTACCGCATCTACGGCTTCAGATGCCATACCGCACAGGCCACTATAGCGGAGCAGCATCTTCCTTGTTGCCGTTTTATATTTGGGGCAACCTCGGCAATCGCTCAATTTTAATAAGAAAAAATTTTATTCTTTTCATTAATTCAGAATTGTGAAATATAACAAAGCCGCTTTAAGATAACAATGCATAAATACACTCTAAATCCTAAAAGATGATGAGCAGATTGCAATTTCTTATCTGATCGGCTATATTTATTGCTTAAAACAATTAATAATACCAACGCCAGGCACCGAACAGGACTGTGAATTCATTTTCAATGCCGAATATAAAAATTGTTTGAAACATTGATACCGGCGACAATTTAATATATTGTAATAAAAATTTGCATATTAAAAACTAAATAAGGATAATACAGCCGAATATGGTTATGGCATACAAACAGCGAACCTTAAAAAATCCGGCCCGCTTTACCGGCGTGGGGGTCCATTCCGGGGAAAAAGTCAACCTGACGATTAATCCCGCCCCCCCGAACTACGGCATTAATTTCAAACG
Source organism: Desulfococcaceae bacterium (assembly GCA_030145385.1). Classification (GTDB taxonomy): domain Bacteria; phylum Desulfobacterota; class Desulfobacteria; order Desulfobacterales; family Desulfosalsimonadaceae; genus SURF-3. The sequence goes on from JAQYVU010000051.1 coordinate 21,867, forward strand.
TGTCGATCTTCCGGCACAACCCATGATCAAAGCCCATTTTAACCGGGTAGTCGATACCAGCCTGGCCACCGTAATTGGAGACGACGGCTGTATTGTTTCCACCATCGAGCATGTAATGGCCTGTCTTGCGGGACTTTCCATTGACAATGTGGTGATTGACATTGACGGTCATGAGACCCCGATCATGGACGGCAGTGCTGCGTTGTTCACCCAAAAAATCAAAGATGCCGGCGTTGTTTCCCAGGATGCGCCACGGATGTATTTTGTCATCAAAGACCCCATTGTGCTGGAAAAAGACGGGAAATCCGTCAAACTGTACCCGGCCCGGAACTTTAAAATTACCTGCACCATTGAATTTGATCATCCGACAATCGGCAATCAAACCTTTTCCATTGATTTAACGGAAAAAACATTTGAAGAAGACATCGCCCAAGCCCGGACATTTGGTTTTCTGCATGAGGTGGAATACTTGAAATTCTATGGCCTGGCAAAAGGCGGGTCCCTTGACAATGCCGTGGTGATTGATGAAAATGGTGTAATGAATGAGGACGGACTCCGGTTTGCCGACGAATTCGTGCGCCATAAAATCCTTGACTGCATCGGCGATTTTTCGCTTCTGGGAATGCCGATTATCGGGCACGCTGTATTGTATAAATCCGGACATCTGTTCAACCATGAATTCTTAAAAGAATTTTTTAAACAAAAATCCGCATGGGAAACCATGACCCTGGAAGCATTTGAAGCCAAAAATCAAAATATCCTGGAACCTAAAGAAATTTTGATATAATTTCAAGCGATTGAGACAAACAAAATACAAGGACGAGAATGCAAAAGCAGATTAAAATTATCCCTTTGCTTTTATGCTTCACCCTGCTGATACCCTTATCCGCATTTGCCATCGATGTGCAGCTGAGCGGTATCAAGGTGACCGACACCACCGATGACCTGCTGCTTTCTCTCAAAGTCGAAGGCGCGTTTAATGAAAAACTGGAAGAGGCTGTATCAAACGGCATTCCGGCAACTTTTTCTTTTTTTATTAACTTAAACCGCGTGCGGACAGCCTGGGCGGACGAACAGATCCTTGAACTGAATGTGACCCATACGCTGAAATACCATAACCTGAAAAATCATTATATCATCAAAAAATCCTGGCAGGACAATAAACCCGTTATCACAGAATCATTTGATGAAGCAAAAAAGATGATGTCCGAGATCAACGGCCTGAAAATAGCCCCTGTAAAAAGACTGCGAAAAGGAAACCGGTATCTGATCACGGCCAAGGCGGAACTTGACAAAGTCAAGCTGCCGTTTATCCTTAATTACATTCTATTTTTTGCTTCCCTGTGGGACTTTGAAACCGAATGGCACTCTTATGAATTTGTTTACTAAACGCCCTTCTTCCACGACCCATAAATTAAAAGCAGCTATCGTTAAAAGACGAAACAGGTATAAAGCCCCTGTGATTTCCGAATCCCAGGACAACCGCAGACGCCGTAAGCGCGATTACATCATCATCGGTGTCGTCATTGCGATCGTTACACTTCTGTCATTTTTCACCGTCAAAGCACTGCAGTTCAACAGCGACATCCCGGTATCGAACATGGTATTGATGTTTATTCTGATCAACATCAATATGCTGCTGGTGGTTCTGCTTATTTTCCTGGTATTCAGAAACCTGGTTAAACTGATTTATGAACGACGGAAAAAAGTAGAGGGGAGCAAACTCAGAACAAGGCTCGTGGCGACATTCATTGCGCTGACACTGCTGCCGTCCACCGTCCTGTTCTTTTTTTCACTCCATTTCATCACATCAAGCATCGAGTTCTGGTTTAAAATCCCCATTGACCAGTCCCTGGACAATTCGCTGGCTGTGGGCCGGAATCTGTATAAACTCGTGGAAGAGAACAACACCTTCTTTCTGGACAAAGCAGCCTACCAGATCAACAGCCGCGACCTGTTATCGGCTAAAAACAAAAAAGAGCTTTCAAACTATACCCAGGTAGTTCAGCGGGCATTTAACTTAAATGTTGTTGAAGTATACAATACCAAATTCAAACGGCTGACCTCTTCCGTGGATTCGAAACTCGGGGACAAAGCATTTGGTGCAATCAGCGGGAATGACTTTCAAACCGGCATCAATCGAAAAGCCGAGACCTGGTCTGTTTCGGAAAATTTTGACGGCGGGGAAGTCATACGCAATATTTCCGCTATTCCGTTCGGGGCGGCTGAAAACGAAATCAAAGGATTTGTTGTCATCAGTGTGCTGCTTCCCCCGGACCTTGTCAAAAACCTGGCATCTATTTCAAAAGGGTTTGAAGAATACCAGCAGACAAAGATGCTGAAACAGCCCGTACAGTTTACATATTATATAATCCTGACGGTAGTCGCCCTGCTGGTCGTCTTTTGCGCCATCTGGTTCGGCATGTATCTGTCCAAAAGCATTACCATCCCGATCATGGAACTGGCGGAAGGCACACGACGCGTTGCCGGCGGCGACCTGACTTATAATATCAATGTAGTGGCTGAGGATGAAATCAAAACCCTGGTCGATTCATTTAATAAAATGACCCGGGACCTGCGTTTTTCCCGAAAAGAACTGGAACTCTCCGCCCGGGAACTGTTTGAGAAAAATATCGAAATTGAAGAAAGACGGCGGTATATGGAAATTGTTTTAAATAATGTATCCACCGGTGTTGTTTCCCTGGACGCCCGAGGGCTTGTGGCAACAACAAACCACAGCGCCGAAAAAATGCTTGATATTCACGCGTCCACCATTACCAAAAAAAGCTATAAACATATTTTGAAAAATCAGCACAATGATCTGGTGGATGAAATTTATGACCGGTTCTGGAATAAGCGGGAAGAAAGTCTGTCCAGGTCATTAAACATGACCATCGGGGGCCGGCCCAAAAGCTTTAAGGTAAACTTTAATTCATTAAAAGATGATGCCGGACGTCAGATCGGCCTGGTGATGGTTTTTGACGACATGACCGAACTGGAAAAAGCACAGCGAATGTCCGCATGGCGGGAAGTTGCCCGACGGATCGCCCATGAAGTCAAAAATCCGCTGACCCCGATTTCCCTGTCCGCGCAGCGGCTGAAACGCAAATATAAAAAAACCATCGATGACCCTGTTTTTGAAGAATGCACTCAGACAATTATCGATCACACGGAACTGATCAAGAATCTAATTAATGAATTTGCGACATTTGCACGGTTTCCCACGGCCAATCCGGAACCGTGTGAGCTGCCGCCGATCATATATGAAACCATTGCGCTGTATAAAGAAGGGCTCCCAAACATCCGGTTTGCCGCCCATATACCGGACAACATTCCGATATTGAAACTCGACCGGCAGCAGATCAAACAAACCCTGATCAATTTAATCGATAATGCCATTGCATCCATTCGCACAGACGGCCGGATCACTGTAACCATCGAACACAGCATGGATAAAAAAATCGTTAAACTGATCGTGGCGGATACGGGTTCGGGGATTTCCAATACGGTCAAGCCGTCTTTGTTTGAACCGGATTTTACCACCAAAAAATCCGGAATGGGATTGGGACTGGCCATTGTGAGCACCATTATTTCCGACCATAAGGGCAAGATCCATGTTGAGGACAATGAGCCGCAGGGGGCACGGTTTGTTATTGAGTTTCCGGTTTGAAGGACAGGGGGAAGGCTGAAGGTAGAAGGCTGAAGGCTGAAGGGTAAAAGATGAACGTCCAACATCGAACATTGAACATCCAAATTAGATAAGGATTATCACCGTGACCGATGAAAAAGACATTGTAACGGTTGTTGACTGCACTGCATCTATTGAAAACTTGCTGAACCAAGTAATTGAAAAATTTTGCGCTCCTACAAAGAACAGATTTATGTTTTTTTGGAATGTAGTCTTGGACAGTTCAATTATGCCAATGGGCTCAAAAGTGAAGATATCTATGGCAATCGCTCAAGAATTAAAATTTACATTAGACCAGAACGCGATCCACAAAGTTATGTCATTACGGAATGCATTTGCGCATCACAAGACAGGAGCCCACCCTGTGTTGGTTGTGGGAGGACCGAATAAAGAAGGTAGTGTTCACCATGTTCTTCAGGTTATAAGCAATTCCGGCCGGCTAACTCGCAAGAATAGAGAAGAAGCGTTTGCAGAGTTTAAGACATATTTCACTTCGGCCAAAGAGTCTTTGATCTCTTTACTGGAAGCAATCAGGGATGAAAAAAAGAGCATTAGCATATAGTCTTTACCTCCACATAGAACAAAAAAGCGGGCTGCCATAAAAAAACAGTTTCACCAACTACTCTCATTGGCAAAACTTTTGTTCTTATAGCGCCAGAGGGTTGGCATTTAAATTAAAAGATAAAACGTATGATTAATACCATTGAGTAAGCCGGGAATTATAACCCGCACATAAAGGATGATTGAAAAAAGGTCGTCGATTTTTTCTTTGACCTTATACCTTATACCTTAAACCTTATACCTAAATAACTAAAAATATAAAAAAAGAAATAATTTCAACACACTTGATAAACAAAGGAGTCCATTCCCATGTTTCCCTCCATTCTGATCGTTGATGATGAAGTTTCCATTTTAAAATCATTGTCCGGCATACTCTCTGATGAGGGGTTTGAAACCATGACCGTTTCAAACGGATATGAAGCCTTAAAAACGCTTGAATCCGAATCCCCGGACCTGGTTCTTTTAGATATCTGGATGCCCGGCATTGACGGTATTGATACGTTAAAAGAAATCAAAAAGAATTTCCCCACGACCCCGGTTATTATGATTACCGGACACGGCACCATTGAAACTGCGGTCAACGCGACAAAAATCGGCGCATTTGACTTTATTGAAAAACCGCTGTCCATTGATAAAGTAATTGTAGGGATTAATAATGCCTTAAATTTCAGGCGTCTGGAAGAAGAAAACCGGTTTCTGAGAAAAAAAACCATTGAAAAAAACTCCATCACCGGAAACTGCCAGACGATTCAGGAGTTGAGAAAACAAATCAGCATTACCGCACCAACGGATGCCTGGGTGCTCATTAACGGCGAAAACGGCACGGGCAAGGAACTGGTTGCCCGCATGATCCATCAGTTCAGTGCAAGATCCGAATACCCGTTGATAGATATTAACTGCGCCGCCCTGTCCGACGATCTGATTGAAAGTGAATTACTGGGGCAGGAAAAAGGCGCCTTTACCGAAGCCACAGCCAAAAAAAAAGGAAAACTGGAACTCGCACACCAGGGCACCCTGTTTTTTGATGAAATCGGCGACCTGGGGCTTAAAACACAGGCTTCTATCCTGCGAATCTTACAGGAAAAACAATTTCAACGGGTCGGCGGCAGCCGAATGTTAACCGCTGATGTGCGTATCATTGCCTCAACCAACATGGATTTGGAAAAAGAAATCGAAGCCGGACGATTCCGGGAAGATTTGTACTACCGCTTAAATGTCGTTCCCATGACTGTTCCGGCGTTAAGAGAACGCCGGGAAGACATCCCGGACCTGGTAAATACCTTCCTGAACCAGATTGCTGAAAAGAACCGGACGATTCCGAAAAAGATAACAGCGGATGCACTGAAAATCTTACAGAACTCTACATGGCCGGGAAACGTCCGGGAACTCAAAAACCTGTTGGATCGCCTGTCAATTGTTGTTGAAAATGACACCATCGAAACAGATGATATCCCGGTGCCCTATAACCCGAAAAAACAGGCCGCCCACTCCACGGAATCATCCCTTTTTTCCATTGATGGGCTTGACGAGGCTAAGGACAATTTTGAAAGAGAATTCATTGCCCGCAAGCTTGCGGAAAACAATCATGACATTGCCAAAACAGCCAGAATAATGGGGCTGGACAAAGCATATCTAAAGAAAAGATTACCCAAAAAATAAGGTTGTCACAAGTTTTCACCGGAATTACAGGACGGGTTCGAGGCTGCCGTATGCAAGGCATTTAATGGCGAAGCCATAGTGGATTACATGCAAGTCATTAATAGTGCAGAAGATGGCAGCCTCCGGCCCCCTCAGGTATAAAACATGCGAATCATCAGCGGATCATTTAAAGGCAAAAAATTAGTTTCCCTGAAGGGCGTTGCCACGCGTCCCACTGCCGACCGGGTACGGGAGTCGGTTTTCAATATTCTGGCCCCGCATATTGACAACGCATCGGTGCTTGATCTTTTTGCCGGTACCGGGGCCCTCGGCCTTGAAGCCCTGAGCCGGGGGGCTGCCAGCGCTGCTTTTATCGATTCATCAGCATCTGCCGTAAAAATCATTCAAAAGAACATCTTCGCATGCAAAATGGAAAACCGCTCCCGGGTCACTCGATGGGATATTGCCAAAAACCTGAACTGCCTGCAGTCAGAGACTCCGGCTTATGACCTGGTATTCATGGACCCGCCCTACAATAAAAATTATATTGTGCCGACATTGAAAAAACTGATAAAAAGGGATGTCTTAAAAGACAGCGCAACGATCGTCATTGAACACTCTGCCGCCGAGGCTGTTCCGGAAGACCTCTCGGGGCTGCACCTAAAAGACCAGAGGATTTACGGAAAAACGCTTGTTTCCTTTTTGTCGGTTATGTTACAGGAAAAACTCTCAGTTTAGTTTAAATAAACGCTTATCATTAAATTTTAAGGATTCATTTCAATGGGAAAAACCGCAATCTATCCAGGCTCATTTGATCCGGTGACTAACGGGCATATTGACATTATCAAACGCGGCTTGAAACTTTTTGATAAAATCATTGTGACAATTCTTGAAAACCCGGCAAAAAAATCCCTTTTTACAGTCAGCGAACGGATTGAACTGCTTGAAAAATCTTTAAAGGATATTGGAAATATCGAAATCGCTTCCTACGGCGGCCTTCTCGTGGATTATGCCGTCAAGCGGAATGCCCATGCGATTTTACGCGGAATGCGGGCGGTGTCTGATTTTGAATTTGAATTTCAAATGGCGCTGATGAACCGGAAATTAAACCGGGAGGTCCAGACCGTTTTTCTCATGACAGGGCTTCGATGGATTTTCACCAGTTCGTCTATCATCAAGGAAGCGGTGCAGTTTGGCGGGGATATTGAAAGCATGGTGCCGGCAGTGGTATATGAAGAATTAAAAAAGAAGTACAAATTGGTTGATCGTTAAAAAGTCTGGGATTGCCGATCTTACTGCATCTTCGGCGTTAAAAACTTTCCCGCATAGCCGAGCTATAGCGAAAAAGCTTTTTCCTTGTAGCTACAGCAACCTCGACAATCATCCAAATTAATATAATCTTTTAGAATAACTTCAAATTCAATTTTTACAAATATAAGAGAATGATTTTTTTAGAGCTATGTGAGAGAGCTGATTATTATTTGTGTTCCCGTAGCCTTCTTAATTTGTTTAATTGTTGGGTGGGCACATGGCGGAAAAAATAATATGTCGCTATTTGACCCTGCACTTCACAACAAAATATCACCTCTCGGGAAAAAACTTCTTATTCTTGCAGGAAGTTTAATCATGCTGGCAATTACCCTGGCGGGCGTTGTCATCTTAGCAAGCCCATAAAAACGATTAAACCGTAATAAAAGCAAACCTATAATTAAACACCATCAGATATTCAATCTTTTATATGCGACAGCCGTTCCAAGGCAAGGACAGCCAGAAACCCGGCAATGATCAGACATACGGCAAACATCAACTCCGAATCAATCGTTTGCGGCCAGATATTGCGTTCTTTCAACACCCGCAGTTTCCCGTGAATCATGGCCGTTTCCAGCGTCTCCTTCCAGGGCCAGATTTTTCTCATGGAACCGAACATCAGGCCGGTCAAAAATGCCAGTGTCAGGCTATGGTATTTCATCAGCAGCAGCTTGAGAAATCGGGCAAAACCTGCCAGTCCCACCGCGCACCCGCATAAAAAAACAATAATGATCTGAATATTTTCAGTCAGAAACGGATTTTTCAGCGTGTCGATAATAAATTCATATTTGCCGAGAATCAGGAGTATGAACGCCCCGCTCAACCCGGGAAGAATCATGGCGCAGATGGCCAACATGCCGGAGATAAAAATAAATCCCAGGGTTTCCGGCGTGGTGGCGGGCACCAGGTTCACAATTACAAACGCTGCGCCGGCACCGCCCAGAAAAGATAGACCGGTTCCCATTGTCCATTTTTCCACCTGTTTTCCCACCACCCATATGGATGCGGC
>JAQYVU010000052.1 GCA_030145385.1 Desulfococcaceae bacterium
AGCACGACCTTGCTTTTTTCATTCAATGACGTTCTGTAAACTTCCAGCGCCTTTGTAAAGGAATAATATTCCGGATCTTTGCTGTATGCCTGGGCGTATATGGTTATTGCTTCGGCATCGGCCTTTCCTTTGATTTCCTGGGCAGACCGGTACGCATCCGATTGGATCAATTTCAAATCCTTCTCCTTATCCCCTTCAATTCGAAAGGCTTCTCCCCGGCCTTCTGAACGGATTTTCTCCGCCATCTGGTTTCGCTCGGCAACCATGCGGCCATACACAGATTCCCTGACTTTCTGGACATAATTCACCCGCTTGATCTTCACATCAATCAGTTCGATTCCGAACTTTTCCAGTTTCGGCTGCGAGGCTTTCAGAATTTCTTTAGACAATTTTTCACGTCCGGTCTGAATCATGTATTCAGAAGGTTCAATAGCATCATCAACGGCCACATCGGAATCAGCAACGTCCACATCAACCTGTTCAAGGGTCGTCATTTCTCGATTGCTGTTTCGGACGGTCTCGATCAGATGATGGGAGGTTACGGCATTTCGAACCGCCGGATTAATGATGTCATCTAATCGGCTCAATGCCCGGTTCCGTTCAGTAACGGTTTCAAAAAAAGCAACCGGATCAACAATGCGCCACCGGGCAAACGTATCCAGCCATATATAAGTTTTGTCCAGCGTCGGGATTTGTCCCGGTTCCCCATCCCATTCCTGGATATTTTTTAAAAAATAGTTCGGCCGCTGAATAAATGGGATTCTAAAGTTAAGTCCCGGTTCCGTAATGGGATCACCCACAACTTTATTAAATTGCGTCACCACCACCTGCTGCGTTTCATCCACGACAAACGCTGAAGAGGCAAACCCCATAAACCCCAGCGCCACGATAACAATTAAAATTATATATTGAGTCTTCATTTTTGTAACCCCCATTTTTCCCCGATATTGAGCAGCGGCAGAACATTTGTCTGGTCGGAATCAATAATATACAGCTCCCCCAACGCCGGAAATACCAGATTCACCATTTCCAGATACAGCCGCCTGCGGGTTACGTCTTTTGCTTTGGCATATTCTTCATACTGGGAAATAAACCTTGCCGCATCACCTTTTGCCTCGTTCACACGTTCGGTGGCATAACCTTCCGCGCTTTTAATTGTTTGTTCCGCCTCACCCCGCGCCCTCGGAATCACACGGTTATATTCTTCCCTGGCCTGATAGATCAATTTTTCCTTTTCCTGAACCGCCTGATTTACTTTATTAAATGAATCCTGAACCGGTATTGGGACATTTGTGTTGCCCAATTCAACCGTGTCAATATCAATGCCGGTCTCTGCCTCATCAAGCTCTTTTTGAAGCCAGGTCTGGGCATCTGCCGCAATTTCTTCCCGGTTGCTGATCACTTCATTAATACTCCGGTCTCCCACCACCAGCCGCATTGAAGCCTCGGACATATCCCTTAAAAACTGGGTGACATCCCTGACTTTGAATAAATACTGATAGGAATCCTTAATTCGGTACTGCACAATCCAGGGAACGACACCGACATTTAAATCACCGGTCAGCATCAATGATTCATCGATACTTTCACGTCCGGAAACAAATCGTGAAGATCCTGACGAAGCGGAAGAAAATCCGAATTCTTCCTTATATACCCGCTTGGTTTTGACTTTCGTTACTCGTTCAATTCCTGCGGGAAGTTTAAAATTAAGCCCCGGCATTTCAGTACGAATATACTTTCCAAACCGCTGAACAACACCCACTTCATTGACATCCACCGTGTAGACCATCGAGGTTCCGAAAAAAAGAATTATACCTACAAGCACGAGCAGCAGCCAGCCGCCGGGAAACTTGTATCCTTTAAATTTTTCGACAAGATCATCCATTTGAGGCGGTTTTACGCTACCGCCGCCGGTACTTCGTTCCTTTTGTTTTTGCTGTAGTTTCTCCCAGTCCCAATTCATAAATCTTTCCTAATAATTTTTAATGTGTGGATAAATTCCTTCACAAATTTGCCTGTCAAAAAAAACAAAAACCGCATTCATTTCAAATCTGAATTATAAAGCATGGAAAACAGAGGGCTAAAGGAATGGGTTTTTTATAAAATAATTAAAGAAAATCACCCTGCAAGTCAAGTAAAAAGCAGAAACTATTATAAATCCGACATAAAGTGTATACCATAAAAGCTACTCTTGACTCTTGTCTGATTTCAGGAATATACCATATTATAAAATCGAATTGATTTTGTCACCTTATTTTTATTACACAAAACCCAGTAACCCATTAACCAAATTCAAACAAAGCAAATTCCGAAATGAAAAAGCAACGTTCACGAAATTCAAAATATGTTCATATAAAAGATGTACTTTCCACTGTTATCCGCAGCTGTCGGAAAGAATCAAATACAGAACTGTCGGAAATCAGAAAAATCTGGGACTCAGTGTTTGATAAAGCCGTTACTGACAACGCCCAGCCAACTGCATTAAGGAACACCACCCTGTTGATCACCGTAAAAAGCTCCACCCTGACTCATCAGCTTCGATTTCTGACCAATGATATCATCGAAGCAATCAACCGTGGAACCGATCATCATCGGATCACTGAAATCAAATTAAAAACCGGAAGCTTTTGAAAGTTATAAAATGACCGAATTGTCAAATGACAGCCTGTATGACGGTCGCCTGCAGATCAGACAATCCAGGTCCGGGTACCGGTTTTCAATGGATGCCGTTGTCCTTGCCAGGCAGGCAAACATCAATGCCAATGACCGTGTTCTGGATCTGGGAACCGGGTGCGGCGTTATTTCTCTCATACTGGCTTATTTTCATCCGGATGTCACCGTATACGGCGTGGAAATCCAGAAAAACCAGGCGGACATTGCCACGGAAAATGTCAGGGACAACAACTTAGAAAACCGTATAACGATTTTACATCAGGACGTAAAAACATTATCCCCTCACCATACATCCGGGACAGTGGATGTTGTTATATGCAATCCGCCGCACATTGAAAAATCCTGCGGCCGAATCAACCCCAACAACCAGCTTGCGGTTTCCCGGCATGAAATTAAAATAACACTGGACGATCTGGTCAAGGTAGCCCAAAGGATGTTATGCCGTTTGGGCAGACTGTTCATGGTATACCCTGCGGAAAGGCTTGTGGACTTAATCGAGCGGATGCGCTCATGCGGCATTGAACCTAAAAAGATGAGCATTCTTTATACCAAGGCAGATGCGAATGCCAAGCGCGTTCTCATAGAAGGAGTCAAGGGCGGCAAGCCGGGAATTAAAATTAACAAACCGCTGACTATTCATAATGATGACGGCACGTATACTGCCGCCGCGCGACGAATATTCGGTTATTAAATAATAAATTTGATCGTTGATCTTGAATTTTTATTTGACACTCATGATTAAAATAGATACCTTGCCAAATCTATAAACAACATGGACATTTCATGTGACGTCTTAACTGTTGGAGAGGTGGCCGAGCGGCTGAAGGCGCCGCTCTCGAAAAGCGGTATCCCGTGACCCGGGATCGTGGGTTCAAATCCCACCCTCTCCGCCACTCGCAACAGCATGGAAAAAAATGTCTGCAGCATGTAACAGCCACGAAAAATATGCGGAGAGATGACCGAGAGGCTGAAGGTGCACGCCTGGAAAGCGTGTGTGCTCGCAAGGGTACCGAGAGTTCGAATCTCTCTCTCTCCGCCATTTTTTTCCTCAGCATCAATTCCTTTCTTGTCAATCGATGTCCGTCTGCCTATACTTAATTTGTTTTTATTATAATGGACATTTTTGTAAACCCATCAGAAAAAATCGGATATTTTAAATGGGCTATCTGGTTCTTGCACGTAAATACCGGCCTCAGAAATTTGAGGATGTTGTAAAACAAGAACATATCACCAAAGCATTGGCCAACGCGTTGATTTCGGGCAGGCTCGCCCATGCAATTCTCCTGTCCGGCCCGAGAGGAACAGGAAAAACTTCAATCGCGCGAATACTGGCCAAGTGCGTTAACTGCGAATCCGGCCCCACCGCTGCCCCATGCAACTCATGCCGCTCATGCAAAGAGATTACATCCGGCCATGCCGCAGATGTTTTTGAAATTGACGGGGCGTCAAATAACAAAGTTGAAAATGTCCGCGAGCTTCGCGAAAACGCCAACTATATGCCGGCGCACAGCCCGTATAAAATTTATATCATTGATGAAGTGCACATGCTCAGCGACTCCGCGTTCAACGCCCTTCTCAAAATTCTCGAAGAACCGCCGGCTCACGTTAAATTCTTTTTTGCCACCACGGATCCGAATAAAATACCGATCACCATTCTTTCCCGGTGTCAACGTCATGACTGCCGGCGTGTTGACGTTGATTCAATCATAAAACACATGGCGCTTCTTTGCGAAAAAGAAAGCATAGACATCAGCCCTGAAGCGCTGACGATCATTGCCCGGGAAGCGGATGGAAGTATCCGTGACGCCTTGAGCCTTCTGAACCTGATTATCACCAGCACCACTGATCGCATTGGCACGGAACAGATCGTGGATATTCTGGGCGGACTCGACAGACAAAGCCTTTTCGATGTTTCTCAGGCGGTTTTTGATCAAGATGCCGGAAAAATAATTGAAATTATCGCCCGACTCTATGATCGGGGCCAGAATATGATCAAACTGTTTTCCGAACTGCTTGAACACTTCAGAAATCTTCTGGTGATCAAAATAGACGGAAGCACAGGCACACTCTGTGATGTTTCGGAATTTGAATTAAACGCCATGCGTGAACAGGTCAAAAATATACCTCAGATCTACATTCACCAGATTCTGGATGTTCTCTTCAAAGAGGAATACACTATCCGGCAGTCATCTGCACCCAAGCTGGCTGTGGAAATGGCGTTTATCCGGGTCATTCAGATCCGGCCCGCATTATCCATTGAGACCTTAATCGAAAAAATTGACATCCTGCAAAAGGGATTAACCGAAAAACCGCCTGCCGAAAGCGTGTCTTACCCTGAACAGCCGCCACAGACATTTGGTGATGATTCAAAACCAGCGCCTGCGCCTCAAAACCAAATACCGCCAAATGTCACACCGGATCTAACGCCAAATATCATACCGGATGCCCGGGATTATCAGCCGCCGGGTGCTGAAAACGAACCGCCGGTCGCTGAAGTGAAGGAAGACAATCCTACACCAATTTATGAAGACGCCCCTCGCATGAACAGGCAAAAGGTTCAGATAAAAGATGAACCCATTGAGAAATCATGGGAAAAAATCCTGACCACTGTGGCGAACGAAAACCCGGCCCTGGCTGCCTGCTTCAGCGACAGTCAGCTAAAAAAAATCAGCGACAATCAACTGGAGGTCCTGTTTAAAACAAAACAATTTAATATTAAATATGCAAATCGGGACAACCACCCCTCCATTATTCAAAACGCTTGCAGTCAGTATTTTGGAAATGCTATACAGGTGTCGCTTTCCGGCCGGCAGGCAAAATCCAAATCCGGAATGGCCCAAAAAAAAGAAGTAAAAACACTGGAAAATGAAACACTTAATCACCCGTTGGTGGAAGATGCGATGAAGATATTTAACGGCAAAATTGTCGAGATTAAAATATTATAGGAGGCATGAAATGAAGAACATGAAAAACATGATGAAACAGGCACAGCAGCTGCAAGCTAAAATGGCCAGAATGCAGGAAGAAATGGCTGAAAAAACAATCGAAGCTTCGGCCGGCGGCGGCATGGTAAAAGTCGTTGCAAACGGCAAGCAGGAAGTGGTTTCCCTTCATATTGAAAAGGAAGTCGTAGATCCCGAAGACGTGGATATGCTTCAGGACTTAATTCTTGCCGCAGTCAATGAAGCGTTGGTTCAATCCCAGAAAATGGTGTCGGATGAAATGAGCAAACTGACCGGCGGCATGAATATTCCCGGCCTCATGTAGACTGATGTAATCTTTTTCCACAACTTTTATTATAAGGTAACGACACATAGGCATGAACCACTACCCAACATCAATCAGGAAAGTGATAAAACACCTGAACAAATTACCCGGTATCGGCCTGAAAACCGCTGAACGGCTGGCAATGCACCTGCTGAGTGCACCGGAGTCTGAAGTTTTTGAACTTTCTCAAAGTATCGGAGAGTTGAAAAAAACCATCCGGCTCTGCTCTCAATGCTTTGCGCTCAGCGATTCCGGTTTGTGCCGCATATGCAGCAATCCGTCCAGAGACAATGCCACTTTATGTGTTGTTGAAAACCAGGCAGACATGGTGGCTGTTGAAAAATCCGGGGCATACACCGGATTATATCATATCCTCCAGGGGCTTCTGTCGCCCATGGATAATATCGGGCCTGATGATATCCGGATTAAAGAACTTTTAGCCAAAATCGAAAAAGGAAATGTCCGGGAAGTCGTTATTGCCACCGGCACCAATGTGGAAGGAGAAGCCACCGCCTCATATATTTCAGACTGCCTGACCCGGTTTCCGGTCAATATCACCCGGATCGCGTCCGGCGTACCCATGGGGGGCGAGTTGAAATATGTGGATCAGGTGACGCTTAAAAAAGCAATGGAGGCGCGCCATGCCCTATAAAACGGTTCAACCCGATGATTTATTCGAATGCCAGATGTGCGGCGAATGCTGTAAAGGATATGGCGGCACCTATGTCACCGAAACGGACATTGAAAACATTGCCCGGTTTATTAATTCTTCACCGGAAACATTTGTTGAAGAATTCTGCCAGATTTCCGGCGGGAAACCGGTTCTTGCCCAAAAAAAAGACCAGTTCTGCATTTTCTGGGATGAAACAAAACTGTGTACGATTCATCCTGTTAAACCCCGAATGTGCCGGGCGTGGCCGTTTATCCAGAGTGTGCTGACGGATTCAACGAACTGGGAAATTATGTCAAACGCCTGCCCGGGGATCCGGACAGATTTTCCATTAAGCGTTGTGGAGCGATGTGTCCGAAAGAAACTATACGGCGACAGCCCGGATTAAGTCGTCCATATAATGACGAACTTCTTCTTATACACTGATATCATTTTTTAAAAAGCGATAATACCTTCTTATGATTGGAATTTTTGATTCAGGAATCGGCGGCCTGACGGTTGTGCGCGCCATCATGGATGAACTGCCCGGGTACGACATTATCTATTTCGGTGATACGGCCCGGACCCCATATGGCTCAAAAAGCGGTCAAACCGTTATAGAATATTCCCTGCAGAACACCGAGTTTTTGGTCAAGCAGGGTGCGAAAATGATCATCATGGCGTGCAACACGGCTTCCAGTGTTGCCACGGAAGCTTTAAAAAAAAATTTCAACCTGCCGATCTACGAAGTCATTACACCGGCAGTCAACCGTTCTTTAATTGAGACGAAAAAATCCGTTATCGGTGTAATAGGCACCCGGGCAACCATTTCAAGCGGGATTTATGAAAAAAAAATTAAAGAACAAAACCCTGACGCCCGGGTCTATTCCGCGGCCTGCCCGCTGCTGGTTCCGCTGGTCGAAGAAGGCTGGCTGGACAAGCCCGAAACCCGGATGATTGTTAAAAAATATCTCCATCCGTTAAAAACCCGGCAGATCGACACCCTGATTTTAGGTTGCACCCACTACCCGATACTCAAACCGATTATCCAGCACAAAATCGGAAAACGGATCCGTGTGATCAGTTCATCCACCGCAGTTGCGGAACAAATCAGGCAATTTCTCTCAACTTCTGCAGAAATCGATCAGACACTCTCAAAAACAGGACAGTCTGAATTTTTCGTTTCAGACCTCACCCCGCAGTTTGAAAAAACAGCCAAATCCGTCATCCGCCAGCACATTCACCTCAAACATGTGAGTCTTTGATTAGTATTACAACTCCAAACCAGCTTTAAACAAATAGCTTGACAGTAGTTACAATAATGTATAAATTAATCAAAAAATTTTAAAAGTGTTCTTGGTAGTCAACTAAAAATTACGTAAGCCCCGGAATGATTCCGGGGCTTTTTTTATTTAAAATCCGGTTGAGCGATTGATGAGGCTACCGCAAGTAAAGGAAAAAGGCTTGTTCGAAAATTAAACCGCTCAATTCAGGTGAAATATGAAAGAAGGTATTTATTGAAGTTCGAAACATTTGATTTCCACCCTGCCATTAAAGCAGGCATCACAGCCGCAGGCTATGATACCCCCACCCCGATTCAGGAACAGGCAATGCCGCATGTTCTGAATCAAAAAGATGTGATGGGACTGGCCCAGACCGGCACCGGCAAAACAGCGGCGTTTGCTTTGCCAATCCTCAATCGCTTAATGAAAAGTAAAAAAAGCGGCATCCGTGCCCTGGTCATCGCCCCCACGCGGGAATTGGCCGAACAGATTCACAATGCATTCGAGACCCTGGGACAAAAAACCCGGTTAAGAAGTGTGGCAGTTTACGGCGGTGTGGGGATTAACCCGCAAATTCAGAAATTAAGACGTGCCGATATTGTGGTTGCCTGTCCCGGCCGTTTGCTTGATCATATTGGCCGTCGTACCGCTGATCTTCGTAATCTTGAAGTACTGGTACTTGACGAGGCCGACCATATGTTTGATATGGGATTTTTCCCGGATATCCGGCGAATCTTAAGGTCTGTCCCGCAAAATCGCCAGACACTGCTTTTCTCGGCAACCATGCCCGGCGAAATTCGTCGTCTGGCAAGTGATGTACTGAGAAATCCGGTCACCGTAAAGATTGGAACCACAGCACCGGCAGATACGGTTCGCCACGCGCTCTACCCGGTGGCTCAACACTTGAAGACGGCGCTGCTGTTAAAGATGCTGGAAAACATCGATACCGAATCGGTGCTGGTCTTTACCCGAACCAAACATCGTGCCAAGAGCTTAGACAAAAAACTGTCTGGGGCCGGTTACCGGTCGGCTTCGCTTCAGGGGAATCTTTCACAGGGACGCCGCCAGGCGGCTTTGGATGGTTTTCGCAACGGAACATATAAAATTCTGGTGGCAACCGATATTGCCGCTCGCGGCATTGACGTTTCCCAGATTTCGCATGTCATCAACTATGATATCCCTTCCACCCCGGATGCTTACATTCATCGTATCGGACGGACCGGCAGGGCTGCACGCAACGGCGAAGCATTCACCATGATTACGCGTGAAGACAAAGATATGGTCCGCGCCATCAATCGAGTGATCGGTTCGGAAATCGAGCAACGCACTTTCTCGACTTTTGACTACAATTCCCCAAAGCCTGCCGGCAACAAACAGCCGCAGAAGCAATGGAAACCGCGCCGGAATTTCTCAGCACCGAAAAAGGGACGAAATCAACAAAGAGCAAGTGCATAACAATCAGCCGGTCCGGTCTTAATGTCCGGGCTGATGCAGCCGATTGTTAATGCTTGAAAATTTGCGGTTTGCCGTCCGGATTAATTTCAATGCCGATGGTGTCGCCGGTCTTGAACCCGATGCTCCGGATTCGGGCGCAAACCGCCGCATGTCGTTTCTGGTACCAGTATACGGACCACAGAGGATTGCGGACTGTATCGACGCCATAGGCATCGTGGCTGTCCAGGTTCAGGCGAACTTTATCTCTTGCAATCACGGTGTCGGCCTCAGCCATAAACCGATCGATAAAGTAATGGTGGTCATACAGGGCTTTTGAAAGCTGTTTCTGAAGCTCAGGGGTGTCGTCAAGATAGTGATTGGCCACCTGGCGGAGATCGCCGGGCACAATGATTGCCAGGCCCAGCACCGCAAACCGCCGATGCCGCAGGGCAAATGATTCCAGCGCTTGCTGGTAATCGGAAATCACATTCAGGATATCCTCAAAAACCGTGGGGTGATCTCCCCAGCCGTGAACCATTTTTTCGCATTGGTTGATGACATCCAGATAAAAGGACTGGTTGTCCATGACAAAGACCGGCCGCTCGCGGTAACTGTGCCGTTTTCGAATTCTCCGGATGCCATCCAGAAGAATGGTATGCTGCTCGCCTTCGATCATTTCCTGCAGATCAAATCCCGAGATATCCTTGGCCTGGACAACATGAATGTCATTATCATACGTGATGATATATTCAATTTCACAACTAAACCCCAAAAGAGCCTGTATGCTCGTTGATAAATCAATCAGTTTCCGGTCATGAGGCGTACGGGTAATAAACGGTTCGCTACTCAGCTTTTGCTGACGGTCCCGACAATAGCCGAACTCCCACTGGCGGCCAATCATTTTAGCCATGACACTCGACCCATCCATAAAAGGCATTACGATCACCCCCATCTGCTCCGGGTCGATCTCCGGCGCCTGATTGAATTTCTGCTGTCGCTGGATCGAGAGACATTTGGCGGTGCGGGCTGATTTCACCATCCGTTTGCGTGCGTACTGTATCCCGCCGATATCCGAGTAGGTCGTGATGGAATCAAATGTGCCGCCTTTGAAATATTCCTCGTCAGGATGAGCGCTGCGGGCGATGACCTTGAAACTGTCCCGGTAGTTTTCCAGAAAAGCTTCCAGTTCAACGAAATCCTCTGTTTTAAAGTTTTCCGCCGGAACGTATAAAAAATCAGGCACACTGAAACCGCCCTCCTTTAAGCGCTTCAGCAGCAGAGCTTTTTCCGGTAATCGGCTTGACATTATTGACTGCTCCTTATCGTTATCCGCAGCATTTCTTATACTTCTTCCCGCTTCCGCAGGGACAGGGTTCATTGCGGCCAATTTTCTTTTCGACTTTCGTTTGCTTGGGCGGATCCAGTAAAATTTCCAAATCGGTTATATTCTCCGGTTTATCCGGTTCCAAATCAATTGAATATTTCCATCCGTGCTCTTCAAATATTGATGCCACTTCTTTCAATCTTTCTTCTGTCTGAACCGAAACAACAGCGGGCATCTTCTCGGTACCTAATTTAGACGTTTTTACACCGTTAAATTTTCTTTCCATTTCCCCCCCCTATTTAATGAATATTTTATAAAATTTATCTTAAGTCTAAACACCCAATAAATCACATGGAGGCCTGATATTTCGGCCCGGCAATCAGCAAATTATTGGGCAATACGGACTGAACCTTTTCCATGGTGCTGCCGAACAGCATCTCCTTGATGACCCCATGTCCATAGGCCCCCAAAACCACGAGAGCGTCATGCGGCACATTGTACAAGTTGACCGCAAACTCACCGGCGTCAAAAACCTCCCAGTTTTGAACATACTGATCCATATCCCTGGAAAGATTTTTCTTTTGGATAATATCCTTGTAATAATCAAGCGAATGTTTTCCCAGTTGCGTGTAAACATTCATGGGCAGGCCGGATAAACGACTGATTCGAGCCCCCAGGCGAAAGGCGTTGATGGCGTTGGCGGATCCGCCGAACATAACGGCCACGGATTTCCAGGGTTTAGACACAGTACCGGCAATAAGCACCGGGAACCGGGCCGATTGAACAATCCGTCGAACCCGCGGACCGATGTAGCCCAGGCCGATTTTGGAAGACAGATCACTGACAGTACGGGGACAGCACATAAAGTCAAAATTCACCGGGATGTCGGGCAAGGTTGACGCGGTAAAATTCTTCGGCTCAATAAAGTTCGGTTCCGGCAAGCCCTGGGACCGGACAATTTCCACTGCATGCGCGCGCGCGGTTTCCGGAGCAATCAGATATGAACCATCTAAATCAATCTGGGCCACGTCATTTTCAAAATACATTAAAAACTTTATAAATTCAGGAATATAAATCACCGGGTTAACGCCGATGGTTTTGCAGAAATACGTTGACTGAAGCAATACCTCCCGTCCCAAGGGAGTATTTCTGAAAATATGAAGCAGTCTTGTTTCCATTGTCTTTTCCTCTTAAATTTTTTGACTTAAAGCGAAAAAATTTAAGGCTGAATCTAAAAAAGCTCAACCATTATTAATGATTTGATTGAAAAATCATATTAAATATTAAAAGCTGATGCAGCAGTCTTTTCCTTCAGTCTTCAGCCTTCTACCTTCCCACCTGCAAATTAATGATCCGTCTGAACAATCAGCTCATTACGATATTTATCCAGCAATGTTGCCTTAGAAATCATGCCGACAAACTGATTATTGGCGATCACCGGCATACTGTAAAGATTACCGGCATCCATGCGATCCAGAATAACTGATAAATCATCATCCAGGCCGACTGTCTGCACCTGAATATCCATAATCTGTTCTAAAAAAACAGTTTCATAAAATAATGGATCAAAAAGATATTCCCGAATATCATCTAAGTGGATCAATCCGAGGAATTCTCCACTGTTCTCATCTTCCACCGGGAAAAAATTTCTGTGGGATTTTTGCATGATTTTGACAAAATCTCCCAGTTTCATATCCTTGGTAACAATGATACAGTCTTTTTCAACCAGTTCACTGACACTCAAATCCGCAAGAACCCGGGCATCTGTTCGGGGACGAAGAAAATGGCCTTTTTCCACCAGATCTTTCATATAAAAAGAAGCCGGTTCAAATGAATGGCATAACGTTGTGGAGATGGCGGAAACCAGAATCAACGGCAAAATAACTTCATAGCCCCCGGTGATTTCAACGATTAAAAACATGCCGGTCAACGGCGCCTGGAGAATACCGCTGATCAGCCCGGCCATGCCCAGCAAAGCAAAACAGCCTTCATTAACCCACGCGATGCCGGGCCATAACATTTCAATAAAACGGTGATACATCAGACCGGTAAAACTGCCGATTACCAGACACGGGGCGAATATACCGCCGGAACCGCCCCACCCGAGAGTGAAGGAAGTTGCGACAATCTTTGCAAACACCAGCAGCGCCACAAGCAGCAGACCATTGGAAAATGTGCCTTCGACCATGGCCTGAATTGAATGGTACCCTTCCCCGAGGACATCCGGCAGTAAAAATCCGATAAGTCCCACCGCGCATCCGCCAATGGCTGCTTTCAGCCATACCGGAAGATGGATACGATGGGAGACCCGGTTTGATAATCTCAATGCCCGGGTTAACATGATGGAAACAACAGCCGTTACAACCGCAAGCCCAAGGCATGCAATGGTATCTGCAGGATCAATATTAAACTGTAAATGCGTAAAAGCAATCTGGTTGCCCTGCAGCAGCCGGCAGACCTGGGCACCGAAAACAGAGGCAACGGCAATCGGGACGATGTTCAACGCAGACCACTCGCCGATAATCACCTCAATGGTAAAAACCAGCCCGGCAATCGGTGCATTAAAGATTGCAGCCACAGCACCGGCCGTACCGCAGCCGACAAGTGCGACACGCTGGCGGTCATTTAAAGAAAAAATTTGAGCGATATTTGAACCAATAGCTGCCCCGCTCATGACCACCGGTGCTTCCGGGCCGGCTGACCCGCCGCTGCCGATGGTCAAACAGCTTGAAATCAATCGTGAAAAGCTTGATCGAAAGCGCATCAGCCCGCCATAACGGGAAACGCTGTATATCACTTCCGGCACCCCGTGTCCGGCACCTTCTTTAACAACTTTTTCGAGAAACAAAGATGACAATGCCGCACCGATCCCCGGCATCATAAACGCCCACCACAAATGCCGGTAATGCCCGAGCAGCTCAAACATGGCGATCAGCCCACGGTTCAGTGCAAGAGCGGCAAGGCCGCTGCATGAACCGACAAGCGCGCCAATGCTGATCAGAAGCAGTCGATCATCAAAACGAAAAAAAATCCACTGTGACGGATATTTTCCAATATTTAAACGTTTAATAAATTTCACGATATAAATTTCAATGCACTCATCATCTCAACCGGCTAAAACTTTTAAGGCGTGTCAAACCGATGGTCCAGTTCTTCAATTTTTTTAAAAAAGGCCGACTGGTCCGGTGTATGGGTTAAAAAATTTATGAATTCTTCATCCCTCAGACAAAAAGAAAGCCTTGCCAGCAAATGGAGGTGGCGCTTTGAGGACGGACAGATGAGAAGAAATAAAACAAAAACCGGCTGCCGGTCAACGGCTTTATAATCCACCGGATTTTTAAGAAAACAGGTTGTAATAAATGCCGGAATTTCTCCGTAGTCCAGTGGTGTTCTGGGATGGGGTATTGCCACGCCTTTGCCGATGCCGGTTGACATCAATTCTTCCCTGGCCAGCAGACTTTCATAAAGGGTTTCTCGCTGCCCTTGTGTGTCAAAACTGGTGATGCTGTTCACCCCGGACCGTATGACCTCTTCAACGGATTCGCCTTCAATATTGTAATAGAGACCGCCGCGTTCCATTGCCGCGCGCAGATTATCCGCCTGGCCTTCCGGAACGGGCAGTGCTTCCGCTCCCGGCGGCTTGTATGCCAGATTGTTGGCTACCGCCCATTTCTGCAACGAAGGAAGACTGAAAACACAATGATTTCCCTTTATGCGCACCGGGATTCTGCCCTGCCGGATCCACCGTTCAAGCGTATTGGGGGTGATATTTAAGGCTGCTGCAAGCTCTTTTAATGCAAGTTTCATAAGCAAAACACGCTTTCTGTTTTCTTTAAATTTTTAAAATCAGATATTCAGATACAAAAAAATCTAAAGAAAGGAAAATTAGTCTGTTTATAGCTAATTTGGCTGAAAATCAATATGAATTATTTGCCTGAGAGTCTTCTGCGGTTCAAAGATTTCAATTAACTCAAATGACTTATTCTTCATATCCGTCCATCCACCAGGCATCCCATGTGGTTGACATGATTTCTTCTGCCAGTTGTTTTCCGATTTCTGTTTTCAGGCGCTGTTGCACAACCGGCAGCCATTGATCCGGACTTTTATGACCAGTGTCGGCAATGGATTTTAAATTCAGAATAAATGACAGCTGATCCGCGTCATGGGCCATTTTCGATTCATCCGTCTCATGTTCGTTAAATTCCTTTATCAAACCTGCCAGGGATGAGCCAAACGGAAGGTGCCGGGTTGCATCCGCGACTGCTTTTTCTTCATCAGCGGTCACATATTTTTTCTGTACATAATTCTGGTCCCCGATTCTGGCTTCCGGCAAATCATGCACCAGGCACATGGAGATCAGCCGGAGTGAATCAATTTCCGGCGCCATCATAGACATCACATACGCAATAAATGTTGCACTGAATGAATGTTCCGCCACCGACTCTTTTCCAGCTCCCAGAAAATGATATCCTGCCCTGGGAATATTTTTCAATATATTTGCCTCAAACAGCAATGCTGCAATATTCTTCATCTTCAGTCCTTATCCGAATGAATTCAAAGTCATTATATAATATACGATACCATTGTCGAGTGTCCGGCATCTGAAAAGACAAAAATTAATGCCGTCACAAATATTACCCCGCCGACCATGCCCAAAAAACTATACCTAACCCGCCGGTCGCCGACAACCATTGAAAAATTTTTCCAGGATTTTTTTTGATCAACAGGACATAAAAACTTCCCAGCAGTATCCCGAAGAAAAAACCAAAAAGATGCGCCATGATATCGACCTCAACTCCCCCTGAGCCGAGCAGGCCGAGGAGCGCCAAACCGCAGGCGATGGGCACCCATGCTGATTTCATTTTATTGGGTGTCTTTTTCTCTTTAAAACCCTGATAACCGGCCAATATGCCAATCGCACCGAATACTGCGGTTGAAGCACCGATTGAAACATGGGCGCTTTCATACATGAATGCATTTAAAAGATTGCCGGCAATCCCGCTGAAAAGGACCATCAGCCACCCGGTCCCCCATCCGGTTACCGAGCATACCGCAGTTCCGAAAATAAAAAGGCCGATCATGTTTCCGGCAAGATGCACTTCATCTTTGTGAAGCATTAATGCGGTCACGGATCGATAATATTCGCCGTCAAGTATCTTGACCGCTGATGCACCGAACCGGTTGATGACCTCTTTCACGTCACCTGCATTTTGAACCGTTATATACCATAACAGGAGCATAATGGATACGATAATACCTGAAATAATTGTGTCTTTTTTGATCTCACCATATTTTTCGCTAAAGTCCGGGCAGACATTTCTATTCTCTTTAAAATACAGCTCCATTGACTCGATCGCCCGGTCATAATGGGACTCATCCACCCATACATTCCAACTGTATTTATTTTTCGTGATCCGATGGGGCACTCTTGACGCTGATAAAACCAGTGCGCATATGTCAGTTTGTTTTTGTGTTAAATTTTCAAAAAGAATATACATGCATAAAATGCCATTGTTTTAAAAAACATTAACGATCCGGTAAAAATTCAAATCCTGACGGCAAAAGCTTATAGCATATCGCCTGAAAAGATAACACCTGATAATTATATAAAACTTTAGCACTTACCAGCCGCTTATAAAAGCTAATTCAAAAATGCTTTCCGACTTTTGAGAAAACAGGGATAGAGACTTGACAAATCAAAAATCGCACCCATTATATTAAAAAATTCATACCCAGCCTGTAACAATTCAAATAGTTCTAAAAATAGAAATTGAAGGAGTCGAAATGGAACGTAAAAAAGAAACACATGAATTTAAAACCGAAGTAAAACAGTTCATGCATTTAATTATCAATTCCTTGTATTCAAACAAGGAAATTTTCTTAAGGGAATTAATTTCAAATGCCTCGGACGCCATTGACCGACTCAGCTTTAAAGCTCAGACCGACAGCAAAATCATTGGAAGCGACCCTGATTATAAAATTAAAATCACTCCGGATAAGGAGAATAAAACCCTTACCATTTCTGATAACGGTATGGGCATGACCTATGAAGAAGTGGTTGAGAATATCGGCACCATTGCCCGCAGCGGAACCGCTGCATTTATGGAAGCATTGAAAAATTCCAACAACAAGGATACCCTGACCCCCGAACTCATCGGCCAATTCGGGGTGGGCTTTTACAGCGCCTTTATTGTTGCTGAAAAGATCACCATCATTACCAAAGCTGCCGGGGAAGAAACCGCGACCCAATGGGATTCTGCCGGTGACGGATCGTATACCATTGAACCGGCAGCCAAAGACGCCCGTGGAACGGATGTTATTTTATCGTTAAAACCGGTGGAAAAAGATGAGCAGGATTTTACCGAAGAATGGACCATTCGTAACATTGTAAAAAAGCATTCAGACTTTGTCAGCTACCCTATTGTCATGGATGTGGAACATGACGAATATGAAACCGATGCCGAAGGCAAGCAGGTGCTGGATAAAGACGGCAAACCCGTCAAAAAAGGGACGACCGTTAACGAAGAGACCCTGAACTCGATGAAGGCTATCTGGGCCAGGGATAAAAAGGATGTTACCGAAGAAGAATACAAGGATTTCTACTCCCACATCAGTCACGACTGGAACCCCCCGCTGACCCAGCTCCATTTAAAACTCGAAGGCCTTACCGAGTACAGCGCGCTTATTTACATTCCTTCCCAGGCTCCCATGGATTTGTTTATGCCGGAAAGAAAACACGGGGTTCAGCTATACTGCAGACGCGTCTTTATCATGGACGACTGCAAGGAATTGATTCCTGAATACCTTCGTTTTATCAAGGGGGTTGTCGATGCTCCGGATTTAAACCTGAATATCAGCCGTGAAATTCTTCAGCAGGATGCACTGGTCAGAAATATCCATAAGAACCTGATCAAAAAAATACTCGACACGCTGGATCAAATGGATGCCGAAGAATATGATAAATTCTACAATGAATTCGGTGCAGTCATCAAAGAAGGAATTCATTCCGACTGGGGCAACCGTGAAAAAATATCAAAGCTTGCCCGTTACAAAACAACAAAATCCGACGGAAAATGGGTTTCTCTGCAGGACTATGTAAACAATATGAAACCGGACCAGGAAGACATCTATTATATAACCGGCGACAATCTCGCATCCATACTCAACAGCCCGCACTTAGAGACCCTTAAAGAAAAGGATTTTGAAGTTCTTCTGATGACCGACCCGGTGGATGAGTTTGTCATCCAGTCCCTTCCTGAATTTGAAAAAAAGAAATTCAAAAGTGCTGAAAAAGGCGATCTGGGCCTTGATAAAGTGGATGAAGAAAAAAAAGAAACATTTTCGTCTTTGTTTGAAAAAGTCAAATCCCATCTTGAAGATAAAGTCAAAGATGTCAAGCCCTCTTCTCATTTAAAAGACTCTGTCTCCTGCCTGTCCGGAGACGCTTATGATATGAGCGCCTACATGGAAAAACTGCTCAAGTCGACCGGCCAGTCCATGCCGGATTCAAAAAGAATCCTGGAATTAAATATCGGCCATCCGGTAATGGGAAAAATCCAGGCTATTTTTGAAAAAAACAATGATGATGATTCATTAAAAGATTACTGCAATCTTTTGTATGATCTGGCAATTGTCGGAGAAGGCGGAAAAATAGAGAATCCGGCACGATTCAGCAAAATCATCGGAGAGGTCATGGCAAAAGCGATTTAGAGATAATTCTTTTTATATAGTTACCAGCCCGGAAAGTTTTTCCTGAAAAAACTTTCCGGGCATTTTTCCCCGTTCTGAAAAAAAACACTCGCCGTATATCCGCATTCATATTATCCCATCCAATAAAAACAAATTTGGAAATACCCTGTCAAATCCGGTTTCCTGCAATTCAAAATACCGCTCCAAACAACTTCACCCCGCCACCCCCTCTTTCCAACCGGATTTCTCACACTGCTGATGAGATTTAATCCATTAAATTATTTGTCAAATTTACGATAATTAACTAGTCTGTTTCATCATAAATTATTATCTATCCATGAGATAATCAGTTGCAATTACAGAGAGGTTAAGTTATTATTCGTAAAATCACTTCATAAAAATTTATAGTACAGATAAACATCTGCCAGCGAAAAAGATTTCACAAAAAAATAAAGCCATACCAAATGAAGCCGAAAAAAAAAATGCAGGTTATGGTCGTTGATGATGAAGATCATGTCAGGAAACTCATCACAACCGTCATTAAAAGCATGAACTGTGACATAGTCGCCGAAGCCGGCAACGGGAAAGACGCTGTTTCATTATTCTGCGACTTAAAACCCAATATGCTGCTTCTTGATATCAACATGCCGTTAAAATCCGGAAAAGAGGCACTGGCTGATATTAAAAAAAGATTCCCAAACGCTTTTATCATCATGCTGACATCCCTGACGGATAAAGAAACAGTGGAAGACTGTATCCGACTCGGGGCTTCCGGGTTCATACGAAAAGATCTCCCCCTTGACGAGATGCGGGATGTCATCAAAAAGACCTGGACCGCTTACAGAAAATCCCTTCAGGCAGGAATTAAATGATGCCCAAAGAAAAGTATAATCTGGCCGACATGCTCAGGGAAATTGATAATGATATTCATGAACAGACAAAAGACCTGAGCCAGGAAAAAAATATTCCTCAGAAAACCATCACCGAGCTGATGATCGCAAATCTTAAGCAAAAGAGAAAAAAGATTACCTGATACAGGACATTGTTTTAACGATGATGAAACCGCCAAAAATCGAAAATCCTCTTTTTTTTAAACTGATAAAAGAAAAGCAGATCATTCCCGACGGATTCATATCCGATCTGCTCAATGAACTGGAGGGCAATGCCTTAGACGTCCTGGCAACCCTTATCCAAAGCGGCATTGGCACGAAAAGGCAGTTATGCCAGCTCTGGTGCGACTCGATCGGCATCGCTCACGTTGATCTTGAAAAATCACTGTTTCAATCGAATGTAGTCCGAAAAATTCCGGAACGGTTTGCCAGGCAGAATTACGTCATCCCCATTTACCAGATGGGGGATACGGTGACAGTGGCCACTCCGATTCCGGACAATATTGCATTAAAAAGACAGATTGCGGGTATCATCAAAGGACCGGTAAATCTTGTCTTTGCCCTACCCCAGGATATTGAATGGGCAATAGAAAATGAATATCAGACCAATACCGCTTTATATGAATTCTTTACTAAAATCACCACCAGTAAAGTGTTTGAAGCGGACAGCCCGATCGGCGAAAAAACGTTTGAAGAAATCGCCGGCAAAGAGTCCATTAACCAACTCCATGTTTGCCTGATCCTGCTGGGCATTACCGAGCATGCCAGTGAAATTCAGATTGATCCGGAAGAACATATTGCCCGAATATGTTTTATTATAGACGGTAATTTCCATGAAAGACTGCAGATTGAAAAAAGCGTATATAACCATCTGTTAAGAAAGCTGCAAACCATGGCAAACGTAATTAATGCCAGGGGAAACGACGCCCAATACAGCCGGATCATCTTCCCGACTCCGGGGAAAAAAATCGATATTCAATTTTTGAGCCTGCCCACCGAATTCGGGGAAAAAATCTTTCTAAAACTGATGGACCGGCAGGCATTACAGAAAATACCGGAAATGTCCGATTTGTATCTGTCCATCAAACAGATGCGCCGGCTCGAACAACAGGTGACTTCCAGAAATGGCATCATGCTTATCTCCGGACCGGCTCAATCCGATTACAGCAGCATTGCTTATTCAATTATCAAAAATATCCGATCATTAAACACACAAAAAATAATGACAGTGGAAGATTCTCCCGCCTGGCTGTTAAAAGAAATTGATCAGTACCAGGTGAACCCGAAAGCGAATTTCACCCGTTCGGATGCGCTCAAATCATGCATGAACCTCCACCCGAACGTCATTTATGTTCAGAACATCAATGACCCGGAAATTACCGGAGACCTGAGAGATGCTGCCGGTTCCGGACAATTCATCATTGCCGGCATCAATGCGGCCGATGTATTTGACGCTCTCAGCACTACCAAACTGGGCATTGGTTCGGTGCTCACCGCCATCATCAATCAGCAGATGGTTCGTCGGCTGTGTGATCATTGTAAAAAAAGATATCAGCTGTCACCCAAAGAAATTGAGGACCTCTTTATTTTTAACGGAGCCCCAAAGATATTTGCCTATCGTGCGACTGGCTGCCCTTATTGCCGACAAACCGGATATTACGGGCATATCGGTATCCAGGAACTCCTGGTGATCAATGATGAAATCAAAAACCTGATCAGCCGTAACGCAACAACCAGTGATATTAAAACTATAAGTAAAAAGCTTGGTTTCCAAAACAAGGAATACGACGGAATTAAAAAAGTGCTCCGGGGCCTGACCACTTTTGAAGAGATTCAATCGCTTCACTCAAGCTGAAAGCGTTTGACAAATCCCCTGGATTGAAACACTAAATCTTTTTTGTTGTGCCAAAAGTAAACTTTTTTGCTGTGCCAAAAGCAAATACCGGAAACACAGTTCAGATTAACAGCAATCTTGTTTATATGGGTAAAATCACATAACATTGAACGATAAGATATATTAACCCTATTCAGTGATATTAAAAAAATGATGAATATACTCGTAGCCGATGATGATGCCGCTGCCCGAAAAATGATATCTCAATACCTGAAAAAAAAGGGATACAATGTTTTTGAGGCCTCAAACGGTATTGAAGCATTTACGTCAATTATTGATCATCCCATCAACATTGTCATAATCGACTGGGTCCTGCCGGGAATGGACGGCATTAACGTCTGCCGTAAAATTCGGGAAAAACAAAAAGGCAGTTACGTATTTTTCATCATGCTCACGGCCAAAGAAGAAAAAAAAGATTTAATCGAAGGTTTTGATGCCGGTGTTGATGAATACATCATGAAACCCGTGAACCTCCAGGAACTGATTGCCCGGATCAAGGTCGGCGCGAGAATTGTGAGCCTGGAAAAAAAGTTGATGGAAAAACAAAGAGAGCTTACCGGCAACAATGAGATGAAAAACAAGTTTATCGGCATTGTTGCGCACGACCTCAGGAATCCGGTGATATCTATCCGGGGATTCAGCGAACTGCTCCTGAAAGATTCCAACATATTCAATGAGGAACAAAACGAATTTTTAAGCATCATTCATTCCACCAGCAGGAATATGCTGGCGATGATCAATGACCTGCTTGATATCTCGCGCATCGAGAGCGGCAATATGCAGCTCGTACATAAAAACGGGTCATTAAACAAATTAATTCTCGAAAGAATCCAGCTGATTAAATTACAAGCTGACAAAAAACATATCACCATTTACAAAGAACTGACCTCCATTCCGGAAGTCACTTTTGACAAACACCGGCTGGGGCAGGCAATTGATAACCTGATCACCAATGCCATTAAATTTGCGCCCAGCGGATCGAACGTATATTTAAGCCTGAAACAGGATGGAGATATGATCAAATTCAGTGTGACTGATGAAGGTCCGGGCATCCCCGGAGAAGAGCAGCACCTGCTGTTTTCTGAATTCCACAGGCTGAGCATTCGTCCGACTGCCGGAGAAACCAGTACCGGGCTCGGCCTGGCCATTGCAAAAAAAATCATTGAAGCCCACAACGGCAAGATCGAGTTTGAAACCCAGGAAGGCATGGGATCCACCTTCAGCCTGATACTGCCGATTGCCTGATGGTTCACTCTTCAGAATTGATTGTAAGCCGGATTCATCATCGAAGGGCATGGCTCTGATAAAAACAATAACCAAATAAAATCAATAGATATATACAAGTCAGGTGTTTTCAGCTTACCTGCAGTTTTTCCGCACTTTTTCCGACCCGGCGGCCATCTCTTCATGGCCGGTCAGCAGCACTTCCGAATATAATTCCGCCATTTGCCGAATACTTTTTTTCTTCTTGACATTTTTCATCACAGGCGTAATCTATAAACAGGTTAAGCATTTGATATGATTATTTATACTTATAAATTCCCGCCAAATTTTAAGTACTACTAATGGCAACTCTGGCTTGCATCTCTTCTGGTGATGAACTTGCAAATTTGTTTAACCAGACGCTTAAACAATCAAACTAATGCGAAAAAGGAGGGTTAGCGATGAGCCATATCAGAATGTCATTAATTGACAACGACTTCGTGATTCAGGCAAAAACCGATATCCATGTTGATTCAATACAAAATCGAGAACTTATAGAATTCTTCAATCGGTTAAAAGAAGAACTTGTAATCGGTGAGACCGAATTCCTTACCATTGAAGGGCTTCAAAAAGAGCCGGTAAACTTCAGAATCTCAGAAACAGAATTAACCACTTAAATTGAATCAATTAGAAATTGAGCGGAAGCATCTGTCTTAAATTTCAAGTACTATTTTATCTTCACCCATAAAAGCCGGGCTTCATGTGATTCCGGATTTCGCCACCTGGAGGGGATTTCCGCAGTCAGATGAATCATGTCGCCCGTGCGAACAGTTTGCGTTTTGCCGTTTATAATCATTTCGACCTTCCCGCTCAGCACATATCCGAACTCTTCTGCTTTATGAATAAAAAAATGTGATGAAATCTCTTTGCAGGGGAAAATTTCAATTATGTACAGTTCCGCTGAAGTGGATGCGTCCATAGGAAGTTTTTGCCACACGGAAACACATTTTGAAGAAATATTAGCAAGATGGAGTTCGGCACCATCGGATTCCGTGTATACCGCCTGTTTTTTCAAATCCGGTATTTTTGTTAAAAATTTTGCCACGTCTACGGACAAGACTTCCGCAATTTTTAAAAGAGCGGGAAGGGAGGGGTATATCTGGTTATTTTCAATCTGGGAAATATTACTGGGAGTCACGCCAATCATTCGGGCAATTTCCGACTGAGACAACCCTCGCATAAAACGATAATCCCGGATGCGCTTTCCAAGATTAATCCGCTCTGAAAATATTCTCTTTGAATCAAATGAAACTTTCAGCCCTTTTGTCGAGTACCAGTGAGGCGTATTTAAGTTTTCAAGGTCACGTTTTTCAGCTTTTAAAACAGAAAGGGATGTTTTCCCCCTTTTTAACGATAGTTCAACAACCACCTGGGCTACCAGATTAATCATTGCTTTTAATCGTTTTGAATGCGCGTCCTTTTCAATGATCCAATAACCGATTGTGTTCAATTCATAAAGCCTCGGACAGGTGTGGGAATAAAATCGGCTGATCGCATCCTCCCCTTCCCATAATTCCTGTATGCCGGTGACACTTTCAAAAACAAACCGGACATCCGCTTCCATAGCCCTCTGAACATCAAGAAATGTGTTCATAACAGTTTCCGGATCACCGGGTTCACGGACTTGAATGATCCGACAGGGCCATTCACGGCCCATCTGTTCATAAAATTTTAAAAAAGTATCCGCACCCTTTCCTTTTCCATGGGTAAAGCAATCCAGAATCGTCAATTTTTCATTTTCACCCAAAGGACCGAGTTTATCCAGTAGATTCCGTGGGGACCGGTCAAAGCTGACGTAAATAAATGATTTTCCCTCAGCAGCTGAAACCTGAAGAAAATTCATGCAAAACACGGACGCAAGGCTGCCGGCATCATCATACCACACCACATTATCCCCGATTAAAAGCCCTTCGAGGATCTGGTCCAGTTGCCGCACGCCGGTTGATATGTATTTTTTTTCTGCGTCCATCACCAATTCATTTTCAAACGACAGTTTGCTGTCTGTTTACAGTTTAACATTTTAATTTAATGATAAGCTTTTACAAAGGGCATGTAAATTAAAATCCAATGCCTTATGATTACATACCGGTGCCTTTACGCCATAATATAATTTTGTTGTCATGGCAGGCTGTTTTGCGCTAATACGAATTAAATCGTTGATGGAATAGATATCGCGGAAGACTGGCAATGCAGCAATCAATGACGAATAACAACAGAAAAAACACCCCCCTCAAACCCGGATGTGTCCCGGAATGCCCCGGATGCGCACATAGATACTTAACTTCGCAGCAGAGCCTGAGTCAAAAAGAAAATTGGTTAAAAAACAGACTTTCGGCCTGGGCAACAAAATTTGATCAGATCCGGACCGTTGACGAAAACGCACGATGGGAATACCGGGGAAAAGTGTGCCTGTCCACCCACTGGGAACATAGCGCCTGGCAGTTCGGGTTAATTAAAAATGAAACTGTTATCCCGATTCATGACTGCCCGGTCCACACCAGACAAATTCGGAATTCGGTTTCGCTGTTTTCCGCCTGCCTGCCCGCAGCCGACTTTTGTCCCCTGGCCTATTATGTGCAGACCGGCAGTCAAATCACTCTGGTGGTTAAATCAAAACAAATGCCGGATTTAAAATGGCTTGATAGTTCCCTGATCAACGCTTTAAAACATATCGGCATCAAAGGGCTTTGGCTGCACCTGAATCCCTGTACCGGTAAAAAGGTTTTTGCAAAAAACACGTGGCATCTTCTGTTCGGATCTCCCCGGTCAGTTGATAAAAGCAAATTTACTTACGGGCCCGGAGCTTTTCAGCAGCTGATTCCCGCCCTTTATAATCAGGCCCTGTCATCGGCTGAAACATTTCTGGCACCCGCTGCCAAAGATATCTTTATTGATCTTTACTGCGGCATCGGAACCGGACTTGCCAGGTGGCAGAAGCGGTGCACAAACGTGATGGGCGTTGAATTAGACAAAGAGGCAGTGGCGTGTGCCGGTGAAAATGCGGTCAAGGCAGAATTTTTAAGGGGCAAATGCAGCGACCGCATTCCCCAGCTGATCCAATGGGCCGACTCACAACCGACCGACGGCGATCGCCTGCTTTATGTAAACCCGCCGAGAACCGGCCTGGAGCCTGAAGTTTTGCATTGGATTTCCGACAAATATAAACCAACCCGCATGGCTTACCTTTCCTGCAGCGCCGGAACGCTTCAAAGAGATTTGGTGCACTTAGAAAAAAACGGTTATGAAATTATCAAGGTCACTCCGTATGATTTTTTTCCCCAGACCCTTCATGTGGAAACCATGGCGTTTATAAAGTCTGAAAAAAAAATCCTGCCTTCCCTGTCATCTTTGACTATCCCCAAAAAATCATCAAATTCTGATGGCACTGAAGTTGAACTTCCAAAAAACTTAAATTTATTGAATTTGTAAAAAAATAAAATTAACCACAGAGAACACCGAGATTACCGAGTGAGAAAAAAAATTAGCGTAAAGCCGTTTTCCCTTTATCTCTGTGCCCTCAGCAATGAAAAAAGGATTTCAAAAAAACTTTCAAGTTATTTTCTACAAAAATTACGTGCACAGGGTACATGAGGTTTTTACGAAACCATTATGACTATTACCAGTCAATCTTACCGGTTTCCCCATAGGTGGAAAGCACGAGCCATGTTTTCACATCAAACTTTATCTGGGCGTTTCCGCACAACGCTCTTGCGTCATCCGGTGAAACAAAAAGGGTTTCTATGTCTTCAGAGCTGGTATTTCCTTCTTTTGATGCTTCTCCCAAACATTCCACGTAAACCATTGCAATGGATTCATCTGTCATGCCGGAAGAAGAATAAATGGGCGGACTGATTTTTTTTATCCGGGTCACCATCAACCCGGTTTCTTCCATAAGTTCCCGTTCAACCGACGCTTCCACCGATTCTCCGTCATCTACAAGACCGGCTGGGAATCCGTACTGATAATCACCCAGCGGAACCCGGAATTCTTTGATGATGACCAGTTGTTTTTTATCTTTATGATACGGCACAATAACCACGGCATCCGGTGTTTCAAAATCTCCGGACATGCATTTGGGCGGATCATTTCGTGATGCAAAACTCCAGATTTTTTCATGCCCCTTGGTATCTGAATAGGTTATTTCAAACATATTCAAATGGATATAATCAGTTATTTTTTTAATAAATTCTATTTTCACAGAAAAGCTCCCCGGTTGCCTAATTATATATCCAGAATATTCGGAAACCATTTCAAAAACACAGATCGCCTTTAAACGCAAGGCGCGAGCCAATGAAAAACACAGCATACTGGGCGTATGCGAGCATTTTGAAGAGGCTCGCAACGCCGCTATTGAAGGTTAGATGCTTTTTTGAAGGTTTCTGATCAGAATGTCTGCTTATTCCACCCAAACATCTTTGCGTTGATATTGGCAAAATCAATGTAGACCCGATCAGCAGAAACCGTCAGAACGGTTTCAATAAACTCACAAACCGCTTTGGCATATTCCGGGCATTTTTCCGGCGCAAGACCGATACTCTTGATTTCAACATATGCGACCGGTGACGTGTTTTCATTAAACATCATTGCAACACTGTGATACACGGACACCATAATGACCCGTTCCGGTTTGCCCAGCAGGCCGGATAAAAAAGATGACATGTCTTTTGAAAGCTTTTCAGCTCCGGCGTCATCAAGTTTCTGGTTGGTTTCAATTTTAAAATACGGCATATGTTCTCCTTTTTAAAAATCGGTTTTATTCAGATTAAAAAAAATGACGCATTAATTCAAGCAGACATTCAACGAATCCATGCCCATCAAATCTTCCGCCAGAGCCAGGGCATTGGCATTTTCTTTGATCCACTGATGATAACACCGGATAAACGCCGGATCATGAAATTGAATACTTTCTCCCAGACAATTCAAATCATTATTGATTCGCCAATACAGATACATAAACCCTCCTTTTAACCCGCAGTTCTCACGAAAATTTACTTAAAACCATTCCATAGAATATTTAATTTTAAAACAGTAACTTACTAGGGGATAAACTGCATACAAATAACACTCAGTTTTTTTATCAATGTAATTTTTTTCGCCCTTCGGGCCAGCCTGATTCATCCATCTGCTGCGTTATAAGCGATTCGCGGTAAAACCGCTACAGCTTCATCACTTATGCCTTGCATATAGATGAATCAGACTGGTGAGAAATCCGGGTTCAAAACAAAAAAACCCGAATCGAAAAAATCGATCCGGGCTATCCCTATCTATCACCAGGAAATTACAGATTCCAGCTATTCCCATAGCTTCTAATCCACTGATCAGGCAGGTCTTCTGACTCTCGGATCTCTCTAATTGCCGCGCCTTCCCGTTGGTAAAAACAGTGGCATTTTTTGCGGCGTTCGTCACCGATTACAGCGGCGGGCCCGTTCCTGAATTTCACAGGATTCCCTGTTAGGTTTATGCAACACCTGATCAGAATATATTTTTTTAAAAAAACCATTATTACAAAATATCAATCATCCTGGATTGTCAATAAAATTTAAAAGGATCACCTGCCCCGATCCTTTCCATGCCTGCCATACAGATAAAAGCTTGAAATTTTATTGCCTGAAAGCCATTATGGGCAGATAAAATTAAAGCATTCATAAGGTGAAAAAAATTATGCGATACCTGCCCATCAACAGCCAGCTGTTTATTGATAATCGGACCCGACTGAAAAAATATTTAAACCCGAAATCCGTTGCCGTGTTCAATTCAAATGATGTCATGCCCACCAGCGCGGACGGCATTCATCCGTTTAAACAGAACACAGACCTGTTTTACCTGACCGGCATCGACCAGCAGGAAACCATTCTTCTGATCTGCCCGGATGCCATAATGGAAAAGCACCGGGAAATTTTATTCATTCGCTACACCAACGAGGAAATTGCTACCTGGGAAGGCCAGCAGCTCACAAAGGAAGACGCCGCAGAACTTTCCGGGATACAAACCGTATTCTGGACAACGGACTTTGATCGGATTTTCAGGGAGCTGGTCGCTGAAAACCGGATGATTTATTTAAATACCAATGAGCATCTTCGGGCGGACACAACGGTTGAAACCCGTGATGCCCGATTCCTGAAATGGTGCAGAGACGCATTTCCGCTCCATCAATACGAACGAACAGCCCCGCTCATGCGCCGGTTACGAGCGGTGAAATCGCCTGATGAAATCCAGCAGATCCGGCATGCATGTGATATTACGGAAAAGGCATTTCGCAGAATTCTTGGCGTGATCCGCCCAGGAAAATGGGAATTTGAAATTGAGGCGGAAATCGTTTACGAATTTTTAAAAAACCGTTCGCGGGGGTCGGCATATGAGCCGATCATTGCATCCGGTGCCGGCTCCTGCGTGCTGCATTATACGGCAAACGACCGCCAGTGTGTGGACGGCGATCTTCTGCTGATGGACTTTGGTGCTGAATATGCCAATTATGCGGCAGACGTCACCCGAACGGTCCCGGTCAACGGCCGTTTCACCAAACGCCAGAAAGATGTCTACAATGCGGTTCTCAGGGTCCAGAAAGCGGCCATTGGTCTGCTCAGACCGGGAAACACCCTGGAAGCATACAACAAAGAGATTGGAAAAATAATGGAAGCCGAGCTCATCGCACTCGATCTCCTGAATGCGGATGAAGTTAAAAACCAGGCAAAAGAGTCCCCGCTGTATCGAAAATACTTCATGCACGGCATATCCCATCATTTGGGCCTGGATGTGCATGATGTCGGCAACAGGCATCGTGTCTTTGAAGCGGGGATGGTCTTTACCTGTGAGCCGGGAATTTATATCAGCGATGAGGCCATCGGTATCCGGATTGAAAATGATATCCTGATCACAGACAACGGCCCGGTTGATCTCACCGAAAATATTCCCATAGAAGCGGATGAAATTGAATCTCTGATGAATAATTGATGTTAAAACCCAAATGCGTGTTTTGTTCTGGATGCCCATAAAACAAAAAAAGGGATCATGTAATTTACATGATCCCTTAATATTCGTGGTACGCCCGGCAGGATTCGAACCTGCGGCCTACGGATTCGAAGTCCGGCGCTCTATCCAGCTGAGCTACGGGCGCGTAAGCTAAAAACCGTTGCAACAGGGGAGTCTGCAACGGTTATTTTTTCTGATGGGGTGAGTGATGGGACTTGAACCCACG
>JAQYVU010000176.1 GCA_030145385.1 Desulfococcaceae bacterium
AGTTTTCACGGGGATCAATCTTCTGATGGAACCGACTTTAAGATCCGTAATCGATTCTTCCCGATAGAGATTGTTGCTGTCGATTGCAAAATTGATGTTATTGATTTGTTCCTGTCCGTTCATTAAATGCCTCCATGCATTAGGGATGATTTATAAACATTGTTCAAAGTTGAATCGTTAAATTAAAATTCAAAATACAGGTTACGCGATTTTTACCAGAAGGTGCATACTGAATGTAGGCTGAAGTTTTGCGAATTAAACTGCGCAACGCGGAAAATATGATTTTAATAACGATTTTTGTTTAAAATGATAATTTAAATTACCTACACGAATCAGCTGGGTTAGGCAATGAAAGTTTTTGATTCCCATAAACCCATTGTTTTACTTCCGGAAACGGATATTGTTCAAGGACTCCGAAATTGGGCATTGCCTTTACTTTAATTTTAGAGAATGCCGGCGTGTAAATTCCGCACAGAAATTTGGTGAGATTGGCAGCATCGGCTGGTTTATCAATGGCCTGAATAAATCCATCGGTCAGTTCATCAAAGTCCAGATCTGTGAGAGGTGTTAATCGGCGGGTGGACTTCAGTGCGATGTGTTCATTTTTGCAAAATGAACAGTGTCCGCAATGTTCTTTTTCCAGGGTTTCCCCAAAGTATCCGGCAAGCTGTCTGCTGATGCATGACCGGCTTTCAAAAAAGTCA
Organism: Desulfococcaceae bacterium; assembly: GCA_030145385.1. GTDB lineage: Bacteria > Desulfobacterota > Desulfobacteria > Desulfobacterales > Desulfosalsimonadaceae > SURF-3. The sequence continues at coordinate 705 of JAQYVU010000176.1, forward strand.
AGCATCTGGTGGATTCTTTGAATACCGTGAGTTTCTTTTTGCACAAACATCGTATGCATCATTTCCGTCACCGCATCGATATCAAATGCCTGGGTCATGATGTCATATACTTCAACCGCCTGACGGGTCTGGAGCTCAAGCCATCCTTTTTCATTAAAATATTCCAGTGCGGTAATTATCCTTTGCCGGTCCGTGGTATAAGCGTTGAGAATTCCATCCATATCCACCGATGTCCACACCTTTTTTGTCTGGCAGTGGGAAAAGACAGTGGCAATAAACTGTTTCCGTTCTTCGGCAAACTGTTCAATAATTTCTTCCGGCCCGGTAAGGAACTTAAATGCATACTCGTCAAAATAAGTTGTTTTCGGACGAATAATGCCTTCCATGGACAGGTAAACCAGCAGGGTTTTTAATGGCAGGGTTCGGATGTTTATTTCATTTGTAAGCCTTGAAAGTTTAAACTCCCAGGTAAATCCTTCATTTTGTTGAATTTCTTTGAGCAATTGATAAATGGCGCCTTTGTCCGGGGTATCGCCGTAAATAAAATTTTCCAGGACATGGATGCCGTCCCGGTTGGCAAGAACCTGGCATAAGGACAATTCGCCGTCTCTGCCGGAGCGGCCGATTTCCTGGCTGTAATTTTCAATGGATTTGGGCAGATCGTAATGGATGATTCTCCGGATGTCCTTTTTGTCAATTCCCATGCCAAAGGCGATGGTTGCAACAATGCATGCCAAAGAACCTTGCATGAACCGGTTTTGGATATTTTCCCGTTCCCTGCTTTGCATGCCGGCATGGTATGCATGGGCATTGATGTGGTTTTCACATAAAAATGCGGCTACTTTTTCTGCGGTTTTCTGTAGGGTCACATACACGATAGTGGGGGCATCGGGTGCTCGTTGAATTCTTTTTAACAGAATGTTTTTTTTATCCGATTCCACGGCCGGCGTGACTTTTAAAAAAAGATTTTTACGATAGAACCCGGTGACCACCACATTTTCCCGGCTGATGTCAAGCTTTTGACACATGTCGTCAATAACCGCCGGCGTTGCGGTTGCTGTCAGCAGCAGTGTCTGGGCAATGTTGAATTCTTTTTGGTAATGGGGGAGTTTTAAGTATTCCGGACGGAAGTTGTGCCCCCACTCGGAAATACAGTGGGCCTCGTCAATAACCAGCAGGGAAATCCGCATGTTTCGCAGGTGATAACGGAATCGTTCATTTCTAAAGCGCTCAACAGAGATCATCAGGATTTTCAATTTCCCGTTTTTCGCCTGTTCAAAGATTTTGCTGGTCGCCTCCCGGTCCAGGGTGGAGTCCAGGCGGGCGGCGGGAATATGGTGCGCGGTCAGAAAGTCCAGCTGGTCTTTCATCAAAGACAGCAGCGGGGATACCACCAGGGTCATTTCCGGCAGCAGCATGGCCGGCAGCTGGTAGCACATGGATTTCCCGGCGCCGGTGGGAAATATGGCGGCAGCGGAGTCTCCGTCCAGAATCCTGGAAATAACGTCTTTCTGCCCTTTTTTAAACGTATTGAACCCGAAATATTTCTGTAATTCTTTTTCCGGCATTTTTTCTTCCTGACTTTATCGATTACAAATATCTCATCGGCCTTGATTCATTCATTGGCAAGGCATTCCGGGATGAAGCTGTAGCAACGCTACCGCGATTCCTGGATTAACAAATTGCCTGATGGCTTTGTTAAACGCTCCAAATTCAAGGCGTGCAAATCCTGAGGAATGAGGCGTACTTTTCGTACGTTGAATGACGAAGGATGCAGCACAACGCAGAAGTTGAGTGTTTAACGAAGTCATGTCTATTTAGTGCCATTTGAAGAAGCGCAACCCCGCTGAAAAAAAGAAAATGCCGATGGACAAGAGAATGGCAGCAGGAAGCATCGCATCAGCAAAACCCGCGCCTTCAATAAAAATACTTCTTAATCCGTCAGCAAGCAGCGTCAGGGGGAGTTTTTGGATAAAGGGAATGCTCCAGTCCGGAAAATTATGATAGCTGAAAAAGACCCCGGAAAGAACCATCATGGGCATTACCACGGCATTGACCAGACCGTTGCCGATTTCCGTGTTTGCCGTGCGGCAGGAAATAAAAATCGCGATTCCGCCGAATGCAATATTGCCGGCAATAAAAATGGCAAATAAACCGGCGATGCTTCCCTGTATGGTGATGTTAAAGACCAGCCAGGCAAAGAGGAAAAGCAGGGCGGATTCAATCAGGTTCATGATGATTCTGACCGTCATCAGGGAAATCAGAAAATAGGATTTTTTCATTGGCGTGGCAACCATTCGGCGCAGCAGTTTTTTGGACCGCTTGTCGATCATGCCGTAACTCATGCCCCACATGCAGGACATCATGATCCCCATTGCCATGAGTCCCGGCACCAGAAAGTCAATGTACCGGGTGCCGTGAACAGTTAAGGGATGAACGCTTTCAAGGTTTTCTTCAACCGGCACGCTGTTTTGGCTGAAAATTTTCGACAGCTTCAGGTAGGAAAAATGGGCATCCGTGTTTAAGGGGTCAAAATGGTATTCAATCCGGCCGTTTTTCTCATCCATAATAATACCGAGGTTCCCGCGTTTTAACAAAACCATGGCATGACGCCAGGTTGTTTTTTCAAAAACAAACGTGGTATTTCCCAGTTTTGCATTCGGCAGTGTGATTTTATATTGCTGTGGTTTGTCACCGGAAGGTTCAATTTTATCCGCATGATTTTCAAGAAACGCATGGAGCAATAATGCGTTATTGGCGTTTTCCATAGCAGTCGGATGGTTCTCAATCACCGCCACATGACGGACAATGTCGGTCTGCCGGGTAAATGCAATGCCCAGTCCCAATGCCATAAGAATGGGAAAAATAATGCCCCAGAAAATAACAGCCGGCTGGCGGATAATTTCCTTAAAATGGGCCGAGATCAGCTGGGCCAGCTGTTTTTGTTGAATCAGTCTATTCATGCAAACGCCTGCCTGTCATCGAAGTAAAAAGATCATCCAGTGTTTTTCGCCGGCATTCCAGGTGTCGGAGCCGAAGATTATTCTGGCTCAGAAAATTTAAAAATTCAGGCAATTGTGTCTCTATATGGTTTAGGGAAATGACGCCTTTGTCCCTGTTGGCATCCCACTGTATCTGAAATCCCGATGGATTGTTTACGCTGTCAATGGCGCGGTTTGATTCATCCAAAGCGAATTCAATCACCTTATCACCGTTATCTTCTTCCAGCAAATGCTCCAGCGTGCCCTGTTTCAGGATCCGGCCTTTATCGATAATGATAATTCGTTCGCACAGCTGTTCGGCTTCTTCCATGTAATGGGTGGTCAGCACAAGCGACGTCTTTGAGTGTTCTTTTAAATGCTGGAGAATCGACCAGATTTCCCGTCTTGCATTGGGATCCAGCCCGGTGGTGGGTTCATCTAAGAGTAAAATGTCTGGATTGTTGAGTAATGCCATGCCCAAAGCCAGTCTTTGCCGCTGGCCGCCGGAAAGATTGACAACATAAGAATTTGTTTTTTCGGCAAGACCGATGAGGCCGATAATTTCATCCACACGTTCCCGGCCCAGTTCGTAGAAACTGGCAAACAGCTTTAAGGTTTCGGAAACGGTCAGCCGGTCAATGAAATGGGTTTCCTGGAGTGAAATGCCGATGATTCGGTGAAGATCTCTTTCATTGCCTTTCCATTTTCGGTCACTGATGAGAATATCACCTTTGTCGGGTTTTTGAATCCCTTCGATCATTTCCATCAGGGTTGTTTTCCCGGCGCCGTTGGGGCCGAGCAATGCTACGGACTGGCCTTTGAATATCTTAAAATCAACGCCATTGACTGCCTGGACATTTTTAAAAGATTTATAGATGTTTTTAACTTCAATGACCGGATTTTTTTTCATATCAGATGATGTACTGGTTTTGAATTGTTCGTGCCCGTGGCCGGACCACGATACGGTTAATTTGATATCTTCAAACTTTAGATAATATAAAATATTTATCCGCTGCCGCGCGGATTGGAAAAAATCTTTCGATTTTATCCTTATTCATAAAATTTAAAAAAGTCAAAGGATGATGAAAATGCTTTTGGCAAGGATTACAACTAAGATATTGATAGGTATTATGCATAAAAAAGGGAGCGGTGTTTTGTTTGCCGGATTTTCGGCGATTAAAAACACCGCTCCCTTTAATTTGAATAATTTTGAAGAGGGATTAAGTCTTTTTCCCTTCTTTCATTTTGTTGATGGTCCCATAAAACGCATCAGGGCTAAGTTAAAAGTTCCACCAATCCCATAAAATTTGGCAAGGCGTAGTGGTCTTTCAGGCTCGAAATTATACAAGTCGTATGTTGAGTGTCTGAAAAACCGCTGCAACGCAACAGGTTGGACTTTTAACGATGCCCTCTTTTTTATGAGCAGCCGGAGGAACAGTCGCAACCGCATCCGGATCCGCATTCTTCAGATGCCTGGGTCGGGGTTTCGCTGATACCCACCACCTCGATTGCAAATGTCAGTGATTTACCGGCCATGGGGTGATTTAAGTCCACGGTCACATTCTCATCATCAACAGCAACGATGGTTGCCGGGATCTGATTGCCGTTTCCATCATGAAGTCCAACTGTCTGGCCCACTTCGGGGTTCATTTCAGGGGGTACATCCGCCCGGGGAAAGGCGCGGGTGAGGCTTTCGTCTATTTGACCGTATGCTTCATCCGGTTCTAGCGTAAAGGTTTTTTTCTCGTTTACAGCCATGCCTTCAAGAGCCTGCTCAAACCCCTTTATCAATTGTCCTGCACCCATCTGAATTTCCAAAGGCTGGCGTCCGTTACTTGTATCAAATACGTCTCCGTTTTCCAGCGTGCCGGTATATTCAACACTGACAAACATGTCTTTTTCTACTTTTACCATGAGATTCTCCTCTTTTAAAATTAAATGTTTTGTAAATTTATGTATCAATATGGATAAGTCAAGTCAGACGGCTTTGGGGATTGAAAATTTTTGCGTTGAAAAAAAGGGGAGATCGTAACGGATTTATTGGTTTGGCGTCAACATTTCCCGGGCCGGCACGTAAGCTTCAGGCGTTCGCATGACCTTTGCCGTAATGTTCGAATATGGAAAAAAAAGCAAACCATTCCATATTATTCTTAAATTTAACACCCAGTCCGGCGGGATCAAGCCGGGATACGAATCCTTTGGTTTCAATGGTTAATTTGCTGTGCGGTGCCGTGACAATCACTTCAATGTCGCACGGTGTGTTTAAGGCAATGATTTTATCGGTTTCCACGAAAATACCGTTCATGCTGATATTTTTCATT
>JAQYVU010000053.1 GCA_030145385.1 Desulfococcaceae bacterium
GAAATCATAAATCCGAGCCGGCTGGCCTGGTGAAAAAAAATATAAATCGGCTGAAAGTAAAAAAAGTTGGTGCTGCGGGAAAGGTCTTCCCCGCGACCATTTGATTCATGCCCAAAACCGGACTGAAAAAACAATCGGCTGGATGATTTTTTGAAATAGGCATTTGGTGATAAAAAGAAAAATTCCGGCTTGTAACTGGTGTCTTTAAACGGCTGGGAAGCGGAACCCAGATCCCAGAAAGATGTCTGGGTATATGCGATATAAAAACTTTCCTGCCATCTTTGTTTTTTTTCCGGTGCTTCGGAATTAAGAATCCGGTATTTGAAGCTGATTTGAAATTTACTTTTTTCAGGGTCTGTTCCCACCAGAAAATAAAGAGGTTTATAGGCGGACATATTTTTCAGGTAGGGTTGGTAGAGTGAAAACATGGCATCCAATGTCTGAAAGTCATCCATGTTGATTTGTTCATCCAGATCGGTTTCAGCATCAGGATGTGATATTTCAGATGCGGTTGAATCAGAAGAATCAGCGTCAGTCGTTTCCGGACCGACAGCCCAAACCTGGACGCTGAAAAGCAGTATACATATGAAAATAAAAAATTTCATTTTTTGCTTACAGACTTTTTTTTGAATGTTCCGGAAAAATAAAATTGTTCTCTTCTGAATTTAAAAAACGTTCTAATTAAATTTTTATATCATGGCTAAGAAAATGTATCAATTTAAAGGTTTGTATTTCTGCTCAGGAAAAAAGAATAAAAAAACCGCTTGACTTATATTTTACTGAAGCGTTACAGAAACAACCGAAAATAACGGAACAGGGTGTGAATCCCTGGCGGACCCGCCGCTGTAATTGGTGACGAAATCCTCGGTTTACCACCGTCCTTTAAGGGATGGCAAGGAGAGGAGAGTAGGATGATCCATAAGCCAGAAGACGATTTTTCATAAATATGTATCAGATGTGTCGTGGAACAGCACGTCCTGATTGTATTTTCCCAGATGAAATATAGATGGAATATAATTGCGTCTTAGCCGTGTGAACTTTAAGGCTGGAATATACGCATTAATCTGGATAGTTGCGGGTCCCGTTAGCTTTTTTAAAGCTGTCGGGACCTTTTTTTTTGCGCTGACGATTGCCGGCATGATGACAATGATGATGGAATTTGGGAAATCATAATGAAGAGGGTAAACGATTGAAACAATTACTTGCGGCATTGCAGTTTCTATCTGTGCTGCCGATTTATCAGCAATTTGAAACAGATGATATCGGGCGATCCCAGGTCTGGTTCCCGGCCGCCGGTCTGATCATAGGGATTTGTGCGGCAATGGTTTATGGAATAACTTTGATATTTGAAATGCCGGTTCTTGTTTCGGGCCTGGCGGGAGTCATGGCATTGGCCGCATTTTCAGGTTTTTTCCATTTAGACGGTGTGGCGGATACAGCGGACGGTTTTTTCAGTTCCCGTACTTGTTCGCAGATGCTGGATATTATGAGAGACAGCCGTATCGGTACCATGGGGGCGATCGGGATTTTTAGCGTTTTGGCATTTAAATGGGCCGCCCTGGTCAGTCTTCCGCCAGGCATGGGATGGCGGATTCTCGTTTTAGCCCCTATTGTGGGGCGGGCCGGTCAGGTGATGACCATGACATATATGCCTTATGCCCGAACCGGAGGTGGCCTGGCTTCAGTCTTTCTCGCCCATTGTTCCCGGCAAACGGTTTTTAAATGCATACTGATTAGTCTGGTCGCCGCTTTAGTCCTCGGTGGCATCAAGGGAATCCTGGCTTTATGCTTAGCCGGTTTGTTTGGGGTGTGTTTCAATCTCTGGTGCTTGCGTAAAATCAACGGCATGACCGGGGATACATTGGGGGCCGTCAGCGAAGGGCTCGAAACGGTCATCATGTGCGCCATGTGCATAGGAGTGGAGTGATAATGAAACCAAAAAATCAAAAATTGCAGAACATGCCATGCAGGCTGGGAACCACGTCGTACATCATTCCGGATGATATTCTGCCCAATCTCCGGTTTCTGTCTGACCGCGTGGATGATGTGGAACTGGTGCTGTTTGAGTCGGATGAATACTCTAATCTTCCCTCACAGGCCGATGTCAAAGAAATGGCAAAAATTTCGGAAGGAAGCGGGCTGTCATTTACCGTGCACCTGCCGCTGGACGCCTGGCCGGGATCGATTGATGAAAATATTCGTAAAAATTCCATGGAAAAATGGTTTCGTGTCATGGACCTGATGGCGTCGCTGGATCCTTTTGCCTGGATTGTGCATTTAAACGATGCGCCGTCAAATAATATCACAGCGCTTCCGGACTGGCAGAATCAATGCGGAAAATCCTTAGATGATCTGACCAATCGAACGGATTCGTCTTTGTTGTGCATTGAAACCCTGGGTTATGATTACAATTGGGTATGGCCGATGGTTGAAGAAAAAAAATGCGCGGTTTGCCTGGATATCGGTCATCTGGTGCTTAATGGGTATGATGTTTCAGCCTATTGTGACGCCTGGCTAAAGCATGCCCGTGTGCTGCATGTTCACGGGGTTAATCAGGCCGGAAGGGACCATGTGGATTTAAGCCATATGGATCACGAATTATTGCGGTATCTGATGATGCGACTGAAGAATGAAAATACAATCCCAAGGGTAATGACCCTGGAGATTTTTAGCCAAAACGATTTTGAAAAATCAGTGTATGTGTTGGAGCGGTTTTTACAATGAAAAATGACGGCTTCGTAAAAAATCCAAATTCTGCGTTGCGCTGCATCCTTCGCGACTTCAAAGTACACTATGTACTAATCATTGCAAAGGATTTGCGCGTCTTGAATTTGAACTTTTATACTTTGCCGTCAAAACCAGACATTTTATAAGTTTATGAAAAAGCAAAATGAAAAATAAAATAATTTTACTAACCGGCGGCGGCAGGAGCGGTAAAAGCAGTTATGCACTCGAGATTACCGATTTATATGATCGCAAGGTGTTTATTGCCACAGCCGAGGCATTTGACGATGAAATGGCTGAGCGGATTTCACGTCATCAAAAAGAACGGGGCAATCGCTTTAAGACAATTGAAGAATCGATTCATCTGGCAGATGCGCTGGCAACAGTTTCCGCAGACACACAGGTGGTTGTCATCGACTGTATTACCGTCTGGTTGGGCAATTTAATGCATCACTTAGGAGTTGATGAAAAAAACTGTGCGCCCGTGGATTGTTTTTTAAAAGTGCTTGCATCCCCCCCTTGTGATGTCGTGATCGTGAGCAATGAAGTCGGTATGGGATTGATTCCGGCAGATGCCATGTCCCGTTCGTACAGGGACCTGGCCGGTTCCGTAAACCAGAAGATCGCCGCTGTTGCAGATGAGGCGTTTATGGTGGTCAGCGGGATGCCATTGAAACTTAAATAATTTTATAGAATATAAAATAATACAGGAGAAAGAATAAATGCTTAAAACGCAAATTGAACTGGCCCGGGAAGGGGTTTTAACCGATATCGTGAAAGCGGTTGCTGTGGCCGAAAGTCTGCCGGAAGAACTGATTCGTCAGCGGGTGGCTGCCGGTGAAATCGTGGTGCCGTGTAATCCGAATCGAAGCAACCAGAAAGTGGTCGGCATTGGCAACGGACTGCGGACCAAGGTCAATGCGTCCATCGGCACATCGTCTGATATCTGTGACATTGAAATGGAAGTCCGGAAAGCAAAAATCGCGGAAGAAGAAGGTGCGGACACCCTCATGGAACTGTCTGCCGGGGGCGATCTGGACGGCATCCGGCGGGCGGTGATTGATGCGGTGGATCTGCCGGTGGGCAATGTTCCCCTGTACCAGGCGTTTTGCGAGGCAGCGCGGAAATATGGGGACCCCAACAAACTGGATCCGGAATATTTATTTGATTTGATAGAAAAACAGCTGGCTGACGGGCTGAGTTTTATGGCCATTCACTGCGGGATCAACCTGTTTTCCATCGAACGCCTGCGCAAACAGGGATATCGGTATGGCGGACTGGTGTCAAAGGGCGGCACGTTTCTGGTTTCGTGGATGGACAGTAATAACGCCGAAAATCCGCTGTATGAGCAATTTGACCGGGTGTGCGCGCTGATGAAAAAATATGATGCGGTTTTGTCGCTGGGCAACGGTATCCGGGCCGGGGCGATCCATGACAGTCACGACCGCGCCCAGATGGCGGAAATGATCATCAATTGCGAGTTGGCGGAACTCGGCCGAAACATGGGATGTCAGATGATGGTGGAAGGACCGGGTCATGTGCCTTTAGATGAAATCGAAGGCAATATTATGCTGGAAAAGCGGATGAGCGGCGGCGCGCCGTATTATGTGCTCGGACCGCTGCCCGCAGACACCGGCGCCGGATATGATCATATTACCGCAGCCATTGGTGCAGCCAATTCCAGCCGTCACGGTGCGGATCTGGTCTGTTATATCACACCGGCCGAGCATCTGGCGCTGCCCAGTGAAGAAGACGTGCGGGAAGGCGTTCGGGCAACACGCCTGGCCTGCCGGATCGGGGATATTGCCAAGTACCCGGGCCGCCGCGAGAATGAGAAGCAGGCGGCCATGGCCCGCCGGGATATGCGGTGGGATGATTTGTCAAAACTGCTGATGTTTCCGGATGTTGCAGCAAAAATCAGAAACAGCCGTGAGCCCTCAAAAGAAGAGACTTGTTCCATGTGCGGTGATTTTTGTGCCATGCGAAAAGGTATTGAGGTGTTCAGAGACGACATTGCTCCGTGCAAGACGAAAGAAGGTCTTTAGCGGATTGTTGAAAAACTATTGCGCTTGGCAATACTGCGTTAAAATTCGGCTCAAAATGCTCATTTATAAATATAAACTCCGCTATTTCACCGAATTTTGTCTTGATCAAATTTTAGATTTGGCCTGTGCTCATGACGTTTTTCAACGATCTGTCTTATGAGAGTTTTTTCTGGTTCCCATGATCCTCGTGGGAACCCATACGAGGCCATCTGATTTTTTCGAAACAGGGATTTCTGATCAGTGATTGTCGGGCTTTTCATGATTGAATCAGATATGCATTCCCACGGTCCTCCGTGGGAACAAGAGGGACAAAAAAATGAAATTATTAAACGATACAATAGCAAAAATTGGAAAACCCAATGCGGAAGTTGAACTGGCAGCCTTAGAACGTCTGCGCAATCAGGCACGGCCTGCCGGCAGTCTGGGTGTTATGGAACCCCTATCTGCCCGCCTGGCGGGTATTGCCGGGAAAATTGATGTCCGTTTGAATCGGAAGATCATTGTAACGTGTGCCGGTGACCATGGGGTGGTGGAAGAAGGGGTCAGCCTTTTCCCTCAGGAAGTTACATCGCAAATGGTTTATAATTTTGTCAACGGCGGTGCATCCGTCAGTGTGCTGGCCCGCCATGCCGGGGCAGAGGTCCGGGTCGCAGACATCGGGGTTAATTTTGATTTTGAACCGGATCTGCCTGTTTTTCATAAAAAAGTTCGTAAAGGAACGGATAATTTTACCAAAGGCCCGGCCATGTCCCGTGATGAAGCGGTGGCCAGTATTGAAGCCGGAATATCCATTGTTAAAGAGTTGGTGGCGGAAAATCGGCCGGATATGATCGGTACCGGCGATATGGGCATCGGCAATACCACGCCGTCAACCGCCATTATCGCAGCTTTTTCCGGACTTTTGGCGGCTGATCTCACCGGGCGGGGCACGGGTATTGATGATGACGGACTTAAACTTAAGATTAAAGCCATTGAAAAGGGTATTGAATTGAACCAGCCCGACCCGTCAGATGCAATCGATGTATTGGCTAAAGTCGGCGGCCTTGAAATCGGCGCGCTCGGCGGCCTGGTCATCGGCGCCGCCGCTTATGGCATACCCGTGGTCTGTGACGGCCTGATATCCACCGCCGGCGCGTTGATTGCCTGTGAACTGGCACCGGCTGCCCGAGCCTATTTGTTTGCCAGTCACCGGTCTCAGGAAGTGGGACATCTGTTTATGCATAAACGGATGGGCCTTGATCCGTTGATTGATCTTGCCTTCCGGCTGGGAGAGGGCACGGGTGCTGCGGTGGCCATGGAACTTCTGGATGCAGCCACCCGGATACTGGCAGATATCAAAACCTTTGAAGAGGTAGGTATTGCGGACTCCAATTAATTATCGTTCGGGCAAACTAATCGAGCGTATTGATGGGGAAGGAAAGCAGCTGCAGATTCAATGTATTATTTCTGTTAACACATTCTAATGGATTTCCTTTGGTCGTGACCCGGTCATTGCCATCAATAAAATAACAATAAATTCTCGTAACTCCGTGAAAAATCTTCAGTGAAAGAATATCAATTCCTAAAATACCCCTGGCACGCGGCAACACAAGATCCGGCAGACTGAAATCGAATTTATTATTTTAAAGCCTGTCACAGAAAATTATGTAAGGCGGAATGCTAAAGTCGGCTGTCGGCTCTTTTTTTTTGCTAAAAGATTGAATTTTTGAAAAAAGTGAGAATATTATATGGAAAAAGCTGAAATAATAAAATGTATAGAATTTAACCTGAATTATTATTAGGAGCATGCCATGTGGGAATATACGGATAAAGTCAAAGATCATTTTATAAACCCCAGAAACGTCGGAGAAGTTGAAAATCCGGATGGTGTCGGGGAGGTTGGTTCAATGGCGTGCGGTGATGCGCTGAAATTGTCATTTAAGCTGGATGAAAATAACAGAATCAAGGAAGCCAAGTTCCAGACGTTTGGATGTGCCAGTGCAATTGCGTCTTCATCCGCGATGACAGAAATGCTGATTGGAAAAACTGTGGAAGAGGCGGAGAAAATAACCAATGATGATATTGCGGATTATCTCGGGGGCCTGCCAAAAGAAAAAATGCACTGTTCGGTTCTCGGACGGGATGCCCTGGAAAAGGCGATTTACTGTTATCGCGGTGAAGATGAAAAAGTGATCGACGGCAATATTGTCTGTGAATGCTTCGGGGTGACGGATAAAGAGATTGAACGGGCGGTGACGGAACATCACCTGCGGTCGATTGAGGATGTCACCAATTATGTAAAAGCCGGGGGCGGGTGTGAAAATTGTCACGAAGATATTCAAAAGATCATTGACGGCATCTATGATAAGGCAGATGACAAGGCCCCTGAAAAGAAAAAAATGACCAATATCCAGAAGATCAGCCTGATCGAAGAAACCCTTGAGCGGGAAATCAAACCGGCCCTTCAGAAGGATGGCGGAAATATAGAGCTCATTGACGTGGACGGCGACAGGGTATATGTCAAGCTCATCGGAACCTGTGCGACATGCAAAGCATCCCAGTTGACGCTGAAAAATTATGTTGAAATCAGGCTTCAGGAAATGGTGACACCGGACCTTATTGTCGAGGAGGTAAAATAAATGGATATTATCTACATGGACAATAATGCCACCACAAGGGTTGCACCGGAAGTTTTAGATACCATGCTGCCGTATTTAAAAGATTTTTATGGAAATGCATCGAGCATGCATTCTTTTGGCGGTTCAGTGGGCCGTGAAATCATTGCAGCCCGGGAAAAAGTCGCTGCCCTGATCAATGCGGATCCGGGTGAAATCATATTTACCAGCTGCGGTACGGAAAGCGACAGCACGGCAATTAATGCCGCGATCCGCTCTAATCCGGAGAAAAGACATATCATCACCACTCGTGTGGAACATCCGGCGATTAAAAATTTGTATGAATTTCTTGCCAAAAACGGGTACCGGGTTACCTGGGTGCCGGTGGATAAAGAAGGCGTTCTGGACCTGGACTACCTGTACAGTCACCTTTCAGAAGATACCGCCATTGCCAGTATTATGTGGGCAAACAATGAAAGCGGTGTTGTTTTTCCCATTGATGAAATTGCGGAAAAACTCCGGAACAAGGGAATTGTTTTCCATTCAGATGCGGTTCAGGCAGTCGGGAAAATACCCGTTGACGTGAAACAGACCGGGCTGGATATGATGTCGATTTCCGGGCATAAAATTCACGCGCCCAAGGGTGTGGGGGTTTTATATGTGAAAAAGGGGACCAAATTTTCACCGTTTATGATCGGGGGGCACCAGGAACGAAACCGGCGCGGGGGAACGGAAAATGTCGCATCAATTATCGGTTTGGGAAAGGCCTGTGAGCTGGCCGGCAATCATCTTGACGAGATTGATACCCGGGTTCGCATCCTGCGGGATCGCCTGGAAAACGGTCTGATCGAAAATATCCCCAATGCCCTGTTAAACGGGAAAAAAGATGAACGATTGCCGAATACGTCCAATATCAGTTTTGAGTTCATCGAAGGCGAAGCCATTCTTTTGATGATGGACCAGCTCGGCATTTGCGCGTCTTCCGGTTCCGCCTGTACTTCCGGTTCGCTGGAGCCGTCGCATGTATTGCGCGCCATGGGGGTGCCGTTCACCGCCGCCCACGGATCCATCCGGTTCAGCTTAAGTACATACAATACTGAAAAAGAGGTGGATTATGTGGTTGAAAACCTGCCGCCGATTATCGATCGTCTCCGTAAAATGTCACCGTTCTGGAAAGAAGGGGCTTGCAAATTACAATAAAAATTAAACCGAACGATCTTTATTGTAAATTAAAAAACCAATAATCCAAGTTTGCTGTCACTGAGGATCGGATGATTATGGACGATGATAATAAACATAATAACAGGGCCTGTCGGACGGAATCCATTTCATACAAACGATACCGATCCCGGCTCCATGAAATTGTCGACCAGGTGATTGATGAGTGTGATGATGATCGCTGTAACGCCCACATCGACTATGAACAGCTTCCGTCGAAAACCGTAGTTATTGATGTCTTGCACAAGTTACGGGCGGTGCTTTTCCCCGGTTATTTTAATGATGAAAAACTGGACCCGGTTAACCTGCGTTATTTTGTCGGGAAAACTGTTGCCGAACTTTTTGACATGCTTTCAGAACAGATTGCCAGAAGCATCCGCCATGATTGCTTTAAATTCAATCTGGAATGCACTGAATGCACGGAACGGGGATATGAATCCGCATTGGCGCTGCTTGAAGCGATTCCCGAATTGCAGCGTATTCTGGCCACTGACATACTGGCCGTTTCCGAAGGCGATCCGGCTGCCAAAAGCTATGATGAAATTATTTTCAGTTATCCCGGCGTATTTGCCGTAGCGGTGTATCGGGTTGCCCATAAACTGTATACTCTTGGCGTGCCGTTGCTGCCGCGCATTATGTCGGAATATGTGCACGGTGAAACCGGTATTGACATTCATCCGGGTGCAAAAATCGGTGAACGGTTTGTCATTGATCACGGCACCGGTGTTGTGATCGGAGAGACAGCTGATATCGGTAAAAACGTACGGATTTATCAGGGAGTGACCATCGGCGCTCTGTCGGTGCCCAAGGGGAAGATTGAAGAAATGAAAGATCAGAAACGCCATCCCACAATTGAAGATGAAGTGATTATTTATTCCGGCGCAACGATACTTGGAGGCGATACGGTGATTGGAGCCCGTTCGGTCATCGGCGGAAACGTCTGGATTACCGAGTCGGTCCCCCCGGACACCCAGGTGCTGATTGAGTCGCCCAGTCTGATTTATCGTAAAAAAAAGGGTGCATCGTGAAGTATTTCAATAATATACAACATGCCATCGGATCAACCCCGCTCGTTCGTCTCAACCGTCTGGGAGAGGGGAGCAAGGCGAACATATTCGCCAAACTGGAATATTTTAATCCACTGGGCAGCGTGAAGGACCGAATCGCTGCAGCCATGATTGAGGCGGCTGAAAAAGACGGCAAGATTGGACGTAAATCCGTTATTGTGGAACCGACCAGCGGGAATACCGGAATTGCACTGGCATTTGTGTGCGCAGTTAAAGGATACCGTTTACGACTGACCATGCCGGATACCATGAGTATTGAACGGCGTCAACTTCTGGGGCATCTTGGGGCGGAGCTTATTTTAACTCCGGGGGCTGAAGGGATGAAAGGGGCGATTGCAAGGGCTGGAGAGATTGTTGCTGACACTCGAAATGCCTTTATGCCTGATCAATTTAAAAACCCTGCCAATCCCGCTGTCCATCGAGTGACCACTGCCGAGGAAATCTGGCACGATACCGAAGGCCAGGTGGACATTTTTGTCGCCGGTGTGGGGACCGGAGGAACCATTACCGGTGTTGCCCAGGTAATAAAACAGAGGAAACCCTCTTTTAAAGCAATTGCGGTGGAGCCCGTCGATTCACCGGTTTTATCCGGAGGCAGCCCGGGTTCTCATAAGATTCAGGGCATTGGTGCCGGATTTGTTCCGGACATACTGGCCCGGTCGATCATCGATGAAGTGGTGACCGTAACGAACGATGAATCCTTTGAAACAGGGCGGATGCTGGCTAAAAAAGAGGGGCTGCTTTGCGGTATTTCATCCGGCGCGGCGGTGGCGGCCGCATTAAAGGTTGCGAAAAGACCGGAAGCGGAAAATAAAAATATTGTTGTTATTTTGCCGAGTACCGGGGAACGGTATATCAGCACGGCCCTTTTTCAGACAGCTGAATAGATTTATTTGCAATTTTTATAAGGAGTCTTTGATATGAAAAAATGGCTGATCAGTTTGCTTTGCGTCCTGCTGCTCGTGGTTATTGCTCTGCTGGTTGTCATATTCAATCTTGGCCCGATTGTTAAAACTGCGGTAAATACTTATGGTCCGGATATAACAAAAACTGAAATGCGGCTGGATAAGGCAGATGTTTCAGTTTTTAATGCACAGGTACGGCTTGAGAATTTTGTGATGGGCAATCCGAAAGGATTTTCTTCTCCAAATGCGATAACCGTCGGGTCAATGCTTGTGGATGTCGATGAAAGCACCTTGACAAAAGATACAATCGTCATTGATCGAATCGAGGTGCTTCAACCGGAAATTACATATGAAATCAAAGGAACAACAGATAATTTCAGATCAATTATTGATAATTTGAAAAAATCGAAAAAACCGGAAAGCACGCGCAAAAACGATAAACCGGGAAAGAAATCTGAAAAAAAAGACGGGAAAAAAATCGTGATCCGGGATTTGATCTTAAAGGATGTTAAGGTCAAAACAGCGGCTGCCGTTGTCGGAGGAGATATCGCCACGACAACGATTTCCGAAGTTCATTTAAAGAATATCGGGGAGAAGCAGAACGGTGTTGATATGGCCCAGGCATTACTGATTGTATTAAATGAATTGTACGGGCAAGTCATTTCACCGGATGTTCTCAAAGCCCTGAAGAGTCAACTCAAAGGACTCGACGGTGAACTGGATGGCATAACAAAAGAAATGAAGTCTTTGGGCGGGCAGCTCAAAGATCTGTTTGATAAATAAAAAAAGGGATGCTTTTTTCAAAGCATCCCTTTTGTATTCAGTTTGATAAACTTTGGTTGCGGGAATTAAACTCCCCTGTCTTTCAGGTCACTGACGATATCGATATAAAAGTCAGGTGCATCAAATCCGGGAGTAACGCCGAAAAACATGCCAACGATATTTAAATGATCGCATCCGGGGCTCCACCATGCTGCATCTTCGACTCCTCGAAAAGTTCCCCATTTGGCGCTGCTAACACTGACCAGGCCGTCATTATCTCCTTCGAGACCGAGCATAATCAACCAGGGAATTTCCAATAAAACACTGGGGCATCCCCATTTGGCCTTGGCAGCCCAGCTTTGATAATAAATGCCGGAAACATTCGGCGTATAGGTGTTGAAAGTTACCATAGCAGGAGTGGTAACATCGTATCCGTTGTTAATGCTTTCGGGATTGGAATCTCCGAAAAGGTAGGCATAAACGAAGTCAATCGCGCTTCCAAGAGCATTCACTGTGCCATCGTTGAAGCTGAACATAATAAGATCTGCCAGTTTACTTCCTCTGTGCGGTCCGGCAATACTGGTATGGGATGCCACTTTTGTTGTAAGATCGAGGTTGGTAATCGCGTATCTTGAATATATTGTTCCGTGAGAATGGCCGATGATATTGACTTTGTCTGCGCCTGTAATGGCCAGAATATGAAGAACCTGATTATTAAAATCTTTTGCCTTGTTGACAGTACTGTCCATGCCGTTGACGGAGGTGATATAAACATCACAGCCTTCATCTTCCAAAGGTCCTTCAATGCCCCACCAGTAATCCATCACGCCTAATATAGAAGCAGAAGCGCCCATGCCGTGGGCAAGAACAACCGGATATTGGGTGTCACAGGTATCTGAACTGCCGCCTGCTAAAACAATTCCCGGAATTGAGATGACTAAAAACAGTGCCAGAATTCCTATGATTTTTTTACTCATTGATCCTCCCATTTGGATTTAAATTCGTGTTATTTAATTTAAATTTTGTTTTTCTGTATAAACGGTGTTTTGGTTTAAGTTATTATTATATATTCGAGGGATATTATCAATCAGGGAAACCCTGATTTTTGTCTTCGAAAAACCTGATTTGTAATCTGTTGGGGTATGGTATGTGTCAACGGCCAGTAAAATCAGACAAACAAAACCGGCCCCTGCGGATCTCGGCCATGAAAGTCCAGCAGTTATTATGACAAAACAGCCGTTCCGGATGTTTTGTTTTCCGGGCAGCCGGTGCGCCGGTTAAAAAAAAGTCCGGGGCTTTTCAGCACTGCATCTGAGTATAGTGGTTCGGGTTTCCGGCTACTCCGTGTATTTTAATGATTTGACGCCGGTTTTGAAAAAAGAGATTATGATCCGTATGCACAGGTTTTATCTGTTTCCCAGGCCGTTACTGGTATTCGAATCTCAGGCGGCCCGCAACTAAAAGATGAAAAAACAGGAGGATGATACAGTGCCCCCACGCAAGAAGAAACTGGAACGAGACATTGAAAAGTCATATTCCGTAAAATCATTTATTAATAAACTCAGGCGCCTGGCCGATTGTCTGGAACAGGGGAAGCGGTTTCGCATTCAGGTGGATGGCGAAAGAATTTCCATTCCTCCCAATGCAGTCATCAACATTGAACATGAGCGGGAAGGAGAAAATGAGGAAGTCGAATTCCAAGTGAAATGGACAATAGAATAGCCTGTGAATATGAAAGCTGCCTTTAGATTTCAGAACATTGTTCCTGAAAAAACCGTGCGTTTGAAATGACAGGATGTTTTATTTAAATCAAATTTAAAATCCAGTCATGCCAAAATTTATTGTACCCGTTCACGGGGTCAAATGTTTTAATTTTTCGCAAACCATTGGCCTGTAAGCGTTTACAGGGTGCTGCAGATGCGAGGCGCCGGGTACGAAGACGTACTTGTCGTACTTCAAGTGCCCGGGAACAAAGCAGATGCGGTGCCCTGTGAACGCTTACAATTTATTTAAATTCTCCTAAGGTTTTTGACGTTTAATATATATTTTTATATTAAGATTCTGAAAAAATATATTTTTTGGGGTCTATTTAATCCCGTTTGCGGTTTTTTTACAAAAAAGCCGCATCTGATCAAGGTTGTCGTTGATTCTGTCAATTCATCCTGATATAATTTTTAACAATCTTATTGATTCCGTTTACTCCGGCAAATTCATTTAAGTTCCTTTCTAATTGTCTGTCAAAGAACTTCTTTTGCAAATTCATTTCCAGCAGTTAATTGTTTGTGCACATATGTAAATATGTTAATCGCAGGCGAATTATCTTTATTCAGTGTTGAGACAATTGGTTTTTATTTTTATTGCTGTCATTAAATAATGTAAGCAAAGGAGGTTATGGATGAACCTCAAATGTATCTTGATTTGCTTCCGGGATAAGATGTAATCGCCCCCCGGAAGCTGACGAGGCTGTTAAATTAACCTAATCCCTTCAGTATTTGTAATAATAAGGAGGTATCATGAAAAAGCAGCTTTTAAATTATGAAACCCTGATGAAAGTGACCAAAGCCATTTCTCATTCCAAGGATCCCGAAGAAGTGGTATTGATGACGGTGGACAGCATAAAAAATGCCCTGGATGCTAAAGGCTGCACCGTATTTTTGATTAATAAGAACACCCATGAACTTGAAGTGGCCGCTTCATTCGGATTGAGTGATGAATATATTAACAAGGGACCGGTAAGTGCATTGAAATCCATTGCCCAGTCTTTGGAGGAAGGCCCGATTGCAATTTACGACGTTAAAGATGATCCGAGACTTCAATATCCGGAAGAAGCGGTAAAAGAGGGCATCTCTTCCATTCTTTCAGTTCCCATCGTGGCCGGCGGCTATACCATTGGCGCATTAAGAGTGTATACGGCAGAACCCTGGGAATTTACATTAGATGATGTGAATTTTGTTCAGGCAATGGCGTATATGTCCGGGATGGCTATGGACATGGCCAGATACTATAAAGGCATGAAAGACAGTATTGAAATACTGAAAACCATGCGGGATCCAAAATCTTTTAAGTCAAAGAGAAGAACACCCTATGAAGGCGTTCCGGTCAGTGTTCTGCCCGGCAAAGAACGCCAGATTCATTAAGACGATATTGCCCGTAAGCAGCTTAAGGGATATCGTAAAATTATTTGGCTGAAACACTGGGTTTCGTGAAGATAACTTCGGTGGATAATTTTTAACCCTCTGAGTCCCGACCCCGGATCATGATATGACAGCAAATTATGATCCGGGACAGAAAGATCTGCAGCGCCAGAGGTACATTAGACTCAATCGTTTTTAGAATGCTTTACGATTGTTCCTTGACAGTCATCGCTGAACAGTTTATTTTACTTGCAGATATGATATTTTATTCTTTAATTCTCATTGAAAATTATACACGGGTTTAATTCAAGGAGGTTGTGCATGACCGGACGAAAAATAATTATTCTTTTATTGGCCGTATCTTTTATGATAATCCCGTTCGGATCTTCAGCCGTCGCTAAAAGTCTGGAGCATCCAATTGATAATTGTGCTGAGCTCATGGCAGCTGATGCTGTCGTGGTGCGGCCGCTGCAGTTTGTCTCTTTAGTGACGGGAACCGTTTTTTTTATTGTTTCTCTTCCTTTTTCCGCTTTGGGAGATAATGTCGGCGACGCTTACAGCCTGATGATGGTAGAACCCGCCAGAATGACGTTCCTCCGTCCGTTGGGAATATTTTAAAGGGTATTTCTGTTTGAACGAACCCCCTTCTTTTAAATTGTTTATCTCTTTTTTTTCATAAAAAAACAATCCATCCATCCGGGCGGGCCGGTTTTTATCGACCCCGCCCGTTTTTTTTAGCCGCTTCTCGCTCAAGTCTGAATTTTTGAATTTATAAGTGTTTCAGGCTTTTCCGCAACAGCTTCCGGGACCGGCGCATTGACCTGATCCGGGAGATGAACCGCAGCATGTGGTATCTCCGGTTCCGGGAAAACTGTTTCCGGTGCTTCCAGACATTGACGAATGGGCAGAGAACAGTTTTTTAACGTTGTCGCTGCCGCAATGGGTGCATTGAATTTTTTCTGCGGTGTTTGAGAGAAGAATTTCACAGGTTTTGCCGCAATCGTGACACGAATATTCATATAAAGGCATATGCCGCCTCCCCGATTGGAGTTTTTTCTTTTGCCGTCCGAATCAGATTTTTTACTGATTCATCATGGGTTGATATCTAAAAAAATATAATAATATTAAATGTATTGCTTTGCATGGCAGGCTGCAGGTTGATAGCTATTGAATAATCCTGATTCCAATTTAATCAATCGGCCTGCAGCAATGCCTTGGGTCTTTAAAAGGCTGTTTTTACGCAAAGATATCATTGGGGATAAAGGGATGGGTCCCTTCAATAACTTCGACCCCGGCTTTGTTTTTTATCTTGGTTATAATGGTCTCCTTGTGCGGACAGTTATCAATCAGGCAGTTTGCAATATGGACTTTGGTGATTTTTTCTTCTAAAGGCTTGTTCCATAGATTAATCTGGACAAGGCGGGTTACAATACCGGCCCCGGGACAATCCCCGCAATTTAAAATTCCCACCAGTTCTGCGTCCTGGTCTTTATACCGGCTGAATTTTCCTCCCCGGCGATTAAGTCCGACCATGCATCGGGAACAGGCGATACAGAAGTCATCCATGTTTTTTTTGCATCCGATAATAAGTATTTTTTCCACTGTTGACCTCTCAGTATTGTATTTTTAATAGCATCGTGAAACAAGATTAATTATAAGCAAATACTTGTAAATTTTTGTAGCATATAGCAAGAACAGAAGTTGTTATCAAGAAAATTTAAAAACCGTAAAAACTTTCATAAGTTTGGTCAAGGCAGATTGTTTTTTAAAAATGAGTTTGATTTCAGTATAAATAATTGAAATCATATTTTTTCAGTTTTTTAATTTTTTCATGAGATATTCGGATTGATCTTTTTGGATCGGGTATCATTATAAGGTCAATTAATTTAGTAATATATCAAAGGCGGTGGAAAAGAAAATGATTATATCAATCCCGGGTTATGGCGAGCTGGATCTGAAGTATCTGGTCATGGATTATAACGGCACCCTTGCTGTTGACGGAATGTTGATCGAGGGTGTTAAAGAGGCATTAACTATGCTTTCACCGCATCTGTCGTTGCATGTGCTGACAGCCGATACATTCGGAAAGGCAAAATCAGGGCTTAGCGGTATTGAATGTTCATTAAGCATCCTTTCCGAAAAAGATCAGCCGGCCGGAAAGCTCGCATTTGTGCAGTCCCTTGGCGCTGAAAATACGGTGAGTATCGGAAACGGCAGGAACGATCAGCTGATGCTCAAATCATCGGCCCTGGGCATTGCGGTGATTCTGGAAGAAGGGGCGTCGGCGGAAACGTTGCAGTCAGCAGATATTGTCTGCACATCCATTGTTTCGGCATTAAATCTTATATCAAATCCGCTTCGGGTAGTTGCAACATTAAGGTCATAAATTTCAAGGATCCGGAATAAATAAAATGAATCCTTTTTGGATCATACTGTTAGTGATTTTGCTCCTGATTTATATTATCAGTCCCATCGATGGGATGCCGGATATAATTCCGTTTATCGGTTGGCTGGATGATACTCTTCTGGTGGGGCTTCTTGCGTATTATCTTCGCTACAAAAGGCTGCCCGGATTTGTTAACAGATTAGTCCGTATGTTTTTTCAGAATCGGGACCCGGGATCTTCTAATCGCACGAACACATCATCGCGCCAGGAAGCATCCGGCACCGGTTCGGCCAAAAATGGCCCGTTCGCTTCCAAAGATCCTTATGAAATTTTAGGGGTAAAGCCGGGGGCTTCGATTGAAGAGATACAGGCCGCCTATCGGGCGGCGGCTCAGCAATACCACCCGGATAAGGTGGCCCATCTGGGAGATGAATTCCAGGAGCTGGCACAAAAAAAGTTTGTGGAAATTCAGGAAGCATACAATTTTTTGAACGACAACATGCATTCTTGAGTGTTGCAAGAGTATATTATTAATCGAAAAAGACCGATTGCCAGTTTCAGGTTGATCATGTCAGCATCTTGCCGAATGAAGAACCCGTCGCCGATATTTTTACGCCCTGCAGGCGTGAGCCGCATGCTGTTTTAATGTCATTTAATGTGGAGTCGGGTATTATTAGTTTGTACCCGTTCACGGGGTCGAAATTATCAGTTTTTCATAAACCACTGGCCTGTAAGCGTTTACAGGGTGCCGCAGATGCGAGGCGCCGGGCATGAAGACGTACTCGTCGTACTTCAAGTGCCCGGGAACAAAGCAGATGCGGTGCCCTGTGAACGCTTACGAATTTTTTATTCAAACTTGACGACAATGCAATTAAAAGGCCGGATTAGCTCATGGAGCATAATCCGGCCTTTTTTTTTAAAATTATGTTTTCCGTCAATTTTGCCGAATTACGCGGTGACCCGCTAATCCGGCCTACGAACGAATTTAAAATTCGACGGTGGACGTTCAATGTTCGATGTTCGTTACCCTCTCCACTCGGTATCATCCACCGTGGTTTTGAAATCAGGTTCCACCACATCACCGGAGAACTCGACCACATCATCTGTTGTTGATTTGCCGACAAAAACAATCCGTTTTCGCGGACACTTTTCGCAGGCTTTCATGACATCGGCGCCGCAAACCGGTTCATAGGCATCGTAATTGATGGTGGAAAGATTGTCCTCAATGGTGAACAGGTCGGATGCCCGGGCGCAGGCCCCGCAACCGATACATCCCACGGTGCAGACTTTGGTGATGTCCTTGCCCTTGTCCTTGTTGGAACAGGTAACCGCCAGAATGCGTTCCGCTTTAAACGGGGTGATGGTGATAATGTTTCTCGGACAAACCTTGGCACATGCGCCGCAGCCAATGCATTTTTCATAATCAACCGTTGCCAGGCCGTCAATGACATGCAAGGCATCATAGTCGCAGACACTGGCGCAATCGCCGAATCCGAGACAACCGTAAGTGCATCCCTGGACATCGGCCACAATATTGGCGGATGCGCAACGCTGTTCGCCATGATATTCCGTTCGACCCAGACGTTCTTCGTAATGGGCGCCGCAATGAACCACCGGCCGGAAGGGCAGGGCCGCACCTAACTCCACGCCCATAATTTGGGCAACTTCAGCAGCGCAGCTTTCGCCGCCAACCGGACATTTGTTGACCTCCGCCCCCGCATCCACGACCGCTTCCGCGTATTCACCGCACCCGATAAAACCGCAGCCGCCGCAATTGGCACCCGGCAATGCATCCATGATGGAATTAATCCGGGGGTCTACTTCAACGTGAAAGGCCGTATTCGCCCATCCAAGAACATATGAAAAAACAAGGGCCATGACCAGCATGGTGCCGGCAGCCAGCCCGATGGTTACATAAATCATGACAACTCCCCTATACCGGTTTCAATCAATGTTTTCGAGGTAATGTGATGTCCGCCCGGCAGGATTTTGTCGGTTTCAGATCCGGAATTCAAAGAAACCTGATTTGCGGAATCCTTTTTCAGTGCATTTTTCAGGCCGGTATCCACACCGGTAAATCCCATAAATGCCATGGACAAAATGCCGGCAACGATCAGCGTAATTGCCGCCCCTTCCAGTGCTTTGGGGACGTCACAAAAATCGAGCTCTTCCCGGATGCCGGCCATAATGACAATGGCAATCGTAAACCCGATGCCGCCGAAAAACGCCAGGGTTAAAGATCGTCCGAGATCCCAGGCATCCGCCGGATTGTCAACGCCGGCCACATTGCTCATGATCGTCAAACAGGCAAACAGGATCGCACAGTTGGTGGTGATCAGCGGCAGGAACACACCGAATGATTTATACAGTGCGGGAAAAAATTTACGCACATACATCTCAACAAACTGGACAGATGATGAAATCGCAAAAATATATACAATATAACTTAAAATTGTCAGATCAATTTGTGCGGCGGCATCCGGCGTCATGAAAAATCCGCCGATCCATTCGGTCAGGGGTGCCCCGGGAATAAGCACCATCGTGGTAACGGTCCAGCTCAAAAACGCGGCAATGGAAATAACAAATGTCACCGCAAGCCCCATGCCGACGGCCATGTCAATCTGGCGGGAAACACCGATGAAAGGGCAGATGCCGACAAAATAATACAGCACAAAGTTGTTGATCAAAGCAGCGCTGACGGCAATCAGCATGATGTCAATCAGGTAGTTCATATTTTCACCTTAAAAGATCAGGGGTTTAGGCTGAAGGCTGAAGGCTGGAGAAAAACAGTCGCCAAAAACAATGTTTTCCCTCCGGTCATCAGTCATCACGCCTGATTTTAAATTTTTTAATTCTTAATTTTTTATCCTTCAGCCTTCAGTCTTTGGCCTTTTTCATGGCAACAATCCAGTTTACCGCTCCCAGCAGAAGACCGAACGTCAGAAAAGCCCCGGGCGGGAGCACCATAATGACCCAGTCGGGCCACATCTCGGGAAGCACCCGGAATCCGAAGAACATGCCGGTACCCAGAATTTCCCTTACGGAAGCGATACTGGCCAGGGCCAGGGCAAACCCCAGTGACTGGCCGACGGCATCGGAGGCAGCCGTGATGACCGACTGCTTGGATGCACAGACTTCACACCGGCAGATGATAATACAGTTAACGATAATCAGGGGGATATACGGTCCCAGGCTTTTACTCATCTGATACATGTAGGCGGCCAGAAACCGGTCCACAATGGTCACAAATGTGGCGATGGTCAGTGTGAAAATAACAATTCGCAAATGGGGTTTGAGCAGGTCGCGAATCAGGCTGATGATGACATTGGCGCATAGCAGGACAAAAAGCACGGCACCGGCCATGGTCATTGCTCCCTGCATACTGTTCGTTACTGCCAGTACCGGACAAAGGCCCAGCAATTGTCGGTAAACCGGATTTTCCGGCAAGATGCCCTGGGTGAATCGCTCAAAAGCGGTTGGTTGATCTGCCATATCCTTATTTTTTCTCCTGATGATTATTCGGTTGGTTGTCAGAAGGGTTCTGATCGTTTAACAACGCTTTTGCCAATGGTTGCCGAAGGTTATTCAGGCTCTGGTTGACAATGCCGCAAACGGCTTTTGATGAAATGGTGGCACCGGTAATGGCGTTGATTTCATTGGGCGCGGAGGCTTTTGTTTTCACCGCTGTCATCGGCTGCTGCGTTGATTTATTGTTAAACTGGTTTCGCCAGGCCTGTTCCATAATTTTATTTCCCAAACCCGGTGTTTCTTTTTGATCCAGAATGAACAGGCCGGAAATGGTTTCGGCTTTTGCGTCAACGCCGACCAGTAATTCGATTTTATCCGCATATCCCTGACCGGATGATTTAACCACCCAGCCCGAAGTCTGATCGTCGGTTTTGGCCTGGAACACACTGTAAATTTTATTGCCGGCTTTAATATATTGCCGCTCAATATCCATTTGCCGGTTTTCTTCTGCGAAAGACTGCGCGGCTTCAGCGCCAAAGATCAGTTCCGGTACTTTTTCAAGGGTTTCGTTGAGTTTATTGGCTTCTATTTTCGGGGAAAGGGTCAGCTGAATACCGGCCAAAGAAGCGCCGAAAAAAGACGCCAGCAGCAGGACCAGCCAGGCCTGGAAAATAAAAAAATTAGAGATCCGGTTATTGTCCCCCGGCATTGTCTGTTCTGATGGTTTCATAATTTATCGTCTCGTCAAAATTCTAAATTCGATATCATTTATATAAAGGCAAATCATCGGTGCTGAAAAATAATACAGTCATGTTGTTTTCAGACCTCAGTCTATTCCCCCATGGCTGCCGGAATTGTCCAGCGATTCAGCAGCGGGGTGAGGGCATTCATAAACAGCACGGCAAACATGACCCCTTCCGGGTATCCGCTGAAAAACCGCAGGACCATAATGAAAAAACCGATACCTGCGCCGAAAATAAATTTACCTTTCGCCGTTAAGGGGCTGGAGACCGGATCGGTTGCAATAAAAAAAGCGCCGAATAACAGGGAACCTGAGAACAGATGGTGAAGCACGGTCCAGTTCGATGCACTGCCCATGATATCTGCCAGGCCGCCCATGATCAGGACTACCGCAATGATACCGGCCGGTATTTCCCAGGAAGCCGTTCGGCGGATGCAAAGGTAAATGCCGCCGATCAGGCAGGCCAGTGCACTGGTTTCACCCGGACTGCCGTTGGTTAATCCGAAAAACAGGTCCGTGAGGGAGGTTGAAATTCCCATTTGTTTGAATGCATTGAGCGGTGTTGCCTGGGTGATGGCATCGATACCGGTATTGAGACTTTCATACCCGGAAGCGGCCATAACCCCGGCAAATGCGATCATGACAAATGCCCGTCCGACCATCGCCGGGTTAAACAGGTTCATGCCCAGTCCGCCGAAAATAACTTTTCCGATGCCGATGGCGACCACCGAGGCGATCACCCCGACATACCAGGGAGCGGTTGCCGGCAATGACAGGCCGAGTATAATACCCGTTACGGCAGCAGAGCAATCGGTTAATGAAAAAGACCGGTTGCGCATTTTGATAAATGCCGCTTCCGCTGCCAGGCAGGTCACCAGACAGATGGCCATCTGTTTGACGGCATACATCTGGAAGATATAAACCGACATACCGACAACCGGCAGCAGCGCGATGAGGACATCGATCATCATCCGCCGGGTTGTGAACGATTCATTGGATAAATGCGGTGAATGACCCACCTGGATAACAGGGACTTCGGAGGATTCATCCTGCAGGGGTTGATTTTGTTGGGTTGTATCACTCATAAAGATTCAATAATCCGATTAATTAAATATTTTTATTTGTTTATGGTCTCATAAAATTCAGATTGCCGATGGCAAAGAAAAAAGTTCCAAGTGATAGGCACGCAAATCCTGAGTGATGATTGGTACTTGGCGTACTATGAAAAACGCAGAGTTTGGACTTTTTGCGAAGCCATCATTTGTTATTTTTTGCTTGCAATGATCAATGCCTTGCCCACCCGAATTTGCTGTACTAAAGGAAGGCTTGCCGGGCAGACAAAGGCGCAGCATCCGCATTCCACACATCCCCGGATTTTATATTTTTCAGCCATGGCCAGATCCCGGTGTCTTGAAGCGACGGCCAGCCGGGCCGGCACCAGGTTCATGGGACAGACATCCACACATCGGCCGCACCGGACACAGGCAGTTTCTTTTTCTTTTCTGATGTCATCATGGGTCAGCACGGTAATACCGCCGGTACCCTTGGTCAGCGGCATATCCAGGTCTGAAAAAGAAAATCCCATCATGGGCCCGCCGGAAAGAATTCTGGCGGCATCTTTGGTCAGGCCGCCGCAGAAATCAATTAATGCCCGGTAGGTGATGCCAAACGGCACCAGGAGATTTTTGGGCTGAACGATGCCGCCGCCGGTCACGCAGACCACCCGATGGGTCAGGGGCATTCCGCGGATGACTGCCCGGGCAACCACTGTCATGGTGGTGACATTGCTTACGGCCACGCCAACGTCTGCGGGAAGGCCGCCCATGGGAACCACACGGTTTAAGACCGCTTTAATCAAATGTTTTTCACTGCCCTGGGGGTATTTTGTTTTAAGGACCGCAATTTTGATATCCGTACCGGCAGCCGCCTTGCGAATTGACTCAATGGCTTCGGGTTTGTTCTCTTCAATGCCGATGATGATATTTTTAATGCCAACGGCGAAACGGGACAACAGCGCACCGCTGATGATCGTGTCCGGAATGTCTCGCATCAGTCGATCATCTGCCGTCAGATACGGTTCACATTCACAACCGTTGACCAGCAAAGTATCCACCGGTTTTTTGCCGGGAGCAATTTTAACGTGCGTGGGAAAGGCTGCACCGCCCAGTCCGACAATTCCGGCATCGTTGATGGCACGGGTCACTTCATCCGGATCATACCCGACAACACTCTTGGACCATCGACCGCCCATCAGTTCACGATAATTTTCTTTATCCGTGAACTGCCTTTCGCTTGCCTTAATTCGTATGGCCGGGACATGCCGGCCGTTGGGCAAGGTGGTGACAGCCATTTTCTGGACAACACCGAAAATGGGAGAATGGAGTTTCGCGGAAATAAACGCCTCATTATCACCAATGAGGTCGCCATATTCGACTTCCTGTTTGGGTTTCACCAGCGGTTTGCTGGGCGCGCCGATGTGCTGCTGCAGGGGAATGATTACTTCTTTTGGGGTTGGTATTACCTCAATGGGGGCATCAGCGGAAAACTGTTTTCGTTCAGGCGGATGCACGCCTTTGGAAAATGTGCCGCTTCCCGCAAAATTTTCTGATTTCAAAGCCAAAAGAACTCCTTGAATTGGTTAATTATATTTTTATTGTTGGAGGGAAAAAGTCTAAAACGTATATCCCGTTACAATTAAAGGGAAACCCTATTATATTGCCTGAATCAAGATTGTCAATTTTTTAAAAATCCCCTAACCTAGAATAGTTTTTATGCCTCTGCAACAATATTTTAACAGCCAGAGCAAAAAATATTATTTATATAAGTCAAATCGGGATCGATAATCAGGACACTCCGGGCAGGAAAATAAATGCTGTTTTCAGCGAATAAGGGCTTGAACTTTGTGTGGATCGGCCACATTGTGGTTGTTGCGACGGGGGGAATCAGCGGCAATGGAATCATTGCGGGCTTGCTTATGGCTGAACACGGGTATTTATAAAAAACATGATTTCCCGGGCTGAACTACGTTGTTCAGCCCGGAAAACCATGATCGGGGAAGAGGGTGAGGGTTTATGCGGCAAATCGCAGCGCGTTATCGGTTGCCTGGCGAATTTCATTCGGGGTAAACGGCTTGTTCAGATAATCGACGGCTCCCATGCGGGCGGTTTCCACCGCTGTTTCGATACTGGCATATCCGGTGATAATGATGATTTTGGCTTCCGGGCGATGGTCGTGAACGGCTTTTAAAAGTTCCAACCCTTTTACCCCGGGAATCCGAAGGTCCAGCAGGATCAGGTGATATGATGCGGAATGGATTTTTTCAAGCGCTTCGGACTTGGTGACGGCCTGATCCACCTGGTAGCCTTTTTTTGTCAGGATTTTCCGGATATTATTATTCACCGACACTTCGTCATCAATCACCAGTATGTTTCTGTGGGCCGGTTGCTTCATCCGTTCATGGGTAATCTCCGGCCGTTTTTCTGTTGTTTTCCGGCCGAACTCTTTTTTCAGTTCTTCATAAGGCCTGACACCGGTTTCTCCGGTTTGAAGATTGTTAATATATTCCGGGCCGGTAACTGCGGCCACGTCATTGTAATCAAACGGCATGTCAATGCCAATCAGGGTTCTTACATCCGGTCCTGTCGCGGTTTTGCCTTTTTTCTTTTTTTTCTGGGGGCAGAGGCCTTTTTTGGTCCCCACCTTACAGGTTGCGCCCAGTTTTTTGAAAATATCGCAGACCATGTTGCCCATTTCACAGAAATTTTCCAGCGACTCCGGACCCTTGACTTCAATAACCGGCATATCCGACGGGCCGATGGTTTTGGCGTATGCGTCGCCCGTGTATTTGGCAACTTCTTCCTGATCAAACGGAATATCCACATCAATGTTTTTGTTGCTCCTGGCACGCATTTCTTCAATATTCTGCTTGAGCTGCTCATAGGGGATGAATGTTGCGCCGTTGCCATGCAGGGTGTCTACATATTCGGGACCGGTTACGGAAACAACTTCCTGGTAGGAAAAGGGCATGTCAATGCCGACTAATGTTTTAACATCCGGGCCTTTGGCTTTTTTAGCTTTTTTCTTTTTTTTCTGGGGGCAGAGGCCTTTTTTGGTCCCTACCTTACAGGTCGTGCCCAGTTTTTTGAAAATATCGCAGACCATGTTGCCCATTTCACAGAAACCCTCCAGGGGTTCCGGCATTTTTACCTCAATGACCGGAATGTCGGAAGGGCCGATGCTTTTTGCGTATTCTTTGCCCGTATATTGAGCTACTTCATCCTGGTCAAAGGGGATATCCACATCAATAATATTGATGGCTTCTTTTTCCGCGGGCGGGGTTTTAAATTCAACAATGTCGTCGCTGATTGCACGATCAACAGTAGTTCGTAACTCTTCCGGGGTAAACGGTTTGGGGATATAATCCAACGCACCCAGGCGGATGGCTTTTACCGCCGTATCGGTAGACGCATAGGCAGTCATCATGACCGCCTTGGTCAGGGGCCATTCATTTTTAACCAGCTTTAACAGTTCCAGGCCGTTCATGTCCGGCATCACGATATCGGAGATCAAAAGGGAAAAAGATTCTTTGGCCATCTTTTCCAGGGCATCGGCAGCATTTAATGCTTCAGTGACTTCAAAATTATTTTTCGAAAGGATTTTTTTGACATTATGGCATATTTTTCTTTCATCATCCACGACCAGTATTTTTGCGCCTTTTTCCATGATCTCCTCCTCGGGTTATGTCGGTATCTTTTTGTTCTTTGTGTAATTACAATGCAGGTTGTGTGCCAAATATTAATAATGTGCATAAATATTTGAAAATTATATACTTAATTAAGTATGAAAGACTGGAAATATTTTAGGTGTATATTTTAAATATACATGGCAGGTGTGCGGTCGGAAGTGCTCTCGTGATAGAGAATGTTCCAATAAGACACTGATTTTAAAAATTAAATTTAAAATATGCCCCTGAGAAAGCCGGTGGGATGGTCAAAGAAGGGGAGTGTATAAAATAAATATACAGTGTATGAAGAATTTATTTTTCAGGTATTTTTATACCGTGCTTTTTGATCATGTTCTGAAAATTGGGCCGCTGCATGCCGGTGGCCCGGGCTGACCGGGTGATATTCCATTGGTTTTGTTTCAGTGCATTTAAGATAAAATTTTCTTCAATCTTATGCACGGATTTTTGGCGGATTTCCTGCTTGATTTTTTTTAATTCATCATTGGTCTCCGGAACATGATCAATTAATTTTTCAATATCGCCGATGTCACCCAGGTGGGGCAGGTCGATTAAAGTAATCCGGTCGCTGTCACATAAAATAACCGCCCGTTCGATCGTGTTTCTTAATTGACGCACATTGCCCGGCCAGTCATATCCGGTCAGGCGGTTGACGGCATTGCCGTCAAAGCTGGTGATGGATTTTCCCATGCTTTGGTTAAACTGCTTTAGAAAATGACAGGCAATAGGCAATATGTCTGATTCTCTCTTTTTCAGCGGCGGGATACCGATTGGATACACTGCGATCCGATAATAAAAATCATTTCTGAAAGTCCCGTCTTTGATCATTTGTTTGAGATCTTTATTGGTTGCAAAAATTAAACGGATATCCACTTTCCGGTAGGTTGTCGCACCCACCGGCTTGAATTCTCTGGAATCCAGAAACCGGAGCAGTTTGCCCTGCACCTCAATGCTGATATTGCTGATTTCATCAAGAAAGACAGTCCCGTGATCGGCGATCTTGAAAATACCGTCTTTATCTTTGTGGGCGTCGGTAAATGCCCCTTTTCGATAGCCGAACAGTTCACTTTCCAGAAGGCTGCCGGTTAAGGTGCCGCAGTCCACGGCAAAAAAAATGTTATCTTTTCGGGTACTGTTGGCGTGCAGGGCTCTGGCAACAAGCTCCTTGCCGGTTCCGCTTTCCCCGTGAATCAGGACCGTGGATTCAGTGTGGGCTACTTTCTTGATCATGGAGATGACTTTTTTGATCTGGGGGCTGCTGCCGATCAGCTGATGCGATAATACAGGGAGCTCTTTCTTTCCCGACATCAGCTGCTTATTTTGCATTCTGATCTGGAGGTGGTTCGTTGCCTGGGTGACCACCGCCCGGAGTTCATGGGGGGTAAACGGCTTGGGCAGATAGTCATAGGCACCCATTTTCATAACTTCAACAGCCGATGAAACACTGGCAAACCCGGTGATGACAATGACAATGATGTCCGGATAATCTTTTTTGATACGGCTAAGGACTTCCATGCCCCCCATGCGGCTCATCTTTAAATCCGTAATGACGATATCATACGGCTTTTTTTCTATCAGTTTCAGTGCATCATAGCCGTTTAACGCATAATCGATTTCATCAGCCGAACCGGACAGGATTTTAATACAGTTGTTGCAGATGGGCAGTTCGTCATCAATGATCAGAATACTCGGATAAAAGTCAGACGGCATTTTTCCCCTCGCGATTCAAGGGCAGGATAATCGTAAACAAGGAACCTTTGTCGAGGGTGCTCTGGACCGTTATTTTTCCGCCATGCTGTTCAATAATCCCGTGGGTGATGGCAAGTCCCAGTCCTGTTCCGGTTTCCCGGGTTGTAAAAAACGGGTCAAAAATTTTGTTCAGGTTTTCTTTGGAAATTCCGCTTCCGTTATCCTGGATACTGATGTGGATCCTTTTGGTTTTCGGATGATTTTTCGTTGAAAAGGTTATTTCACCCCCCGCTTTCGTGGCTTCAATGGCGTTTAAGGCGAGATTGATCAGTGCCTGCTGGATCTGGTCTTTGTCGATATATGCCGGCGGAAGATCATCAAACAGGTCTGCATGAATTTTAATATCATTAAATGCCGCCTGTTTTCGGACCAGAAACAGGGTATCTTTGACAATCTGGTTTATGCTCAATGATTTTTTGACCGGCTGGCTCTGGCGGGCAAAATCCAGAAGGCTTTTGACGATATTGCGACATCTGAGGGCTTCTTTGGATATGGTTTCCAGTTCACCGTATATCGGATCTTCCGGGTCCGTATCTTCCTGAAGGAGCATGGAAGATGTCATAATTGTAGTCAGCGGATTATTAATTTCATGGGCAATACCGGCAGACAATCGTCCGATGGACATCAGTTTTTCCTGCTGCATCATGTTTTTCTGCCTTTTGATATCTTTGGTAATATCAGAAGACATTTCAAAAACGCCGATCATCTCGCCTTTTTTTATGATCGGGTAACAGGAAATTGAATAGTATATTTCATTGCCGGTTTTATCCAGATGGACGTGGGTGGTTTTTGACGGTTTTTTTGTTTCCAAAGATTGGATCAACGGGCACGGATGGTTGTTGCCGGAGCATGGCTTGTCCTGGTGGTGTGTGATTTCATAGCAAAAATGTCCGATGGCTTCATCTCTTTTGAGTCCCAGTTTATTCAACATAGTATCGTTGATGTCCGTAATTCGGTAATCCGTATCAATGACCATGACATCTTCTTCAATGAGTTCATTGATCATGACCTCGTAGATGGTTTTGGCTTCACGCAATTTCAGGCTGGTGTCCTGTTCTTTTCTCGCAATGCGTGCAATTTCCCAAAAAAGAATGGCGGTGGTATGGGCAATGGCCCGGACGTTTTTTTTCTTTTTATTGAGAATATCATTATAGATGTCAAGACTGCCGGTCAGTTCAACGATCAGGTCAATATCATCCCGGTTAAAAAAATCATTATAATTTTCAGTAACGAAAAGACCCTGTTCCTTTGCTTTTAAAAACCCGGCGGCAGACGGATTGATATCTGCAACGGCAACGATTATCGGTGCAATGATCTGAAATGTGTGTTTCTCAATAAAATTTAATAAATATAGACATTTTGATCCGCCTCCAACAATTGCTATGTTCATTTGCC
The DNA here is from genome assembly GCA_030145385.1 of Desulfococcaceae bacterium. Classification (GTDB taxonomy): domain Bacteria; phylum Desulfobacterota; class Desulfobacteria; order Desulfobacterales; family Desulfosalsimonadaceae; genus SURF-3. Next base: position 28,931 of record JAQYVU010000053.1, read on the forward strand.
TGCCCCCGCAGTATTGAAGTATTAAAGAAAAGATTTGACCATGAGTAATTCATGAATAGATTTATTTTATATTACAAAATGAGTGATATTTGAAGGATAATCTGATTGTATTTAATTGTATGTTTTTGATTTCGATGATTATGGTATTATTTAAAGTTATTTGAAGCGATCAGCGGTTATTTTATTGTTGATTTTTTCAGTCAAAAGAGTATATAAAAAAAGATTTTTTGGCATTTGCTCAAAAAAAGCAGAGGGTTATTACAAAACAGAGCTCAGGGTTCATTAAAAATATTATCGGAGGTATGGTATGTTTAAAATCGTTAAACGAGAAGAGATGGCTCAGGGCACAGTCATCATGAATGAAATTGAGGCGCCCCGGATTGCGGCAAAGGCAAAGCCGGGCCAGTTTGTTATTTTAAAGGCCAATGAAACCGGGGAACGCATCCCCCTGACCATCTCGGATATTGATGTGGATAAGGGCACGATCACCATTATATATATGGTGGTGGGTAAATCCACGGCCATATTCAAGGAGTTGCAGGTCGGTGAAGTGTTTCAGGATGTTATCGGGCCATTGGGCAAGGCCACGCACATTGAGAAGCTGGGAAATGT
>JAQYVU010000054.1 GCA_030145385.1 Desulfococcaceae bacterium
TGTATCCTAATTTTATCCGAAAGAATTTTATCAATTCATGAAAAAAAATGGTTGTGTTCCACCAAATGGGCAAAAGAAAAGGGATATACACCCGCTTCCTTGCGCTTATGGAATTTTCGAATATCTTAAAATAGACTTAACTACCATAAATTAAAGGGTATTGTCTAACAAGCGGGTAGATCAGACCGGTGTTAGCGATGTCGGGCAACCCAAGTCATCGGCCCGGTCTGCTCACCCTTAGCGGATGGCGCGGATGGGGTCGGACCAAGCAACCGCTTGTAACAATTTGTTAATATGGATAATAAAAACCTGACATGCAGAAAAACAGCTCTTAGAAGGCACTTTTTGGTGTCAGAATGTCCCTTTTAAGAATATCAGGCTGTCTTTCGACAATTCTTTTTGAAATAGGCATTTAAATGGCTCGTGCAAATCGGCTTTTTCTTTCATGGTATCTGCGCGGCTCCTGTGTCAAATCTTGAATTGTGAATTAGATGCAGAAATCAGGAGACATCCATCCCTTATTATCCGGTTTTTCTCTTTTTACTTTTCTTGATGGGCAAGAAAAGTAACAAAAGAACCCACCCTGCGCTGCGGTATTCCCTGACCCAATGCTTTCGTGGCGGGGGCAAAAACTCGCTGATAAAATCGGATGCCGATTTTTTTTTTGCCGATCCTGTTCTTCGAAATAAACAGGTTCATTGCCATTTACCCGCTCAAACAGTTTGCCCCCGTGATCCACGGAAATCATCGGTTCAGGGCCGCATCGCAATGAGCATCCCACCGGCGAACGTACTCCATCCTTTTCTTGAATATCCCGTCAGATCAAAAAAAAACCTTGTTTAATAATTTTCAAAAACCAGGCAAATAAACAAATACGCGGATGGGGTCGGACCAAGCAACCGCTTGTAATAATCTGTTAATATGGACAATAATAGACAAATAGGGTCGGGCCAAATTAACCCTTTTAAAGTATGGTAAATAGGTTCAGATTTACCCTTAAAAAGGGTGCAATATTGATCTTTTCAGGGTCAAAAACAGCATTATAGGTTTTGCGGATGGCACGGCAACTGGTTGCCCATGTTCCAAAGGAACAAAAAGGGGATATAATAATCTCAACTTTTTCCCTTCTGAAAAACCCTTTTGCGCTTCGCGCACTGGCAAAACTTGCCAGTGTCACCCTTGAACGCCGGGCATTTCCTATTGCAGTGCAGCCAAAAACCGCTGAAATTCCAAGGACAATTTACATAATTTATGTGTACGACCGGGGTCGGACCTCACTAAGCACCCATTATTAAAGAAAATACTTGCTAAATATGGGCTCCAAACGTGGCAATAATCAACTTTTCAGGCCCCAAAAGAGCAATATAGGAAAAGAAAGTGGCAAGAGTAAATAGACATTATATTTCCAGTCATGTCTGGCATTTAACCCAGAACCGATAAGGCCGGGCCAAGTTAAGTGATTGAAAACAAATAGGGTCAGGCCAAGTTAACCCTTTTAAAATATGATAAATAAGTTCAAATTTTCTCTTTAAATCGGTGCCATATTGATCTTTTCAGGGTCAAAAACAGCATTATAGATTTCTGAAGATGACACAGGCAGCTAATTGACAGTGCCACAGAATGAACGCCGGGGGAACTCCCATTGCAGCACGACCGAGAGGCACTGGTTTTCATGGAAAAAGGGAGCACGCTGTCTGAGCGCAGCGAGTTCGTGATCCCGCCATGAGAACCTGATGCATCGAGGGATAAGTGATGCAGGGCGGGCTTCTTTTGCTACTTTTCTTGCCCGTTAAGAAAAGTAGAGAAAAAAAGTGTTGGGCAAATAGTAGTGTGACCGAGGTCTTTAATCTTCAATTTTCACGGGTGACACGGGCAACTGGTTGCCCGTTTTCCAAAAAAACAAGAACCAATAGGGCCGGGCCAAGTTAAGTGATCCAAAATCTGTAAAAAGCAACACAAACAAAGTCTCATGCAGGGTCTATACGGCTGTTTTTGCGGCTAAAAAGAGCGTTTTAAGAAAAAATCATATGAAAACATTCTGGCGGTATACTTTAATAACTGGTTTTTACTCTTTTACTTTTCTTAGCGGGCAAGAAAAGTAGAGAATAATTTTACCCGGTTTTTAATCCGGGGCCTTACATTCCGGAGACAAATTAACACAACATACTTAATTATCAGAAAAAACAAAAATATAGCCTGATCTCATAGCAAAAAGAATGGGTTGCATTTGCTGTCATAATAAATGACCACGAAATCTTCCACATTGACTATTTGTCTTGATTTCACGGCGTATAAATTTTAAAATTTAATAAAATTCCGATAATTTGACATGAAGGAGGGGATCATGTTCAAAACAGGAAAAAAATCTAAAAATAAAAAATCTTCCCCCAGTGCAGCAACCGACAATACTGATCGCAGAGCTAATCCTTCCCGCAGACATTCTTGTGATATCAAATTCCTTGGTCTTGGCAGATGCATCGACAAAAGAAAAGGTATTCGCCGAAAAAAAGAGCAGTATGACGAAGAAGCCTATGAAAGATTATGCATGAAAAATTTGGGCCCTGGATGGCTTTAACCATATGCGTTTACAAAATACCCGCCTTCGCGGGTATGACGATCGTTGATTATTCGGCAATTCCGATTCTATTCTTACCACTTTGCCTGGCTTTATATAAACCCTGATCGGCCTTATGATAATACCAGTCCATATTCATGTCCGCAGTTGGAAGGATAGCAGCCAAACCCAATGATGCACTCATAAAAAGACCTGTGCTTTTACCTATATGTTCAATTCTTAAGCGTTCAATTTCAGACCTTATCGTTTCTGAAAATACGCGGGCAGCCTCCGGATCCAGACCTGAAAAAATAACAGCAAACTCCTCTCCGGACAGCCTGAACACATAATCACTGCCACGCGTGGTAAGACGCATTAATTGTCTTCCTATACTTATTAATGCCTCGTCTCCTTTTTCATGGCCATATCTATCATTATAACTTTTAAAATCATCGACATCTATCATCAGCAAACTTAAATACTTATTATCTCTTCTGGCCCTGTTTATCTCGCGCTGGAAAATCTGGTTAAAAAATCGCCGGTTATACAAGCCCGTCAACCCGTCTCTTAAAGTCAGCTTTCTGATATTTTCCTGCTGAAAATGATAATTCCTGCTGACGAGCAAAGTCGGCAAAGAAAGCCCTGCCCCTAAAAGGATAATGGGAAAAAACCTTTCTAACAGATATTGAATCGAAGGCTCTTGATTTATCAGATCCCCGGGGAAGATGATCACAGATAGATAAACAGCCATAATGGCAATGCAATTTAAAATAAATGCCAGGAAAAGCTGCCATCCTGACAAAAGAATCGGAAGAATACATGTCAATACGAGAATTATGGGAAGACAAATCCCCATGTAAGCGTCAATAAGCAGCCAGTAAAAGAATAAAATGATATAATTACAAACAAAATATGCCCAGACCATCCAGACATAGTACCCCTTCCATCTGCCGATCCCGTAAAGTGTAAAAAACACACCGGCAGAAACAAAGGAAAAAATCAAGGGTGTCATCTGCAGGTCGATCACATAACTTGTAATAACACCCATAAGACTTATGATTGTTGATAAAAAAACTGCCGCATTGAATAGCTGTCTCTGAAACGAAAATTTTTCAGTATTACCCATTAAAAAATGCAAGCCGCTTTCTTCTATTTTCTGCTTTGTTAGCTGCACATTCATATAAACACTTTCGCCGTCTGTTAGTCCGGACTGAGGTAAATGGAATCAATCGTTAATAATAACATAAATAATATTGTTTTTCCAGCATCAGATTTTGAATAGCGTCCTATATTAGTTCAAAATACTTCATGGTAACAGTTGAAAGCGCAAGTGCCATGCATTAAAAGCCTGGATCCTGATATGACCGCCTGTCCCACTATGATTGAATCCCTTTACTCTTTCAAATGTTAATGATATATTCAGTTTTTTTCAAATGCTTCCATCAGGTGTTTTTCAGGTCGTTTTGCGTAAATACCTGAATCATCTCTGCTCATAATGTGTTCAATGAACAACATGAACAAATCGATCTCATTCAAAAAAAAGGGGATAGCATGAAAGACGGGTATAAGTGGGTTGGCTTTCAATATGAATTCACAGGTAATATCTATAGCTTAGGGCGAATCCCGCGATGTAAAACAGTGATGCTGAAACATTTAAAACCCGGTCAAAAACTGCTGGTGGCCGGCGCCGGACATGGCACCGAGGCGATTGCGGCCGCAAAAATGGGTGTCGATGTGACAGCTATTGACCTTTCGGCCACCATGCTCAAACATTTAAACGCCCGACTGGATAAATGTTCGGACATCAATGGTTCCATGACATGTATTAATGACGATATTTTTAACATGCAGGATACAGAAAAATACGATATGGTGATGGCCAATTTTTTCCTTAATGTTTTTCCTGAAAAACGGGTGGATGAAGTGGCAAATCATCTGGCCACACTCGTCAAACCGGGTGGGCATTTTGTTGTGGGCGAATTTATGCTTCCGGAAAAAGGGATTGCGGGCCTTTTACAAAAATTAAACTGGTATCTTGCTATTTTAGTTTATAGTGCAACCACCGAAGCGGCGCTGCATCCTGTTCATGATTATGCACAACTCGTTTGTCAATCCGGATGCGAGGTTCAATCCATTGAGTATTTTCGCATAATGGGGCTCAAACTCTATTGGTCTATTTTAGGGAAAAAGAACAGCGTGTAAATGAGGGGATAAAGGAGTTGTTTGATGTCAAAACAGCTGGATGCAATCAAATATTATGACCGCAAGACAGGACAGCTTTGCCGCGAAACGGTGATGGGAGATGCTGCGATCAAATGGGCATACCAGGCCATGAGCGGGAAACTGTTTTCTCACTTTCTTTTTGGATCTTCGCTGTTAAGTCGCATTCTGGGCTGGTATTTTGATTCTTCTTTTTCCAGGGTAAAAATCGCTAAAACGATTGCTGATCTTAAAATTGATGTGAGTGAATTTGCCAAACCCCAGGATGCATTTTCCAGCTTTAATGACTTTTTTACCAGAAAGCTGAAAGATGGCGTTCGCCCGTTCTCAAAAAATAAGAATTGTTTTTTGAGCCCTGCGGATGGCCGGCTGCTCGTGTATAACGATATTATGAGTGATACCCGTGTGCAGGTTAAAGGTATCGAAGATTCTCTTCATAATCTATTCGGCTGCGAAATCGATGATTTCAATGATGGAAAGGTTGCCGTTGTTCGACTGTGCCCTGCTGATTACCACCGGTACCATTTTCCGTGTGAAGGCACGGTTGCTGAACCGGTTAAAGTTAAAGGGAAGTATCATTCGGTAAATCCTGTTGCGCTTGGATCAAAAGAACAAATATTCTGTATTAATAAGCGGTCGTATACATTGATTGACACTGAAAAATTCGGTCGTGTGGCGTTTATGGAGGTCGGGGCATTTGGCGTGGCCGGCATTCATCAGACATTTTCCGGAACCCGGGTTGAGAGAATGCAGGAAAAGGGATATTTCAATTTTGGCGGCTCAACGATTGTGCTTGTTTTTCAGAAAAACACCATCGAATTCGAAACGGATCTGCTTGAAAATAGTCGTAAGGGAATTGAGACGCTGATTAAGGTGGGTGAAACCATTGCGCACTCCGCTCGAGAGTCACAGGAGCCTGCTCAGTCTTAGACAAAAATCAAAGCGAAACATCCATTCTGCTTATTAATCCGGCCGTTCCGTGCCGTAAATTTCGACAAGAAAATCATATACCATTTCTTCCTCCCTTTATTTATATCGATGGCGGCTATTTATATTAAATCAATGGCCCTTCCCTGCCGAAACCGAACAATGATGACGCGTCCGATCAGGATCAAAATTTGCAACAGAACGATTGACATGCCCGTATAGTAATGTATAATTTATTTATTAAATTTTCTCTTTCCGAAACAGCGCTGCCCATTGATAAAAATCCGTAATTGCCTAAATCCTGGGGGCGGTTATGCAGCCGGTCACCCATAAACATCTGCCAAAACTTTTGTCCCCAGCCATGCGGATATTTTTCGGCTCAGTGATCGTATCTGCTGTCCTTATTATTATAGCCGGCGCGATCTCCATTCCTTTCTATTTTGAATCCTCATCCATGCTGTATAAATTCGGCGCTGACAAGACCCTGCTCCGGTCCGGCAAAATAATGGGCTTGATTGCCGCCTGTCTCGTAATTCTGCAAGCCGTTTTAAGCGCGCGATTAAAATTTATGGACCGCATATTTGCCTTAAACAATCTGATGAACTTCCATAGGATCACCGGTATTTTTATTGCCGGCTGTGCCGTTATCCACCCGGTGCTGATATTTATTCCCGAGGACATGACTTCCATTCCCGTCAGTTTCCGCTACTGGCCGGAATTTGTGGGTGTCTTTCTGCTGCTGACAATTTCAGGGATTGTGATGGTCGCCCTTTTACGTCTTAAGCTTAAAATTTCCTTTGACCGATGGCGGATCATGCACCAGTGGGCGACGTTTTCCGTATATATTGCCCTGTTCGTCCATTTGCTGTTTGTAAGCGAAACTTTTGAAAAGGGTTTGCCGGGAATCCTTTTGTTTTGCGTCATCGGATTTTATGCCCTTGTGTTTGCAAAGGTAAGATTCAAAACCATCATGATCCGGAAAAAACCATTTAGGGTTTCAAGCATGGCCTTGACCGCTAAAGACGCATTTAGCCTGAAAATACAACCGGATCACGGGAAAACGCCTTCCTACCTTCCGGGCCAGTTCGGGTTTATTTCATTCAAGTCCGAAAACATATCTTCGGAAGCCCACCCGTTTACCATTGCCTCCTCCCCTTCACGCCCCGGCAGCCTGGAGTTTATCATCCGCACTTGCGGGGACTGGACCCGAAAAATCGGAGAAGTGCAACCGCAGGATCCGGTTTTCCTTGACGGCCCTTACGGGCTGTTTACCCATTTAAGATGCCAAAGGAAAACGGAACTCATCATGATTGCGGGAGGTATCGGCATCACCCCTATGCTGAGCATGCTCAGGTACTTGGCAGACACCGGTGATCCGCGTAAAATCAAACTGATCTGGAGTAACCGGACCCGAAAGCACATTATTCTTGCCGATGAATTTGATTCATTTGAAAAGAATTTGCCAAATCTTCGTATTATCCATGTGCTCACCGATGGTCCGGCAGGCAATAAAAAAAACAAAAAACTAAAACTGGATCAATCCGGATTAGAAAGACTGCTATCTGACTGCAGCAAGGTATCCGCAGTTTTTGTATGCGGGCCGCCGCTGATGATGAAGGATATCGGCAAAGCCCTCATCCGGATCGGATTTTCACGAAGATTTATTTTTACGGAAAAATTCAGTTTATAGAAGGCTTTTAATTACTGCAAAGCACGCTTATATTATTGATAATAAGTTCATTTATTACAAAAAATCCCGAATTTCCTAAAAGGAGGTTTCCATGAAAAAAACAATAAGTATTATTCTTGCCGTTTTTCTTTGTGTATTTGCCTGGTCTAACTCCGCGCCGGCAGCGCCTGAAAAATGGGAAATCGACAAGGGCCATTCCAGCATCTATTTTGATGTGCGGCACACGTATGCCACCGTGCGGGGACTGTTCAATGATTTTTCCGGCACCCTGATGCTCGACCCGGACAATCCCGATGCCGGCAGCATTGAATTTGACGTCAATGTCGACAGTATCAATACAAATATCACCAAGCGGGACAACCATCTGCGGTCGGATGATTTTTTCGGGGCCAAAAACTTTCCGGTCATGACGTTTAAAAGCACGGGCGTCAGACTGATTAAAGGGAATCAGTACATCATCGAGGGAGATCTCACCATCAAAGGGATTACAAAAAAAATCGATGTGCCGTTCACCTATTACGGCATGAAAGAAAATCCCCTGAAAAAAGGACAGATGGTCGCCGGGTTTGAAGCAGATTTTACCATCAACCGATTAGATTACAAAATCGGGACCGGGCAGTTTGCCGATATGGGCGTGATTGGAAAAAATGTCCGCATTATCGTCACCCTCGAGGTTTTACATGACAAGTGATTAACGCAAATCTCTCATTATCTCCGGAATCTCTTGCCATTGAACGAATCGAGCTTGTGAGAAATCCAGGTCATTTTTTTTGTGCTCATCAAATTTTCATTTGAATTTTTAAAAAACAGGTAGGCAGTAACCGGAATTTCATGTATAAACATGGCTCATGCTGAACAATTGTTAACAATGAATATAAATATCTCTTGGTGCTGACGATGATTCTGGGATGGAGAAAAAAAAGACCGCTGATTGATCAACAACCGCCAAAGGCCCCCTATTTTCTGGCCGCCGAAGATCTGTTTATTAAAAAAGAAGAAAGGGAAATTTACGTAAAACACATCTTTTCGGCTTCAAAAGATATACCCAAATACGGGCCTGTAATTATGAGCCCCGGTATATGTACCAATGCCAACCTGTTCCGGGTAGACAACAAGGGCAGATGCCTGGCGCTGGACCACAACCGGTCCTTTGCAAACCTTCTGGCTTCTCAGGGATTTGATGTCTATTTATATCACCCCGGATATTCAGAACGGGTACAAAATCGTTACGTGAGCCGTCACTGCAACGAAAGCATCTACTATAAAAAACGCTTCCGTGTATCGCCAAACTACAATTACAAAGACCTGATTCACTTTGAAACACCGGCAGTCATCGACTTTGTCTGCAAATACAGCCGGTCCAAAGAGATATCATGGATCGGATACAGCCTCGGAGGCATGGTCGCGTATTCGTATCTGTCAAAGCATCCGTCCAATCCGGTTAAAAACCTGATTACCATCGGCAGCCCCATGGCATTGAACCAGATTTTCTTCAAATTTATTCCTTTTATTAATTTCACGTCAAAAATTTTAGGAGTTGAGGAAGATGCGGTTCTGGGTAATCTTTCCCAGAATATGGTGCCGCTGACACGGACCATCCGGGCCCTTCCGGACTGGTTCGTCCGCTTTAACCTCATCAGCCCGTACCTGTTTAATCCTTTAAATATCAGCAACTCGACCATTAAAACAATGCTCGGCAACATAATTGAACCCATGCCCAAGGAGCTTCAAAAATTTTTTTCCAAATTCGTCCGAAAAGGATATTCTTCCCAGGAAAAAATTACCAATTATCTTGACCAGCTGCGCCTTCTTAAAAAAAGCCGGAAAAATTTCCTGTTCTTTTACGGGGCCAGCGATTTGATTGCCACACCGGAAAGTGTCTTCCTGGCCCGGGAAATCATTTCCCCGAACAACCCTTACAATCTTATTGGCGTCCAGTCTGCCGGCCATATCGACCTGGTTGTCGGAAAAAACGCATGCGAACAGGTCTGGAAACCGGCAATGGATTGGCTCAAGGATCAACAGAAGGCGACTCCTGAAGTTTAAATATCCGAAATACGGCATTAAGTCCGGCATACCTTTTATTACACCTGACTGAAAGCGGAATCCGGACAATTTTTATTAAACGGCTTTCTAAAAAGATTCTTCCGGCAACCCGCCCAGGGCACACGCGCAGGAATAATGAATATCCCCTCTGCCCTGCAGACAATCAATGACGTGTTTTGCAAGCTGTTCGCCCACAATTTCCTCTTCATCAACTGTCAGGTGGGCCCCTGCTTTATTAATCTCAGCGGTATGCCTATTATAACGGCTGCGGGCAATAACGGTGGAGCCGGGTGACAGGCGCCGGATGTTTTTGACAATATCCCGAACGCTCCGGGGATCCGGAATGGTCACCACTACCAGACAGGCTCCGGCCAGACCGGAATGCAGCAACACCTCTTCGTGACCGGCGTCCCCCATATGAACCGTCAATCCGTTTTCCCGGGCGATCCGGGCCATTGCCGGCCGCATTTCCAGCACCGACGGCTTGATCCCGTTTTCCAGCAATCCGGCCGCCACATTCTGACCGGCCGGCCCGAACCCGATAATAATGATCTGTTCAGACGTTTCCGAAGCGGTTTCGTCTTCAGGTAAAACAGGCCGGGCGCCTTTTGAAGATATTATTCTCATGATTTCCTGCGCCATCTTGTCCCCGTGGGATACCATATACGGTGACAGGAAAATCGACATAATGGTCACAGACACAATCCAGTTGAACGTGTTTTCGTCGACAAGAGAAAAACCCCTGGCAGCTGTGGCAAGCACAAAGGAAAATTCACCAACCTGGGCCAGCGTAATCCCGGTTGCAAGGGCCTGAGTGCGGGGATTGCCAAATAAACGGGCAATACCATAAATAATCAAAACTTTTCCAATGATCATCACAGCCAATCCGGCCGCTATCCAGTGAATGTGATAGAGCATCCATTGCGGAACTGCCAGCATTCCGATGGATGTGAAAAAAAGCGTGACAAACAACGTACGGATCGTCCCGATATCCGAACGGATCTGGGCGGCAAACTCGCATTCCGCCAGCATCATGCCGGCAATAAACGCCCCAAGCGCCGGGGAGAGCCCCACAAAATGGGCCAACCATGCGGATCCGATGGCTGCGATAATGGCTAAAAGAATAATCAGGTCGCGACTGGCGTTAACGGTTTTGGATTTGAGCAGCAGCGGCACCAGGAAATAAAATAGCCCATAAAACAGCACCACCAGACCAGCGGCACCGAAAACCGTTTTCATCACCGCCACATAAATGGGTGTTTCCGAACCGCCCTGCCCGATCATGGTAACCATGATCACCAGCGGCACAACGGCAATATCCTGCAGCAGGAGAATTCCCAGGGCATTGCGGCCCCGGGGGGAGTCTATTTCAGCCCGGCCCACCAGCACCCGCATGACCACTGCCGTGGAGCTTAAGGCAACCATGGCACCGAGGGCGAGGGATTCCCCCAGCGGTCGAAAAATTAAAAAACCAAGCGCAAAAACCGTCAGCGTTCCGCAGACCTGTAAGGTGCCGCCGCCTAAGGCGATTGCCCCCATGCGTTTGAGGCGCTGAAAAGAAAATTCCAGGCCGATGGAAAATAAAAGGAGCGCCACGCCAAGTTCCGCAAGCTGGGATATAGCGTCTGAATTAAATACCCAGGGCCCGATCAGAATACCGGCCAGCAAATATCCGATAATGGGGCTCTGTTTAAGGCGTTCTGCCAGCACTCCCATTAAAAAGGCGGTTACCAGCAGCAGCAGAATCTGCATTAAAAGGGTCCAGAATTCCATGACATGCCCTTTGGTTTTTAAAATTGTTTTTTTACAGGCTTACCTGAACTCAGCCGGAATCTCCGCCACGGGAATGGGGTCCATTTTGTGCCGGTTGGCCCGGTTAAAGGACCTGTAAATGCCAAGTACTTCTTTCTGCCGGTCCGGCAGAGCGTTTTCATCTCCGGATGCTTCTTCAAACCGCATGGCCCATTCCAGTTCATCATAGGAGGCGCCGATCTGGTCTTCATCGCTTCGGCTGTCATCCCAAAGACCGTCCGTGGGTTTGGCCTTCATGATCCCGTCAATGACGCCCAGGTGCCTGCCGACTTCATAGACTTCGGATTTCATTAAATCCGCGATGGGTGAGATGTCAACTCCGCCGTCACCGTATTTGGTAAAAAAACCCACCCCAAAATCCTCAACCTTATTGCCGGTCCCGGCCACCAGCATTTTATGGTGGCCCGCAAACGCATATAAAGTCAGCATTCGCAGCCGTGAACGGGTGTTTGCCATGGTCAGTTCATCCTGGATATCCGACGGCAGGGTTTTCTCAAGCAACTGAAACGAGCCGGTCAGATCCAGCGTTTTGCTGATCACATGGGGAAATTGGTTTTCCAGCCAGGCAATATGCTGCTGGGCAAGGTCAACGTGGGCAGCATTCTGGTATATGTGCATGTTCAGGACAATCACTGATTTTCCGGTTTTCGCACAAAGACTTGATGTGACCGCCGAATCAATACCGCCGGAAACACCGACCACAAAACCGTTCATCCCTGCCTGTTCACAATAATCGTTTAACAAGCTGATAATATAATTGATTACTTTTTCTGTCTGCATGTTTATTTATCCGATTTTTTATCTTTTTGTTTTTTCTGTTTCACTTTTTCCAGCCAGTCGGCCTGCTGCTTCTGATAGTCTTCTTCTGTCTGATCCCATGAAGCGTAATCCGCCTGATCGGGCCCGGGTTTTTTCTGCTGTAATGATTTAAAAAATTCAATGAGTTTTTCAAGCTTATCAGGTGTGTCGGGCTTGTCAATCTTGTCAATCCTGTCGGGCTTGTCACGTTTATCAGGACGATGGGTATCATTTTCTTTATTCATGGCACAAAGTTTTCATTGCGTGTTGAAATAAATTTGCCGGTGTTGATGAAAAACAAATCCGATAATCACTTTAATTTGCAAAAATATACCATAAATTCATCAGTGAACAAGATGAAATTCAGTAAGGCATTTAACGCGGTTTGCATTTACCGGCATTTGCGTTCAGTCTCCGAAATCAAATTTGTATTTTTTAGTAATTTTAAGTTATTTTAAGTAATAATTATTTATAATTTTTAAAATTATATAATAATATTGACATAGAATCTTATCAAATGATAAAAAGCATCCTTTTAATAACTCTATATTTCTTTTCAAGGAAAAATTATGCGCAAAAAAACAGTAAACAGACTGTCTCCTGCTTTTTTATCCGTTCTGGTTCTTCTTTCCAGCTGTTTTTTTTATGAATCCTGCCTGGCATCTGCTGAAAGCCTGCCCGTTTCAGAAAAAAACAATGTATTTATTCTTTCCGCCAGCCCGGAAAACACCATAAAATTCGAGTTGGGCGGTGTTTTTCAAACAGATTACCGCTACTATAATGAGTCCGAACGCGCGGACAACCGGTTTGATATCCGCCGGGCCCAGATTGAGCTCACCGGCCATCTCAATGACTGGCTGAAACTCAACATGGAATATGAGCTGAAAAACGACGTCACTGACCGACTGATGGATACATATGCGGAAATTACTTTTAATGACCAGGCATTGCGAATCGGGCACTTTAAAAAACCCTTCAGCCTTGAATTCCAGACATCGGATACGGAAATCTATTTTGCCGAACGTTCCATGGGCGCATTTCTTTCCCCGGGCCGGGATGTGGGCGCGATGATCTCCGGTTCATTTTTAAACGATCATATGTACTATGCGGTAGGCCTTTTTAATGCAGACGGAGAAGATACTTCCGGCAGCAGTAATGATCATGATGATCCGGAAGTGATTGGGCGACTGGTTTTTTCACCGTTTACAAATTCAGGGATTGAGAGCCTGCAAAACCTTCAGTTCGGCGGTGCTGCCACTTATGCAAAAATCAATTTAAGTGACATGTCATTAAAGGTCAAATCAACCGGCATGGTGGATACCAGCCGCAATATTTATAAATTAGGTCATGACACAAAATTCGGCGTTATCCAGGATGTTGATGACCGCTGGAGAATCGGTGCTGAAGCAGCCTGGGCATGGGAAGCCTTCGCACTGCAGGGTGAATACATCCGGCTGACCTATACATCGCTCAAGCCGGTGGGCAGCCCTGCTGAAGATGCGGAATTTTCAAGCTGGTATGTCAGCGGCCTCTACTTTATAACGGGAGAACAGCCGGTATTTAAAAACAGTGTCATGAGCCGGATCACCCCGAAACACTCCTTCAGACCCGAAGCCGGCCAATACGGTGCATTGGGAGTGGGTTTACGCATTGATCACTTTGATGGCGATGACCACTGGATCAATCCAGTATCACACGTATCCGTTGATGAAGCAGACGCTTACAGCCTTGCAATTAACTGGATGCTTTCTTCCATGCACCGGGTAATTCTTGATTACACCTATACGGACCTTTCCGATGATATCCGGGTCCGTGTGAATACGGACGGGTCCATTGATTATATTGACAAGGAAAATTCGGTTACCCTTCGTTACAGCATCGACTTTTAATGGCGTTGCTAAAAATCCCATTTCTACAATGTTACGAAAACATCATTTTTTAAAAATATGAAAAACCATTTCAATTAATTAAAAGGATCTAAAGGAGGGTATCTTAAATGAAAAAGAATCTGTTTTTAATTCTGGCGCTGATTTTTTTATCAGCCACAGCCACTATGGCAGCCTATCATCATGAAGGTGAAAAGGATGCGGACAAATTTTTAACCGCTTATCCGGATGCAGCAGCTACCAAGCTGGACCATTGTGCCCTTTGTCACAGCGGCGGGCAATATGAAAAGAAAACCGACTACTGGGTATCCATGGGCAGCTGTCAATGGTGTCATTATTCGTATGGATATGACGGTGCAGGGGAAATTGAAGACACGATTAATATTTACGGTGTTGAATACAAAGCCGCCGGCCGGAATGCAGCGGCTGTAACCTCCATTAACTCTTTGGACTCAGACGGCGACGGATATACCAATGGTGAAGAAATTGATGCCGGCACGTTTCCGGGAAATGCGGATGACCATCCAGGCCTGACACCGGCACCATCCAAGATTTACACAAAAAATCAGCTCGAAGCTCTGGATCAGCATACCCAGTTTATGCTGATGAATGCATCCCGCTCTGATGACAAATATACGGAGTACACCGGAGTAGCATTAAAAGACCTTTTAGATGATGCGGGAATTCTGCCGACCGCTACCGGCATTACGGTGTTCGCACCAGACGGATGGTCACAATACCACCCATTAGAATATGAAGAAGATGCTGAAATGTATCATGTATACGGTAATATGCCGGACCAGACGTATCAGTATCCGCCGGCAACATACGCTTATGATGAAGAAGCCGACCTGGCGAAAAATCCGGAAGACGGCTGGTGCGAATATGACGCACCCGGTTGTGCCGGCCGTTCCAATGGTGACAACATCGTTGTTGACGGCGGTTTAAAAGCCTTGCTGGCAATCAGCAGAGACGGCGGAACACCTCTGGAAACAGGTGTCTTAACGGATGCTAATAAACTGGATGGGGAAGGTCCCTACCGTGTGGTGGTTCCGCAAAAAAGAACCCCACCCAATGCGCCGGACCAGCGCAGCAGTGCTGACAATCAGAACGTTGTCTGGCCCTACACCTATGACTGGGATCACAATGCCGGTGCCTGCTCCCGTTCCGCCACCATCATCCGCGTCGAGCCCCTGCCTGAAGGCACCACGGATGTGGATATTTTAGAAGCAGGATGGACATATGTGGATGAAGGCAAAGTGCTTATCTACGGTGCAATCGCTGCCAATGATGATAAAACAACGGACGATAACAACGACAACAACGATAACAACGACAATAATGATGACGATGATGATGATGACAATTGTTTTATTCAGTCGGTAATAAAATAATTTTTTATACTTGAAATTCTCTTTACGGGGGCAGATTATCATAGGAATAAATTTGATAGCGCCCCCGTTTTTTTCTGCGATTGACGATCTTACCGCATCTACTGCGTCAAATACGCAACCGCATAGAATATTATAGCGGAAATGTATTTTCCTTGTAGCCGTTGTAAACTCGGGACAAATATTTTCTGCAACGCAGACTGGATTTCGTACCCGGAAATCTACGAATTTCATTTGTCGGGAATGGAATCCTGGCCTACAACTTGTTTCACCGTCAATAATCGAGTTTGTTTTAAAGGAGCATCCATATGAAAAACATTATCTTAAAAATCACAACACTTCTTTGTTTAATTTGTGTGTCCTGCACATCTTATGCAGAAGATAAAATCCTTAAAATGTCTACCACCACCAGCACCCGGGATTCCGGTCTGCTGGACGTACTCCTTCCGGCCGTTGAAGCCGACACCGGAATTAAGGTTAAAGTCATCGCAAAGGGCACCGGCGCAGCTATTCGTGACGGCATGGACGGAAATGTGGATATTATTTTTGTTCATGCAAAAGCAAGGGAAGAAAAATTTATTGCCGACGGTTTCGGCACCCGTCGATATGGAGTCATGCACAACGATTTTGTGGTCATCGGACCGAAAAAAGATCCGGCTAAAATTGCCGGGTTAAACGATGCGGCTGCTGCATTTAAAAAAATTGCGGAAACAAAATCCGCTTTTGTTTCACGCGGAGATGACAGCGGCACTCATACCAAAGAACAGAAAATTTGGGAAACAGCCGGCGTTGCCATGATTTCGGAAACAAAAGAAATCACAAAGAAAGGGAAAACCGCTCAAATCACTTTCAAACACCCGAAAGGCATGGGTGACTGGTATCTTTCCATCGGCCAGGGAATGGGCGCAGCCATTACATTTTCCGAAGAAAAACAAACCTATACACTCAGTGACCGGGGAACCTACCTGGCTTATAAATACGGACGAAAGCAGGGACTGGATCTTGACATTTTATGTGAAGGAGATGCACAACTGAAAAACGAATACGGACTGATCCCGGTCAACCCGGCAAAATATCCCCATGTCCGTTATGATCTGGCCAGACAATTTGCTGGCTGGATCACCTCGCCCAAAGGACAGTCTCTGATCGCAAATTACAAACTTCACGGAAAGCAGCTGTTTTATCCGGATGCCGTTTCAGCTGACTGATCGCAGGTAAAAACGCTCTTTCCGGATTAAGGAGATAATTTAATATGGTATAATCTTCAAATCCGCAAAGCCGGTATGCCGGACTTAATCCGGCATACCGGAGATTATCGATTTCGGTTCTTGTATTAATTTTGGGGAACTGCCCTTAATGCCACCAATAAGTGTTTTCTTTACGAATCAATTAATAATTGATATATGTTTATCAACGTTATGAATTGACCGAAATCATTGAGACCTGTGTCCACCTTTTTAAATTTTAAGAATCGGATATGATGAAAAAACTCCTGTCCACCAAAGAAATTGCCGAATTTTTGGGGGTAAATGAAAAAATGGTTTATTCCCTGGTTTCGGAAAAAGGCCTGCCTGCATCAAAAGTGACCGGCAAATGGATATTTCCGCTCCATCTGGTTGAACAATGGGTTGAAGCCCATACCTTAAACTACCCGGAAACGCGGCAGCAGCTTCCCCCTTATGACGGGCTGCTGATCATCACCGGGAGCAATGACCTGCTGCTGGATAAAACCATTTCATTATTTAACCGGAATTTTTCCGGGGATATTACGGTCTTTGCTAATTTAGGAAGCATGGGCGGCCTGCAGGCCCTGCGACGCAATGTCTGCCATATTGCCACCTCTCATCTGCTTCAGGACAATGGAGATGAGTATAATTTTGACTTTGCCGGCAAGGAATTTAATAAGATGCCGGTAGTTGTCAATTTCTGCCGTCGGGAACAGGGATTTCTGATTCAAAAAGGGAACCCGAAAAAAATAAAAAAAATTAACGATATCAGCAAAAACGACGTTCGGGTGGTGAACCGATCGCTTCAAACAGGCACTCGCCTGCTGTTTGACAAAGAACTTGACAAAGCAGGCATCGAAACAAAAACCGTTAAAGGTTATGACCATGAGGTCAACAGCCACATGGAAGTGGGCCTTGAAGTGCTTTCCGGACGCGCCCATTTCGGCCCCGGCATCCGCCCGGTGGCCACGCTCCTGGAACTGGACTTTATCCCCCTGCGCTGGGAACGATATGATCTGCTGATTACCAAAGAACGTTTTTTTGACAAAGGCATTCAGAACTTTATCGGGTTGCTCCAGGAAACTGAATTTAAACAAATAGCGGAATCGATAAACGGTTATGATGTGTCCTCAAGCGGCAAAATCGTTTATCCCAATGAAACATCTGCTTAGAATGCAATCAGACTTATAATGAACAATTTTGATCCCCCTTTTCTGCTCCGCAATCCGCACATCCAATCAATTCTCAACAGTATCAAACTACGGTGGCCCATTGTTGCTAATCGTTCAAAGGGCATGCGCAATGCTGCCAAATCCCATATTCTTGACTGTGGTGACGGCGTAAGGCTTCAGGGATATTTTTCCGGTCACAATCCAGGCCAGAAAGACCTGTGTATCTTAATTCATGGTTGGATGGGAAGTTCCGAATCATCCTATCTTTTATCAGCGGCCGGCACCCTCTGGGACAAAGGTTGTGATATTTTCAGACTGAATATGCGGGACCACGGGCCGACGCATCATCTGAACGAAGGCTTATTCCATTCCTGCCGGGTTGATGAAGTGGTCGGCGCGGTAAAACGCATACAGGAAATGTTCCCCCACAAACGACTGTTTCTGGCAGGATTTTCTCTGGGCGGCAACTTTGCGTTACGGGTGGCTGCCAGAGCTCCGGCGGCAGATATCAAATTAGATAGGTTAATCGCTATTTGCCCGGTTCTTTATCCGCCGCATACGCTGCTTGCCATGGAAACCGGGCTTCAGATTTACCATCTGTATTTCATGAAAAAATGGCGGGATTCCCTGCGCATTAAACGCAAGCACTTCCCCCATCTAAAAGGACTTGAACGCATATCCGGCTTTAAATCCATCAGTGAAATGACCGATTATTTTGTCGACAATTTTACTGATTTTCCGGATATGATGACGTATTTAAAAGGTTATGCCATTACCGGACAAGCATTGGCAACGCTTCAAATACCGTCCGTGATTATTGCAAGCATCGATGATCCGATCATTCCCGCAATAGATCTCCAAAACCTGGCATCTCCGGATTGTCTGAAAATTAAAACAACCCGATACGGGGGGCACTGCGGGTATCTCAAAAATTTACGCCTTTCCAGCTGGGCAGACCAGCAAATGGCGAAACTGTTTCAATCCTAAAGGCTGATACCACATTTTGTGTTGATTGTTAAAAATCCTTCCAGACGAACCTGATACGTTTTTCAAAAATCATCCCCAGTCATTACCAAAATTATTACTTTTAAATACAGATACTTAACCAACATACAAAACGATTATTATATATATATACATAAAGCAGGCCTCGCATAAAAATAATAACCCGACACTTTTTTATTACATTTAATTTTCCCTGCATCAATGAACTCACGCAAATCGTTGCAAACGTCTATATTCGATATAACCCACCAAAATAACATTATTTCAAATAATAAAAAGCTTCAGAACATCCGTTCAAAAATTGTCATTTGATCAAGAGAAATAGTCTTATATCTTTAGTTTTAGACGAAAACGAAGGGTTGAGTATAAAGTATTAGGACAATGGTTGCAATCTCCCCATATTCTGTTGATCTTTTTAATTATCAAAATCATTCCAAAGGCCAATTTTATTTTTTTAAAATATTGTTTATAAATAAAATAACCCAGAATTTTCTTAAAAATTAAGCACAATCAGTATCTGTTAGCGAAAAATTTCTCGAATTCGATCAAAAAAAATTTGCGCTATCACCTGTTCAGGTATTGAAACATTTCACACGGAGCTTTCTATGCAGAACGTATTCAAGCTAAATCGTCTATATGTCCTTTTAATATTGATTAGTCTCTGTATTATTGGTTGTCAATCGACCGCATCTCTGCCCCCCCCTGCTTTGCCAGAGTTTGTACCGGAGCCTGAGATTCGGCTGGCACCGGGAGATACCATTGAAATCAAATTCCCGTATGCCAGTCAGTTTAATGACATTAATGAAACCCAAACCATTCTACCGGATGGAAAGATTACACTGGCTCTGGTCGGTGAAGTCATGGCTGCCGGCAAAACACCGGCGGAACTGCAAACAGAACTCGTCAAGCGCCATTCAAAACAATTACAACATCCGGTTGTCACAGTTGTTGTCAGCTCTTTTTTCGAACGAAAGATTTATGTGGGCGGCGAGGTGAACAGACCCGGCCTTATTACATTACCCGGCCGCCTTTCCGTACTGGAGGCTGTTTTTGAGGCCGGCGGCTTTAACATGGATAAAGCTGAGGTGAAAAATGTCATACTCATTCGCCAGCAGGACAATAAGCGGGTGGCTTACGCGCTTAATTTTGAAAATGCCTTAAACGGCGAGGAACACCAGCCAGTCTATCTTCAGCCAAAAGACGTTGTATATATTCCCAGAACCACTATCGTCAATGTCGGCCAATGGGTAAATCAGCACATTTATGATCTGATCCCAAACATCACTTTTGGATATCGCCTGGATTCAAGCGATTAGATTGAGGAATTTTTTATGCAAAACATGAACGATCAAATTAATAACCAGCACAGTTCAAGGGATGTTTTATATGTCCTGTTTAAACATAAAACCAAAATAATTTTCTTCTTTCTTGCAGTGATGGGAATCATAGGCATCACGACCCTCTTGACCCCTAAAATCTATCAGTCTGAAGCCAAGCTTTTTATTAAACTTGGCAGAGAAACCATGAGTCAAAATTCCGATGCCTCCGGAGGACATCGTATTTCCGTCAGTCAGTCTTTAGAAAGCCAGATCAATTCGGAAATTGAAATTCTAAAAAGCAAAGAAGTTGCGTTAAAGGTGGTTGACAATATAGGGGTTGATTCATTTCAGGAAAACGCTCCCCAATATAAACCACGCAGCAGCCCGGTTGTTGTTAAATTGCGCCAAATCTTCAAATTTATAAAGGCGATACCCGAAATAATCATTACTAACTTTTTAACGCATTCAGACCCGTATGAATCAATAACTGCCACCGAAAAAAAAGAAAAAGCCGCCAGCCAAATCAGCAATAACCTGCAGGTCCAGATCATTGGAGACAGCAATGTTATAAAACTCTCCTTTGAAAGCCAATCCCCACGCCTTTCAAAGGATGTGCTGGATCAGCTCATTGCACTGTACCTGGAAATGCACATGAAACTGCTAGGCACCCCGGAATCGTTTGAATTTTTCAAAAAAGAAAGCATCAAATTTCGCATGGATCTTGAAGCGACTGAAAAAAAAATACAGGAATTAAAAAACGAAATCGGATCCGGGTATGCAACTTCATCAGTCAATGAATTAAACAATGTACTTTATGAACTGAAACTGAGAGAGCAGGAACTCTTATCCACTTTCACGGAAATCAGTATTCCGGTCAAAGAAATCCGGCGTCAGATCCAAAAAACTGAAAATGAGATCGAAGCACAATTAAAAAGCAACAACGAAGCCGAAGTCCGGCTGGTTCAGCTGGAAAGAGAAAAGGAACTTTTAGAAAAAAACTACCGAAAATATTCTGACACGCTGGAACAAACACGCATTGATCAGGCCCTTGAAGCAGAAAAAATATCCAATGTCAGAATTGCACAGGCGCCAAATGTCCCGCTGGAACCGATCCGCCCCCGAAGCGGGGTTATCCTGGGCCTGGGCTTCTTCCTGGGAATATTCGGGGGGCTGGGACTGGCTTTTTTCATAGAATACATGGATGGCAGTCTGCAAAAACCGGAACAAATTGAAGAAATCCTTGATATCCCGGTTCTGGGATCCATCCAGGAAATGAGAAAATAATGTATCGTCACTTTTATCAATTTTCCAAAAAACCCTTTGATGTCACTCCGGACCCGAAGTTTCTTTATATGAGCCGGAACCATCAGGAAACGCTGGCGTCCATCATTTATGGAATCCGCGAGCGGAAAGGATTCATTGCCGTCATCGGGGAAGTGGGAACCGGTAAAACAACACTGCTGAACGCCGCGCTTGAAAGCCTGGACAAAGAAATAAAATCAGCATTTATTTTCAACACGGACGTGACCTTTGAAGAACTCCTGATGACAGTACTCATGGACCTGGGTCTTGCAAAGACCCAAAAAACGTTGCCAAAATATTTGGCTTTAGATCAGCTGAACCAATATGCGACCAAAGAATTTTCTTCCGGAGGGAATATTGTTATTTTTATTGATGAGGCCCAGAATTTAAACTCCCGCACCATGGAAAACCTCAGACTTCTCTCAAATCTGGAAACGACAAAATATAAACTGATCCAGATTGTTCTATCCGGTCAGCCTGAACTGGATGAAAAGTTACGGCAAAACGAACTTCGCCAACTGGCCCAGAGAATCAATCTCCGGCGCTATATAACGCCCCTGAATAAAGCGGACACATTCAAGTATGTCCGGCATCACCTGAATGTCGCAGAGTATACGGGTAAAAAGCTCTTTAAAAAAGCTTCGCTTAAACAGATCTGGAAATATTCAAAAGGTGTGCCCCGAAAAATAAATATCCTTTGCGATAACGCTCTGTTAATCGGCTTTGGCCTTGGCAAAAAAACAATCTCAAAATCCATTGTCAAGGAAGCAATCAAAGACCTTAGCTGGAGCCCATATATTCATTACACAAACGTGGCTCAGAGAAAAAGGGAAGTCAATCAGCAGAAACCCCAAAAGTTAATGCGCCGGTTTGCTTACGCAAGCCTTGTTTTAACGCTCGGTTTTTTTCTGGGGGCTGGAGCCTTTCACCAGTGGCAATTCCTTCCGGGCATCATGAAAAAGTTACCGCACATGGCCATACAAATGAGGACTGATTTTCCGGCCATACCTCCGCCCTATTCCCCGCCTGCCAACAAAGAAGAAAAAAACTCCAATGCCTCGCGGATTCCCCGGGAATTATCTTCCCTTCGAGATCACCAACCGACACCCGAAGCCTCCGGAAAAATCGAGAATAAGCATGAATTAAGACAGGTTTTACCGACAAGGACAGATTATTACAATGAAGCTTCATCACGTGCGGCTGCCCATTTCGATGATGCGCCGGAATCTATGACAATTAACAACTTCAATAATGTGGTAGTCGAATTTGGCGATACGTTGTCCTGGATTATTCAGGAAAGATATGGAGAATACCAGAATATGCTCCCCAAAGTCATCCAGGCAAATCCCGAGTTACAAAACCCGGATTTTATCATACCGGGCCAGATAATCAGGCTGCCCCGGATTGATAACCCGAACGAACAATCCATAAAAACAACAACCCCGTCATCATAGCAGATCTAATCTGGTTTTATGGATTTTATAAAATAACAAGGAAAGTCATCGTATGGGAAAAACATATCAGGCCTTGCAACGGGCGGAAAAAGAATATCAGAAAAGACTTCAGGGTTTAACGCCCGGCACAGAGGAAAAAGTCCTCCAACAGCCCCGGGCGGATGCTTTACCACCCTATAAAACAGAACTGCTTCCCATTCAAACCGGCAATGGATTTTCGGAACAATATGAGTCTTTAAAAAGTAATATACTCAGCCGGTTTCCGGCAGATAAAATCAAAACCATGGTGTTTACCAGTGCATCGTATGGTGACGGGACCTCCACCACTGCCGTAAATTTTGCGTCCGCTCTTGCCAGAGATCCATGGCGGTCGGTGTTAATCGTTGACGCGGATATCCGGCGTCCATGTCTTCATAAAGTGTTTAATCTGGAATTAACCCATGGGCTGTCCGATTTTCTTTCAGATGCAAATATTAAAGAACCTGAACACAATAAAATAGGAAGCAACTTTTATTTCCAGACTTCCGGGCTTCTTGGCGCCCGGGCCGTCGGGCTGTTTGAATCAAGCAAGTTTGATAACTTTCTGAAAATCGTCAGTAACCGCTTTGACCATGTCATTATTGACTGTCCCCCAGTGAGCGCGTTTCCGGAAACGCGCGTTATCGCCGGCAAAGTTAAGGGCGTTGTCCTGGTGATAAATTCCGGAAAAACAAAAAACCGGGCGGCACTAAGAGTAACAAAAGATCTTCAGGAAGCAGGAGCAAGTATTCTGGGAGCAGTACTTAATAAAAGAAAATTCTTCATTCCGAACTGGCTGTACAAAAAGCTCTAAAGATATACTTAATCGCCGGGTAAGAAACCCGGCCGACATGATAGAAGTTATTTTCGTTTAAAATGGAACACACGCTATAAGCAACTTTTTAAGAAGCCATCAAATTTAAAATATAAACAAATGAGCGTGTTATTATGAAACATTCATTTTTCAATCCATTTGTTTTGAGGAAAAAACTTTACCAGTCCATTGATTCAAAAGAAGTCTTCCAGGCTTTACTTGACCGTGAACGCGGACGATCGGATCGCAACGGAAGCTTCTTTTCCCTGCTGACCTTGACAATCGGGAAAAAACCAAAAGAGGATGATCTATTAAAACTGATACCTGCGCTAAAAAACCGAATCAGGTCCATTGATGAACTGGGGTGGATCGATGCCAACCGTATCGGCGTTATTCTGCCGGACACATCATTTGAAGGTGCCATGGAGCTGGCCCAGGCTATCAAGCAGCAAACAGCATCCGCAGATGATTTTATCAATTTTCATATCCAAACCTACCCGGAGAAAAAAAACACACATATTGACAGCCCGAAAACCCAGGAAAACAAAAATTCAAAAAACCGGCAGAATGGACTTTTATGTTTAACCGGAAAACCAATGCCCCCTTGGAAAAGAGCTCTGGATATTGTCGGGGCCAGCCTGGCGCTTATTCTGCTGTCCCCGATTTTGTTATGTATCGCCATTTTGATAAAATCAGTATCCCCGGGGCCTGCTTTGTTTAAACAGGAAAGGCTCGGCTATAACTGCAAGCCTTTTATGTGCTGGAAATTCAGGACAATGCAATGCGATACAGATCCGGAAAAACACAAGGAACATGTATGCAGCCTGATTCAAAACGGAGAACAATGGAACAAACTGGATGCCAGGCCTGATTCCGGCATCATCCCATTCGGCAATATACTCAGAAAATCCGCTCTTGACGAACTGCCCCAACTCATTAACGTACTGCGCGGAGAAATGAGCCTGATCGGTCCCCGGCCCTGCATCGCTTATGAAGCCTCCGAATTTCGTCTCTGGCAAAATAAAAGATTCGACACACATCCGGGTTTAACCGGTTTATGGCAGGTCAGCGGAAAAAACGAAACCACATTTGAAGAAATGATCCGTTTGGATATCTCCTATGGCCAGAAAAGAAACCTGCTGCAGGACGCCGTTATATTTTTTAAGACCCTTCCCGTGATAATCAAACAATCATTGAAAAAGTTATAAAAGGGAAAGCCGATGAAGGAAACAACAATTAATGTAGGAGTCATCGGATGCGGCTACTGGGGCCCGAACCTTATCCGGAATTTCTGGGGTCTTCCGGAATCGAAAGTTAAAATGGTTTGTGATGTTGATAAAGAGCGGCTGAATCATATGCGCAAACTATATCATGTGAATACAAGCAGAGATTTTGAAGAAATTATAGAAGACAGGGACATCCATGCCGTTGCCATAGCAACACCGGTTTTTTCCCATTACGGACTGGCAAAAAAAAGCCTGCTGGCCGGCAAACATACATTTATTGAAAAACCCATGTGCACGACCGTTGAACAGGGCAAGGAACTGATTGACCTGGCAGAAAAAAACAACCTGGTGCTCATGACAGGTCACACCTTTATTTATTCCGCGCCGGTCAGAAAAATCAAAGAAATTGTTGACTCCGGCGAAATCGGTGAACTCATTTATATCAATTCTCAACGGTTAAACCTGGGGTTATTCCAAAAAGACATCAATGTGGCATGGGACTTAGCCCCCCATGATATTTCCATCATTCTCTATATTATGGGTAAATCCCCGGCTTCAGTCAATTGCCAGGGCAAAAGTCATATCAACAAAAAAATTGAAGATGTCACCAATATGTCCCTGAATTTTCCGAACGGCGGTTTTGCCACGATTCTCAGCAGCTGGCTGGATCCCAATAAAATCAGGCGAATGACGTTTGTGGGCAGCAAAAAGATGATTTTATACGACGACAATAAACCCATTGAAAAAATCAGAATCTACGACAAACGCGTCGAAGCGCCTGATTATTATGACACTTTTGGAGAATTCAGTTACTCCTATCACTATGGAGACATGCACTCGCCTTATATCAAACAGGAAGAACCCATCAAGGTGGAATGCCAGCATTTCATTGACTGCATAAAAACCGGGGAAAAACCTGAATCTTCAGGCATTGAAGGCCTTCAGGTTGTACAGATCCTGGAAGCGGCCTCGAAATCATTAAAACATAACGGGATTCAGATCTCTATCGATAACTTCAGCGACCTTGAAACAATTATATTCCAAAAACAATATGCTGAATTTGATTAATATAAAATCGGATATGTCTCATGAACTTATTTTATTCAACAAAAAAAGTGGCTCCTGATGTAAAAATCGGCCGGGATGTTCAAATCTATGATTTTGTCAATCTCTATGGATGCGAGATTAATGACAACACGAAAATCGGTACTTTTGTTGAAATTCAAAAAAATGCGCGCATTGGCAAAAACTGCAAAATTTCAAGTCACACCTTTATCTGCGAAGGTGTCACGATCGAGGACAAGGTTTTTATCGGACACAACGTAACTTTTATCAATGATCGATACCCAAAAGCCTGCAATGATGACGGCAGCATCCAGTCCGATGAAGACTGGGAATGCACTCCCTCATTGGTTAAATACGGGGCTTCAATCGGATCCAATGCGACCATTTTATGCGGGGTCACGATTGGCGAAAAAGCCATTGTCGGCGCCGGAAGTGTGGTCACCCGCGATGTTTTGCCAAATACGACGGTGGCAGGAAACCCTGCAAAAGTTATTCATAGAAGCAGTCCGGTGGAAGAAAAGAAAAGGGTTTAAAAAAGAATTTGGATTCCCAAATAACTTTATCATGACCATGAAAAAAATGTAGGTCGGGATTCCATTCCCGACAAAAAGGAATATGTCAATCGCCGGGTAAGAAACCCGGTCTACACTTTAATTTTATTTATTGTTTAAGTGGCGCAAAACGCCATCAACTTTTAAAAGGAAACATTGAGATGCGAGTGCCATTTATTGATCTTAAATCTCAAAATGAATTCATCAAAGATGAAATCAATACCGCCATCAAAGATGTCATTGATTGCTGTGCTTTTGCCGGCGGGCCTTTTGTTGAAAAGTTTGAAAAAGAATTTGCAGATTTTTGCCAGTGCCGTGAAGCGATAGGCGTTGGCAGCGGCACCGCAGCTTTATGGCTGTCCCTTCTGGCCCTGGGAATCGGGTCCGGCGATGAAGTCATCACGGTTCCAAACACTTTTATTGCCACAGCAGAAGCCATCAGTTTCTGCGGGGCCAAACCCGTGTTCGTGGATATTGATGAACATTCCTACAACATGGATCCTTTGCTGCTTGAGAATGCGATAACCCCGAAAACCAAAGCCATCATCCCGGTCCATTTAAACGGCCAGATGGCGGATATGGACCCGATCATGGAAATCGCAAAAAGACACAACCTTTTTGTGGTTGAAGACGCCTGCCAGGCACACGGGGCGGAATATAAAAAAAAGAAAGCCGGTTCCATCGGTCATGCGGGGTGTTTCAGTTTTTATCCGGGCAAAAACCTTGGCGCCTTTGGAGAAGCCGGCGCAGTGGTTACTAATGACAAATCCCTGGCTGACCGGATCCGCATGATGCGCGATCATGGGCAGAATAAAAAATATATTCACGCAGAAATCGGCTGGAATTCCCGTATGGACGGTATTCAGGGAGCAGTGCTCAGTGTAAAGCTCAAACACCTTGAGTCATGGAATAAATTGCGACAAAAACACGCTGATATTTATGATCGAATGCTCGCCGATATTGACCAGATTGTGACACCTCATCAAGTTGAAAACCGCAGCCATATTTACCATATCTACCCGATCAGGAATAAAAACCGGGATGCGCTTATTGAAGTCCTAAGAGAAAAAGATATTCACTGCGGCATTCACTATCCGGTACCGATCCATCTGCAAAAGGCTTACTGGAACCAGGAATCCGATAACGGGCATTTCCCGGTTACAGAACAAGTTACATCCGAACTCATCTCCCTGCCAATGTTTCCGGAATTGACAGATTCGATGATTAAAATCGTATGCAAAGAAATAGAAAAATGGAGCTCGAATGTTTCATCTTAATTCAAACATTCTCAGTCAAAACAAACTCCATTTTCAGTCTCCGGCTTTAAAAATGTATTATTTTTTCAAGCCGTATATTCCCCGAAAATCGCAAATCAGACTGAGAAGGGAACTGGCAAAAATAAAAAGACACCGCAGCAGGAGCAACTGGCCCATATCTGATCAAAGTGCAAAACTTCCCCGTGGATGGAAAGGCTGGAAAAACAATAAACAGTTTGCGCTGGTTTTGACTCATGATGTTGACACTCAAAAAGGCTACGACAACCATGAAGAACTCATGAAAATTGATCAGGAGATGGGGTTTTGTTCTTCATTTAATTTTGTGCCGGAACGTTATGACATTGATCTTCAGCACCTGATGAACTTGAAGAACCAGGGCTTTGAAGTGGGGGTTCATGGACTTAAGCATGATGGAAAACTTCTCCAATCAAAAGAAATTTTTTTGAAGCGCGCGCAAAAAATCAATGAATATATAAAAAGCTGGGGTGCATGCGGCTTTCGCGCCCCTTCCATGCACCGGGACCTGGAACTTTTTAAACACCTGAATATTGCATATGACGCCTCAACTTTTGACACAGATCCCTTTGAACCCCAATCTGAGGGCGTTCATACCATTTTCCCGTTTTGTGTAGAGAATGCAGCCGGGAAAATATGTTACTGGGAGCTTCCCTACACATTAGCGCAGGATAGTACCCTTTTCATTATATTTCAGGAGGAATCGATAGATATCTGGATAAAAAAAATCGACTGGATAGCTGAACATGGCGGAATGGCACTTCTAAATACGCACCCTGATTATATGCGTTTTGACGGCAGTAAACCAGGATTTGAGGATTACCCGGCAAAACATTACATTGATTTTCTGAGTTATATAAAAACCAAATATGGTGACTGCTTCTGGAATCCGCTCCCCAGAGACATGGTAAAATATTTTGATGAAAACATAAATTAATGGTTTAAAATGCTAAAAACCTATTCCTTAAATAATGAAAAACAAATGAAAAACTGGGATCAGTTTGTCCGCTCGCATCCTCACGGAACCCCCTTCCATTTTTCCGAATGGTTAAAATGCATCCAGAAAACATATCAATATAACCCATTGCTTTATGTTGCCAAAAAAAATTCCACCTCCATAGAAGGCATATTCCCCTGTTTCCAAGTGAACAGTTTTTTAACTGGCAGCCGCATGGTTTCCATCCCCTTTTCCGATTACGGCGGCCCGCTTTTTTATGACAAATCTGAAGAAAACTTATTATTATCCCGGATAATTAAAAATTTTAACGGAAGTTGTAAGTATCTTGAAATCAGGTCGAACTTGAAAAACGGTACCGGATTTTTACCTCACAACAATTTCAAGCTGCATATCCTGCCACTGAACTCCGATCCGGAACTGGTAAAGCAAAATTTCAACAAACGAACAACGCAATATTCCATCAGAAAAGCAAAAAAAGAGGGTGTCAAAATAAGGGAAGAAAATACACTGCAAGGCATTGAAGCATTCTACAAGCTCAATACACTTACGCGAAAAAAGCACGGCTTGCCGCCCCAGCCTTTTGCGTTTATGAAAAATGTATTCAACCACCTGATTGCAAAGGAGCATGCGTCACTTCTTCTGGCAACTCATGATTCAAAAACAATTGGCGCAGGAATATTCATTAAATTCAGGGATACGGTTTAT
>JAQYVU010000055.1 GCA_030145385.1 Desulfococcaceae bacterium
ATCGGAATTTAATTCATCCAGTGGTCTGATTTATGAGCAGACATACACACCTTTTACGGAATCTGATGGGCGGGAAAAAGTGGTTGTCACCTTAAGAGATGTAACGGAAGTGAAAACAGCCAAAGCAGTCACTTACCGTGCTGAACAACTATCGGCTTTGGGCGAATTAGCAGCTGGTGTGGCCCATGAAATAAATAATCCGATAAACGGCATCATCAATTATGCCCAGATTCTGATAAATAAAAACGGGCATATTGAAGAAATCAACGAAATTGCCGGCCGCATCAGAAAAGAAAGTAACCGTGTGGCCCGGATTGTTGAAAGCCTTTTATCTTTTGCCCGCCGCGAAAGACAATCCAAGGTTCCTGTCTATTTAAATGAAATAATTGATGACTCCCTTACCTTAATAAAGTCTCAAATGAGAAAAGAATCTATAACGATAAATAAACAAATACAATTCAATCTTCCTCAAATATTCGCGATTCAATGTGAAGTACAGCAGGTTTTTATCAATATACTTAGTAATGCACGGTATTCATTGAATAAAAAATATCCAAATAGCAGTAAAGAAAAAATTATTCAGATCGATGCGGAACCATTGGATGACAACAATGAGAAGTATGTGCGGGTTTCTTTTTTAGACTTTGGGATCGGGATTTCATCCGACATCATTGACAAGGTAATGAACCCTTTTTTTTCCACTAAACCGCGAGGTATTGGTACCGGATTGGGACTCAGTATCAGTCACGGTATTATCAGCGAGCACGGAGGAAAGATGGTCATTGACAGCCGGGAAAATGAATATACCTTGGTAACCCTAGATTTTCCGATAGCGCCTACCGAATAATAAGAGGGATTAAGTCATGAATGAAAAAATTCTGATTGTTGATGATGAAGAAAGCATACGGTTTACGTACCGCAATTTTCTGGAAGAAGCCGGTTATGATGTATTTACGGCCGAAAATTATGATGAAGCACTATTAGTGCAGGCAAAAATTGATTTTGATCTTGTTTTTATCGATATCATTCTTAATGGCATGACGGGGATTGATTTGTTAAAAAGTTTTAAAAATAAAAATTCCAATTGCCAGGTGATTATTATTACCGGCGTACCGACAATTGAAACCGCAGCGGAAGCAATTCGGCTCGGGGCCCTTGATTATATCGTAAAACCGGTGCGCCAGGACACTCTTTTACGGGCATCTTCCATGGCCATGAGGCACAAGGCGGTGGCAGATACCAGGGATCAATACCGTTGGAATATGGAAGCGATATTTCGAAGTGTTAAAGATGGAATCATATCAGTGAATCAAGACATGACTGTCCTTGAAATGAACAAGGCCGTTTCTTCTGTCTGCGGTATTCATCGAAACGAGGCAATCGGCAGGAAGTTTCCTTCTTTAGCGCTTAATTGCGGTGCCGGTTGTATTGTTGCGCTGCAAAAGACATTATTACTAAAAAAACCAATTGAATTTGATAATTTTGAATGCCGAACAAAAAATCAGCCGGATCAGACAGTGAACATTTCCGCGACTCCGATGCTGAATAAACATAGTGATTTTGCAGGGGCGGTAATGCTGATTCGGGATCAGACGCGCCTGCTGCGGCTGGAGCGCAGCCTGAAGGATCGTATGGATTTTGACAGTATTGTCGGCAACAGCAATGAAATACAGGAAGTTTTTTCTCTCATTAAGGATCTTGCCAGCGTCCAGACATCGGTGCTTATTACAGGGGAAAGCGGCACCGGTAAAGAACTGGTGGCCAATGCCATACATGCCACAGGAGACCGCAGCGAAAAGCCGCTGGTTAAATTGAATTGTGCCGCTTTGACCGAAAGCCTTTTGGAGAGCGAACTCTTCGGTCATGTTCGCGGCGCTTTTACCGGGGCGGTAAAAGATAAAGTCGGGAGATTTAAGCGGGCGGATGGCGGAATAATTTTTCTGGATGAAATTGCTGAAATATCAAAAAATATGCAGGTTCGGTTTCTCAGGGTATTAGAAGAAATGGAAATTGAACCGGTGGGCGGCTCCAAAGCTTGTCAGATTGATGTCCGGGTTATTGCAGCAACCAATCAGGACTTAAGGACCCGAGTGGAAGAGGGGGCTTTTCGAAGAGATCTGTATTACCGGCTGAATGTGGTCCAGATTAAAATGCCCCCTCTCAGGAATCGCCGGGATGATATTCCGCTGCTGGTGAAACATTTTTTAGCGCTATTTAATAAAAAATTTAACCGCCAGATAGAGGATGTGTCTCATGCGGTAATGGATAAATTTATGATTCATTCATGGCCGGGCAATGTGCGGGAATTGAAAAATACCCTTGAACATTCTTTTATCCTCTGCCGCCGAAACATTATCGGCGTTGATGAATTACCATCGGATTTTTTAAAAAACGATGAAACCGACAACTATGAAATAATACCTAAAAAAGGTGAGTCCATTGGTGAAAATGATATCCATGATGCGCTCAAAAAAACATCCGGTAATAAGTCCCATGCAGCACGTCTTTTAGGCATCAGCCGCAGGACCATTTATCGAAAGATTGATGAATATGATATTGCAAACTAACCAATAATGACAAATGAATAAAGAGGAATCACCTCCGGAAGGATCCCATTCGAAAAGATTGCATTGACCGTATTCGTTATTTCCAAATACGGCGATCGCACCATCCGAACAAAACGTTTCTATTATTTACAGCTCGCGGGTTGGACCGAATCGTAGGCATGGACGTAAAGATAGCTGAACACGTCATTTAATTCCGCAGGAGATTGATTGTTCCATTCATCCGCGCAGGCCAATCGTTCATGGCGCTCAAATGTCCGCGTCCACTGGGCCTGCGTCTTGGAATTGGGCGAAAGTGTCGAGGCGGAACTCCCGTCATGGCAGACGCGGCAGTTCTTGCGATAAATGTATTTTCCCTTTCGATCATTGCCATTACTGGAAAAATCGGAACCGGATGCTGCGGCACAAAATGTGAGTAAAACAGCAGTTAAAATACCGATCACGCATTTCAACGATTTAATGTTCATTTTTTCCTCCCCCAATGAAGATTCCTGCGAAGACTGCCAAGCAGATATTGTGGCTTGTACCGAAACGTTTTGCAGGAAAATGATTTCAATTAAAACACCACATATCGATCGCATGCATTGATCATTTCAGCATTTCTGGCCTGAGTGGCAAAATCCTTGAATCCCACTCCGGGAACCGGACCCGAAAAGCCCAGTGCCCGGAAACTCACATCACACACAGAAAGACGGGCCTTTCCGATAAGCTTTTCAAAATCTTCGCACTGGGTCAGCCTGACGCCGGCCCCCGAAAAAAAGATCTCCACCTTCTTTCCTTTATTGCAGGCGGCATCCGTAAGATTGAGTACATATTCCATGTGGCGGTCAGTGCCCACAAGAATGCCAAGTTTTTCAATCATGATTCCCCCTTATTATTCAATTTTCAGTTACCACCAGCAGATTACCTTCTCGTAGGAAAAGATGTCATCCACCAGTCGCTCCCAGTTAATATCGCCCCGAAACAACGGTTTGAATTCGGCTTCATCACCTGGTGCCATGAGGACATTGATCAGCTTGATAACGTTGGTGTCCGGAGGTTTTTTCAAAATATGCAGGATTTTCATAAGTGCCTCCTGTTTTTCAGAAAGGAATAATCAGATCGGCCGCCCGGATCCGTTCGGCGATTTCTTCCAGATTGAGGCTTTTAAAGCCGAAATTCTCCGCGTTGCCCATATGGTTTGAAAACCGCTCCCCCTCCATTTCATCGAGAAATTCCATATTCTCACGGTAGGCGTCATCCATTTGAGCAATTTCATGATCTAAAACATACATCTGGATGCAGACATCATCAAGAAGCGCTCCCAGGCTGATGCGAAGCCCTTCATATTGCTGATCGACATCTTTTATTAAAACAGCCACTTTTTTCATAATGATCACCCTTTTAAAATGAGATAGCGCGTATGGCCCAAGGCGGTATCGGACAGGGACAGCAGTTCGCTGCCGTTTTTTCGGCAAAAATCCGGGATATCGTTTTTCGATCCCGGATCTGTTCCCCATATTTCAAGCAGTTGACCTGCCAGCATATTTTTCAAAGCTTTTTTAACTTTAAGCATCGGCATGGGGCAGGACAACCCACGAGCATCTATCATGATTTCCGGTCTTAAATCTGGATTATCCATCAGTCTTCTCCTTTTGTTTATTATGGTATTCCGCCAGCAGGCTTTCGCACCGCTGGTAGCTGCCGGGAAACAATTTTCTGAATTCAGTCAGCCTGAGGCCTGTTTCACGGCAGACCTGATGAACCATCGGGCACCTGCCTGTCTTTTTAAAGACTTTCAGGATGAAACGGAAGACGGTAACGTGATTTCTGGTCAGGCCTTTCATAAGGCCGAGGTTGGAAGCCATTTTCCGGATAAAATCCTCCTCCCGCAGTTCCGGCTCGACCAGCAGGTAGATGGCGTCAGCATAACCGTCTTTTTGGCAATTTGTTATCTGTTCCACCTGGTCCTCCAATGAAAATTTAAAGTCAACCTAAATGCAGGTTAATCTCAGCGCGCTTTAAAGAATTACCAGTTTTTCCGTCTGCTCGTTCCACTCCGCCATCAGCACCCAGACGATTAGAATAAAGAGAAATACCGGTATCGCAAAGGACCAGGAGATAACTTCGGGCATGAAAAAAGCATGACCGAGCCTTTCCTTGAATCCGGATGCTTCGAGCAGGGAATGCGTTGCCGGATATGTCAGCGCGAGACTGATCAGGGTAACCATCAGTTTGCTGTTGCCTTCGGCAGCCCGCCAAAGTGTGCTGCTGGCGCATCCGCCGGCAAGCAGCATACCAATGCCGAAAATCAGCCCCCCGACAAAACTTCCAATCCAGAAAGGATGATAGACGCCCATTTGCGGCGGCTGAATCCAGCTCCACTTGATCACGGCCGATCCGAAACCGAAAACAGCAAGACTGACGGCCACGGCACGAACCATATCCGCTTCTCCCGTCATGAACGGTTCTCGAAACGCCCGGGCAAAACAGAATCGTGATCGGTGCATGATCATCCCGATGAGCATCCCGAAAAAAAGCAGCCCGCCGACTTTTGTCTGATCAAATGCGGAATAGACGTAAAATGCGGCAACGCAGCCGATGAGCACCAGGATACCGAAGGCCGGCTGAATTTTTGACCAGTCGCGTTTGGAGGATTTTTCAGCCGCACCGTTCGTATTGGCCGAAAGATGCGAGAGGTGCTCCATTTCCCAAACGAGATATTTCAGCCCGATAAAGGCGCCGATAAACAGGCCCATCATCATGGCATATCCCCCCATCGAAAAGACCCCCACCGCGGTGTAGAAACCGCCTACATTACATCCCCCGGCCAGGGCCGCGCCGGCGCCCATGAGAATCCCCCCCGCAGCGCCCTTGACATACTCGAACCGGGGTGCCTTGCGAAGAACAAACTGACGGCTCAGAAGTGCAGACGCCAGGGCACCGAAGAAAATACCGAAATTGGACACGGACAATGTATGCAGCCAGGGCATCTCCGGTATCGCATCGCTCATCCCGGACAAAAAATATACCCATTCCCCCCAGTTCTGATAGCCGGCAGCGATCCCCCAGGGAAAATTCCAGATAAAAATCATCAATGCCACAATGCCGATCAGGAGGCCGCCGAGCCAGCTGGGCCATTTCTGGTTGAAAGTGGCCATATATCCCCTGATAATCTCCAGCCTGATGTTTTTCATAAACTCCACCATGGCCGTAACTCCTTAGTTTTAAATTATTATTATTTGTCAGAAACATACTGTATCAGGCAGGCAGCCATTCCTGAAAATATTTTCATCTTGAAAACAGATCATCGGCATAGGGGCTGCCGGAATATCTCCCGGCCGCCCCCTGCATGCCCATTTTATTTAAATGCCTTATTTCTCTTTCTTCGGTTTCTTTCCCGGCTTCTCGTCATCGTCGTCGTCATCACCGCCGCTGCCGTCATCAATCGGTGGAATGTAGTCATCCAGGAACAGGATGCGGCGGAACCAGGCATCTGCGCCGATTTCATGGCCGTCCCTGTCAAAATCCCACTGGTTCCAGATCGCATAGAAAAATTGCCCCCCCGGACTGGTGGTGACGCATGCCTCGCCCGATTCGGAAAGTTGGCTTCCCTCGAGGGCATCAAACTCGTTGCAGAAACCAGTCAGGTCGAAATCGTCTTCCGTATCGGCGGCAGGCAGGCAAGCGTCACAGACTACATCCTGCCACACCAGGTAATCGTCACCCCAGTTTACCGCACGGCTGTAGAACAGGTCGAGGGGTTCGGCCTCGCCGACATCATACGGGGCATTGAGACCTGTCTCGTAGATCATGAAGAAGCGGGATGGGTCGCGGGTGTCGTCAAGGTACTCCGGCGCCAAAAAACCAGATGGAAGGGAGGAGGTATTGACCCAGTTCGTTGTGATGCCTCGTGTAGTCGGTGTGTACCTCGGGTCGAGCACCGTTACATTACTGCCTGTGAGTTGAGAGAGATTCCTGGCCTGCTCGAAGTCGCCGGCGGCATATGTTGTGGGTTGCGGATACTCCCCATCCGAACCAATCCACCATTCGTACGTGGTGGTGCCTGCTCCCGCATAGGTGATGCCGTCTGTATGCGTAAAATTATCAGGCAGGGTGCTCCAGGTTTCACCGCCATCGAAAGAGCGCCGGGCGTACAGGTTAAAATTCTCGTGGCCTTTGGTGAGGGCATTCCAGTTCGGCGCCCAGGCGTACATGGCCATAATCATGTCGCCGGTCATAAAGCCGCGATGCCCTTTGGCAACGTCGTAGGGGTTCTCCCAGGAAACATCGTCGAGATTGGTATTGTCCGGCGGCGTTTCTCCGTATCCTGGGCCGAACTGCTCCCAGGTCCAGATTTTGGATATCGGGTCGCTGTCCGTCATGTCGAGATCATCGAAGTAGTCGTTGAAGGGAAAAGCTGTCAGGCATTCCGCTGCGTTACCACAGATTTCGCTGGTAATGATTGTGTTGCCGGACAGGTTAATCGCTGGTGCTGCGCACAGTCCCTTCACGTAGCGGGGGTTTAATCCGTCGGTGAAGGCCCAGGCGTCAAAACCGTCCGCATTCAAACATTCCATGCAGTCATAGCCGTAAGGGTTGTCCGTGGTGGCGTCGAAATCATCCGGGATGACGAATCTTCTACCCATGATGTCAGCTGGCCCGCCCCGCCGGATGATCCCTTGCTTCCACAGTTGGAGGGCAATGGTGCCGATGTCGCCGGCATCGTACCAATCCTGGGATATTTGGCTGGGCCGCCGGGAGATTTCAGTCTGGTATAGCGTGGTGGTTTCGATCCCGGCTTGCCAGTTGTAAATCGGATCCTCATCAAAAGCCCAATTGTTGTAACCTGACAATGGGTCTTGCACCAGCAGGCCGCTGGGATCGCTCCAGCCGTCCGGGTACACTGCAGGCTGATTGAGCATCAATCCCTGGGAGACCAGCTCCGGCCCGAACATGTCAAAGGTGTGATACCATACGTTCTTACCCATGTCGCGTTTGTCCGCGTCAGTAAGCTCCAGGCAATCCCCGTCATCGCAGATATCGCCCAGGCCTTTGTTCTCCTCGTAGGCCATATAGAACCAGGCGCTATTGATCGGGCATGTGTCAGGGTTGCTCTTGTCGAATTCACCAACAGACGAGTACCCGTGCAGTCCGATACGGGCGCGAGTCGAGGCCGTATTACCCCGCATCAGCCGTCCGTCTTCAGTGACGCACATGTTGATTGTCTGCGTCGGCCCTTCGGGGGTTGCAATTTCAACTGAAACCGAACTGGCACAAAAGTCAGCGGGCCCGCTGCCGTCGAAATCTGCGTAGCAATAAGGGCATTCATTTTCATCGTAAATAACTGCGCCATTCCCGTCATTTCCGGCGGACACGCACATGGCATTGTCGGTCAGGCGCACCGGAATCGACATGGGAACGGCCGCCTTAGGGCTGCCCGTCGTGTTGTCTGCAATCCAGTCCAAAAGACTTCCGGTACCGTTATAAAATTCTCCATATTCGTCAGTCTGGTCCTGGTCGATATCACCGCCAACCAAGTCAAAGTCGTCCCAACCGATGTAGGAGTACCATGTGTCGGTCTGGTGGTGGGCAATGGCGCCGCTCCAGCCCTCACCGGGGCCATCTCCATGGCCGGGCCTGATTCCATCGGGGTCTTCCTGCCAGGTGATCGCACATCCGGCTCCTTTTACACAGACCGCCTCAGGCCGGTTGGCGTCACGCACACCCGAGGTCAGCCGCTCGGGTTTGAACCAGATGAATTTGCTCTCTGTGGTTATGGTGTTACCGTTTTCATCGGTGGTTTGCGTCCCCGGCAGGAGCACCCCTCTTGCCGCCCATACGGCGGCATAGGGCAATTCGCCGATCAGGGGGTATCCTTCATCGGCCAGTTCGGAAGAACCCTGAGAGCCTGCCACCCCGAAGTAGTCCTCGAGATAGAGGCAAGGAGTGCCCAAATTGTTTATTTTTCCTTCATCGTCGAACAGGTCGTTGCAGGTGCCTGTTCCAAAATCGAAGTGCGCTTCCAGGTTAGTGCGCTCCTCGTCGCTCATGGCGTAATTCGGATTTCCGCCGCCGGCATAACGGCTTACCCACACTACCAGTACCTTGTTGCCATCCGATGCCATAAAGGTTCGTCCCACATCGCCCGGGTAGGGGACCCTCTTCTTCTTCACCTTGATTTTAAAGGACGACAGATCCGCAGACCTGGAAAGGTTGGTGCGTTTCCAGGTAGCCCCGTCATCTAAGCTCACCGCACCGAAAGCATCCCGCGTGCCGTGTCCTGGGAAACCGCCGTAACCCTCTTCTTCAATAAAGTCGACATGCCCGTCAGTGTAGTGTGCAATAAGCGGACGGGCATTATCGCGGTTATCTGTTTCCAAAACATTTCCATCAGCATCCGGGTAACTGATCGTTATCAGTTCACCCGCCGTATTCTGCGCACGGACATAAATCGGCAGCATGCGGATGGCTGCAAATTCCGTCTCCAACTCAGGCGTATTGGAGACGTTCTTGCGAAACATTTCGCCGTCATCGGCGCCAGCTGGTATCGTAATGATCAATGCCGCCAGAATGGCAACAAGCCCTGCGACTTTTCGTCTTCGTTTATAACGTCTCATGTTCTTCCTCCTGTCTTTTAAATGATAAGGTATGGGTCACAAGTGAAAAAATTTACCACAGCAATTGATTGGGAATTTCAATGCTGACCGCTTCTTGCCCGGGTCGTTTCACCAGAAGGTAGTGTTCCAATAAAGTATAGATCATGAGTTTTTCGTGTATTTCATCGTGTTTCCCATTTGTGTCTCATTGGCTATATGCCTGGATTTCCTTGTACGCGTCTGGACCGTCATCCCGGTTATCCGGCCGGATGGTCCGGGACTGCCCACTGCAGCCCCGGACCGGCCTTTCATCTATTTTTGATACGATTTCAACAGAAATTTCCAGCGTTTGTAGTCATTATCATCGATCAGGTTGTCATGCTTGAAATCAGCATCCCATCGGAATCCGCGATTCATGGCAGAGGTGCCGACCAGATCCCTCATAATGACCCCGTCGGAGTTATCAATGTCGCCGTCCAGGTCCAGGTCACCGGGGAGATCGACTGCCGGATCAGGGTATTCGATCTTCCGGAACCAGACGTCGGCCCCCTGGAAATGAGTCTGGCTTGCATCCGGATCAATGGGCAGTTCCTGCTCCCAGATATCGTAGATCTTGGAACCGTCCGGTGAACAGGCAAACTGCACATCCCCCTGAAGCGCATCGCCTTTGGCGATCCAGTCCATGGCAAGATGCTCCTGTGAATCGGGGTTTCGCATGCAGGTGTCGTCTTCGGCAAGTGCGCACAAACCGGGCTCATCCGTGGGGTAGCCGTTCGCATCGAGGTAGAGCGGTGCCTCGGGATCGTATTTGGGGTTAAGTACCGAAAAGTTCTGGCCCCGGTCAGTGGTGCGGGTGTAGTAAACATCCAGAAATATTTCTTCTTCCACACACTCGGGATCGCCCGGAGTCGGCTGGGGGGTGTTTTCCTTGGTACCGATGGCAACCAGAAAGGCGTCATGGTGATGAAAATCTTCCTGTTTCATATGGCTGTAATCACCGTAGGGAACAGAGTCGATTGTATAATAAAACAGCCCGTCCTGTTTGTCGTACTTCCAGGTGAAGATGGAGGTGGGCGGCTGGAGAATCCGGCAGTCAGATGTCGTTTCCTTATGGTTCTTCAATTTAGAGACGTTAGTGGGTATCGTCCAGGTGCTTCCTCCGTCTTCGGACACCCGCACATAAAAGTCATAGTGGTCTTTGGCTTTTCGCCCGGCCGCCCAGTTGGCGCAATGGGCGAACCCGACAACCAGGTCGTCTCCGCGGATGGAAAGCCGCGTCGAAAAGACATTCTCATAAGGATTATCATGGATGATCGGATACCCGTCGGGACCCGTGTCTATTACACCGTCTTCATCCAGATCGAATTTCCATCCGGAATCATCTGCCAGGTTTGCGGCCGTCCATTCATATGCTTCAATTTTCGGGGATTTGTGACCGTTCTGATCCACATCGTAATCCGGATTGGGGGTCCCCGTGTACACGCATGTATCCGTGCCGTCCGGATTGAGATAGGGGAGTTCGGTATCCATGTAGGAAATGACCGAGCAGCTGCTAAGATTTAAATCCCCTGCCTGTAGATTTTCGGGATCGAACCCTCCTTTGAAGAGCCTCAGGTACGCATCGGCAGGTGCGCCCTGCCCATCAATCCCCTGCTTGTAAAGCAGACCGAGGGTAACCGGATTGGGGCTGCCGTCATAAAGCGCCTGGGGCACCACACGGACCCGGCGGGCGTTTTCGTACTTGCCCATGGAGTTGGGCAGGTTGATCTCGTAACCCCGGGAAATGGCTTCCGGGCTGCCAAAATAAAAAGAGTGATAGATGATGTTTTTCCCGTGGCGGATTTTTTGGACATGATCACCATCATCCGGGTTTGCGATCTGATCCTCAGAGCATCCGAACCAGGGACTGGTCTGATCCATATCGACCGACTCTCCTTCAGCCGTTCCGAGGCATTGATCAAAACGGTCCGGAATATAGTCCTTGTCTAAATCCTTTGTCCCCCATACGACATGACAGCTGATGCAGTCCTGGCTGATCCGGTGATATCCCGGGAGGTGTTCGGGAAGCGCAGTGTAATTGCAGTCCGGGTCGTCGGAAAATGTGGGGCATATTTTTTTGCCTGCCAGAAATTTCAGGCAGCCCACCCGGTTTTCCTCGGACAGCATCGGGATTATGCCTTCCGGGAGCGGATACGGTTCATAGGGGAAATAGGCATCATATGCATCAGTGCCCACCCAGGTGCACCCCATCATTTCACACATATTCTGATCAAAGGGAAAGATCATGTCCCGGGGGGTGATGTTAAGATAATGACAGCTGACGCAGTCGGCGTTGACCAGTGGTCCGTCAAATGACAAGGGGTGGCCGTTTTCATCCCACTCGAAGACATTGATGGGCACCGGGGACAATTGTTCCGGGGCAGCCGCCACCTTGTCCTTTCCGATTCCTTCGCCCTTTGTCTCCTCATAGGCGATGACTGCAAGGGTTTCACCGTCCCAGTTCGTCAGGACAAGGTTTGCCCGTGAGGCTCCGGTATCCCCGTCGAGCGGTTCACCGGACCAGACCCATTCCCCGTTTTCATCGGTGATCCACTCGCCATCTGCGCAGAAGAAGCCGTCCGCATAACCGGGATCTTCCGGGGCGAGGTAATTGCCGTCCTTGTCTACCCGGGGATTGTTTGCGAAATTCTGGCAATACGTCGCAGATACATGCTTTTGCTTGATGATGCCGTAGACAAACGTATCCTTGCCCAGACCGCACTGAGGGCAAACCCAGTCTGCGGGAAGGTCATCCCACAGCACCGGTTGGCTGGTTGTTCCCCCCTCGTAGGTGTAGCCGCAGGCGGTATGCTCAATGTCATGAAGATAGCCGTATGCGTCTTCGGGTATCCGCTCCCGGCAGACCGAATTGTCGCTTACCCGGATGGGCGGATTGAATGTATGCAGCGGGTGGGGCCGGACCTCCTCATTGTCGGTGAGGCTGTCGCCGTTAGGCACATAATCGACGTCAATTTTATCGAAATCATTCCAATGGATATGGGAATACCAGATGTCCGTCTTGTGGTTCACGCCGGCCCCTGACATCCCGACCCCGGGACCTTTTCCATGCCCGGGCTTGAGGCCTTTGGGGTCTTCCTGCCATACCAGTGCAAACCCGCCGGTTCCATCAAGCGGTTTGCCATTGCTGCCATTGATCGGTTCGATTCCGGCTGTAAACACCCGAAAGGCATCCCGTCGGCCCGTAGATAGTTGTTCTCCCTTAAACCATGTGATCGTTCCGAAGGTGACGCTTTCGGCATTCATATCCAATACCCCTCGGGCGGCCCATACGCAGCTGAAGGGGCGCTCCCCAAGGTCCGGGCGGGGCTCCTCGTCTCCGGTGACATCCAGATAATCCACGGATCTTTGGGGCCCGACTACCTGGTAGATGTCATCTGCATCTGTCAGATCCCATGGGTTGCCGCTGGCACCAAGTTTATCCACCCATGTGACCAGCACATAGGGGCCGACCACGCTGATGTTTTTGTCTCCGGATTTTTCCGAATCACCGGGATATTCGACACCGTTTTCCAGGGTGAAAGACGACTTCACCGCGGTGCGGGATATGTTTTTCCGTTTCCAGGAAGAGCCCTCGTCATAGGAAACCGCCACATAAATATCATGAGCCAGGCGGGTTTCATCGGTGTAATCCGGAACCGAATTAAAGGCCGTTTCCTCTTCTTCCTGAATATACTTGACAATGATCGGCTTGACCATCCAGGGTTTATCGTAAGTTTCACTGCAGGGGCAGACCAACCCTTCATCGGTATCGATGTAGTCGCCGTCGGGGTAATCGCTGCAATCGTTCACCATGCATAGTTTTACCCCGGCAGAACTCTGAGCGGGAACATAGATTGGCATGATCTCGATGTCGGCCTCCCCGCTGTAAAATTCCGCAGTTTTGGAGATGTTCTTCCGGAAAATGCCGGAGCTGTCATTTACCTCTACGGTGCAGGTATCGAAAGCCGCGCTGCTGCCGGCAAACTGGACATCTATGGATACCTGCTCTAACGGTTGGAATACTTCGGCCTGGTCGGTAAGGAGATTATAATACCAGGTTGGATGCAGCCCGGTTTCCCCCTGGATGCCGTCAGCGTTGATCGGTGGAGCGGTTTCAGCGTCTGGAATGACGGCAAATCGCAGGTCTCCATCGATATTTTCTTCGGAAATATTCTGAAACACGAAAGAAAAGGTGATCACATCCGCGTCGGAATCGTATGCGGATGACTGGCTCACAGCCACTTCCTCCGGGGGAAGACTCACCCATTCAGCAATCGCTGAAACCGGAAAAAAGCATATACCGGCTAACAGCAACAAATAAAGGCTTAAAAATTTTTGCATAAATCTAAACATGACATTCACCTCCTTATCTGATTGACCGAATTTGTTTTTTAGGATTAAATTCGACTGGTCTCTTTATAAAAAAAAATAATGCAAAAACATTTTTGCATTTAAAATTTTCATTTAGCGATCACCTCCCTTTGGCAAAGAATAAGAATCTTTCAACTCTGGTGATATGTTCCATTTTTAATGCTTTAACATTCTGTTTTTCTGAATGCGTTTGTAAATGGCACAGTGTTTGAAATTTGATATGCAGTAACGGAGAACCAGCAGGATACTTTTGCTGTTGATATTTTGGCAGTAGCAGTTGGGTTCAAGCCTGTTTATAAGTGGGCATAACAGATCTTCAGCAGGCTTGTCCGTTCCGTTAGAAATCCAATTGATAAACCCTGTCATCATCAGCAATATTCTCCTGAAATCTTGAAAATTGATATTTACTGATTGAAAAGAACAGACACAGAAACCGCTGAATTATAATCCTGCCCAATATATTCCAAGATCTATGCCATGCTTCGTTTTATGCATATTGATCAAAAAAAACAGACCACCATGAAACGATGGTTCCATATAAAATACTCCCAGGGCACCGCAAATTAATCCTGCTCCGAAGGGGATATCGCCTGGGTTCCGTATATTTTGTGAATGGCAAAATGAGTGGGACATGTGCAAACCATGCCGTATCCATACGGAGTCTGGTAGGGACATGAAATCGAATCGTCGTTCTTGAGGAACAGGACATTCTGCCCGTTAGCATAGTCGACATCACACATCGGTTTATCCTCGTTCTTACGCGACTTAAGGCAAGAAAATCCAAACTCACACTTTACCGTTTGATTTAAAATTTTCTCTGAGATAGTGAAGCTCATATGCACTCCTTTTGCTGATGGCGTTGAAAAAAGCTATGAATTCCGGATGCACTTTGACC
Source organism: Desulfococcaceae bacterium (assembly GCA_030145385.1). GTDB lineage: Bacteria > Desulfobacterota > Desulfobacteria > Desulfobacterales > Desulfosalsimonadaceae > SURF-3. The sequence goes on from JAQYVU010000055.1 coordinate 14,448, forward strand.
TTTTTTTGTTGCTAAGAGGTTTCACTCTTATGCCGTCCCATTTTCTGAAAAGCGTTTAAGGCGTCGGGTAAAAAGATTTTCATTACAGCCGGCCGGAAATATGATCATTAATTATCGGCTACTGTTCGCACGGGTAATAGGAGACCGGATTCTATAGAGACTGAATTTTAAATCCTGATGTTTGACGATAAAAAATTCCCTGTCCTGTGTACGTTATTTCCAGAACTGTGCCATAATCGGATAATGATCGGAATATATCGCGATCTCATACTGAAAACTTATGATTTCAAGATATTATTAAAAAATTGGATGACGGGATAGCTTTACGTGAAAAATCCGGCGATGTGTCATGGCACACAATTTGCCGGCTTCGATTGTGACATGGCACACTTTTGAGGGGGGGCTACTCAGGAATAGAACATCAGGCAAAAGTTTTCTGCAACATTCAAAAAGAAGATATCAACTGTCCCGGCAGGCAGGCGATGATTCCCAGCTTAATCTTTTTCGTCATGTGTATTCTCCTGTGCTCAATGGATCAGTTTAATGTATGACTGATTAAAATTGACGGATCAATATGTTTTTCGGCCAGATCTAAAAGATGGCGGTGGTGTGTGAAGAATATGATCTGGGTTTTTTCTGATAATCCAGCAAGCGCATTCAGTGTGGCTATGGCCCGGATATCATCAAATTTAATCAAAATATCATCAACGATAAAGGGGATCGGGTCATTTTTGCCAAGATATTCTTCCAGGCCAGCCAGGCGCAGAGAAAGGTAAAGTTGATCTGCTGTGCCTTCGCTCATGCCGTCGACAGTGATTATCTCTTTACCGCTTCTACGGAAACCAGCAATCACGGGGTTTCCGGAGTCATCAAATTCCGCCCGGATGCCTTCAAAAGAACCACAAGTAATCCGGGAAAAAAATGAACTGGCTTTTTGGAGAACCGGTGACTGGTTTTTGTCCCGAAATCGTTCAATCGCAAGGTTTAAAACTGCGTCCGAAATTTTAAGGCGGGCGTAGTCTTCGATGTTTTCTTCAAGACCGCCCAGAAGAATCTGGGTTTCCTCAGCTATAGACGCGGCATGGGCGCTGCCGTCCATTTTTTTAAGTTCGGTCTGCTCGCTGCCGATGGTCTGGTCCAGAAGAGATTTTTCTTTGGTTAAAATGTCGATACTTTCAGAAAGGCTCTTGATTTTTGATTCAATGCTGTCCGGTTCAGCTGCCAGGGATTTACTTATAAAATATTCTATTGAATCGCCTGCACTGAGTTGACGCAGCTGTGTTTCAACGGTTTTAAGGTCGGATTCCAGTTCCCGGCGTTTGGCGGAACGGTTTTCCGCTTCGGACAGTTCCTTATAATCCTTGCATCCAGCTTCCTCGCACATGGTTTTTAAAAATGCTTCGATATCCGTCATGTTTTTTGATAACTGCCGGAAGCGGATATTTTCTCTGTTTATTTGATTTTCAAGGGTTTGCATTTTTGAGTATGCCGTACGCGATTTTTTTAAACGGCGATTAATTTCCACGGCTGCTTTATCGGCCGGATGATCAACAATGTCTCTGGCTACATTGCTGACCAGTTCGTCGACTCTGGCCTTAAAAGCGGCGGCATCACGGTCAATCCCGTCAATCCGTTTCTGGAGTACGTCGGCTTCTTTGAGCGCGTCAAACAGTGTTTTAAGTTCTTCCATCAATGCCCCGGCATGTGCCGGCAATGCCTTACCGTCAAGGCCCAAAGGCGCTATCGCCTGTTCCCAGCCCTTTTGCCATTGGGCGAGCTTTTTTTCATTAACCTGCGCCCGGAGAAATAATTCTGCCAGCAATGTTGTTTTTTGATGTTTTTCGTTTTCGAGTTTTTCCCGTCTTTCTAAAAGATTCTTTTCCCTTTCAATAATTTGCCTGCCACGTTTAACCAACTCTCCCAGTGCTTCAAAGGCATCCGGAAGCGGTTCAGCGATTGACGCAAAAACCTGTGATAGTTTGATCTTTAAATTGTCAATAGTCTTTTGTTGGGATATCGTTCGTGTTTTCCGGCTCCGAAGTTCGGCATAACGGGACGCCATGTCACGACTTTTAGCTGCCCACATGCGCATTTCTTTTGGAGATGCGGGGGCAATCCCGGCAGGCAACCATTGACGGTTCCATTTTAAAACTATGTCTTCGCGTTTATTTTCATGCGCTTTTTGCTCGTTTTTCAGGGATGCAATCTTTTTTTCAATGTCTGATTTGTCTGATATCAGTTTTGCCAGGGTGGCCACTCGATCCGCTTCTCGCCTGAGTCTGTCGCCAATCTCATCAGCATGAACTATACTGTTTTCAAAATCCGCACACAGATCTTTGGCCTCCGGATACTGTTTTAGAAATTCATTTGTGCGATGTTCTGTAACAGGCGGTTGATTCAGTACATTGAAAATAACACGCCAGTCGTTATCACGTTTTTCTCTGGCTGATTTAAGATCCGCTTCCGTGGGAATTGAAAAGTTAAGCTTGAGTTCTTCTGTTCGTTTAACCGTGTCAGAAAGATCTGTCTGAAAATTTTTAATCTCATTTTCAAATGTCTGAATCGATCGTTCAACGGTTTCGAATTTAGTTTCAAAAACGTCGATTGTTTCCACAGAAGGAATGGTCAGGCGCTCCAGTTCGTCCAGACTGCCGGACCAGAAAGTTTGCCTGTTTAGTTCAATTTTCAGAGATTTTTCAGCCAGGCTGGATTCCGACAACTCTTTGATGCACTGTTTTTCAATGGGTGCATAATCAGCGGCTTGGTCAAGTGCATGATACAGTACTTCGGTCGGACGCGGTGTTTTCTGTGAGGAAAGTCTGTTGTCTAATTCTTTTATCTGATGCTCGAGCCTGGGGATTTCTTCCCGGGTGCTTTCAATAAGTGTGATAATGCGTTCATAGCGGCTGCCCATTTCATGGATATGAAGGGTGTCCTTTTTGCTCAACCGCATTCTGTCCGCATCATCGATCGTCAGGTCGTCTCTAAGATCCCGCAGAATCTGTTTTGCCTCGCTGCGTAAAATATCTCTTCTTGTCTGGAGCTGAATACGGTCTCTGGCCGCCTTGCCGTATCCTCCAAGCTCCTGATAAATGCTTTCAATGATGTCATCACTCTGTAAAATCCGGTTGGATATCTGCAGCTGTTTTATTTCATTCTGCAGCTGATTGATATTTTCGACTGCCTGCGCCTGATCATTTTGAGTAATTTTCAGTTTTGAAATATGATCCCGGCGCTGTTTACCGAAATTATCCGGCAGGAGCACGGCGGATGAATATTGCTTCAGATTTTCCAGAAGTTCTCTGCGCTGGGCAATAATCGGCAGGGACTGGTGAATCCGTTCCAGGTGATTTTTAGCCGTCCGGGCATCGGTTAACTGGCGTTCAGTACCCTTCATGCTTTCAATCGCTATCTGCAGGGCCTTGTCATGTTTAATCCAGTCGCCGGACGCCAGTTGAGCGTCTCGAAGTTTTTTCCGGTTTTCTCTGATTTTGAAAATGGATTGATTTATCCGGGGGAGTTTACCGGATGGTTTAAAAAGCGCATCTGCATTTTCCTGGAGTTCCGTCTGGATATTTCTGAGACCGGTGATCCCCGAGCTGGCGGCAAAAATGATCTGGCCGAGGTTTCCGCCGCCTTTGATAATTTCTCTGCCGCCTTTGACGAGATCGTTGTGGTCAATGCCGAACATGGTTGAAAAAAGTTCCGCGTCAATCCCTTTTAAAAAACGGGCAAGAATCGTATCTTCCATTATGGTTTCATCATCAGCCGCCCGCAATGTATTTTTTTTCCCTTTTCTCCGGATAAATTCAAGTTTACTTCCGTCATTGTGGGAGATTGTCGCACCGATCCTCATTTTATTATGCGGGTGGCGGAAATTATCCGTTGAACGCATCGGAATACCGTAAAAAACTTGTCTCATAGCCCTGAGGGCAGAGCTTTTGCCGGCTTCATTGGGGCCGTAGATGATATGCAGACCCGGGCTTCCGGCGCTCATGTCAATGGAGACACCATCAAAAGGGCCAAATGCCATGAAATGAAGTTTAAGTATTTTCATTCAGGCGTTCCTTTCTGCATCAGCCGTTTCATCAGCATAGGATTGACCTGCTCCAGGAGACCGGATAACCATTCCGGATCTGAAAGCAGTAAAGGATCATCGTTTTCCCTGAGTTCAGGAGGAAGTTTTACTTCAAGGGACGAAAGTTCTTCTTTTGCCAGTAGAATCAGGTTTTCCGGATGATTACGTAATTCATCAATAATCGCTTCCAGTTCCCGGATTGGGCCGTCGGCTGTTTCCGGAAAAGTGTCTGGGGCCGGTAATTTGGAATGAATTTTTATTTTTTCAACCCATACATTGTCATTGCTGATGTCTGCGGCTGTCGCGCGGATTTCATTTTTCCAGCGTTCCCTGCCGGAAACAAGGTCATTGTGCGCAATCGTATCCCCGGATAAGATCACCCGGACAACCAGCGGCATTCCGGTGTTTTGATCGATCAAAGCCTTTAGGCCTTTATTAAATCGTTCGATTACGTCATAACCGTTATCCGCACCGGAGGCATCCACAGGCAATTCAAACCATCGGATCACATCCAGCGGCATAAAATCCGTCACCGTTTTTCCATTATCGTCCACAGTCACCAGCAGGCATCCTTTTGCACCTGTTTCACGGATATGGCGCCCCTGGATATTGCCGGGAAATACGATCACGGGATTTTCTTTCAGTATTTCACGTTTATGGATATGGCCCAGGGCCCAGTAATCATAACCTTTAGAGGTCAATCCATCAAGGGTGCACGGCGCGTAAGGGGCGTGTCCTTCCTTTCCGGAAGCACAGGTATGCAGCATTCCGATATTAAAACAGCCCGGTTGGGCCGGCGGATAGTCCGCGGAAAGGTCTTTTGTGACGGCAGGAGATGCAAAACTCTGACCGTGAACAGCAACACCCGGATGCTTCATTTGGAAGGTTTCGGGTGAATTTGATGAAAAAATCGTAACACCATCCGGAAGTTTCAGATTTTTAGTGATTTTGCTGGCCGCATCATGGTTGCCCGCAATGATAAAAACAGGAATATTCGCATCCCGCAGTCTGCACATCTGTGATACAAAGTAAAGGCCGGTATTGTAATCTTTCCAGTCGCCGTCATACAGATCCCCGGAAATCAGGACAAATGAGACCTGCTGATTCATGGCGAGGTTCACGAGGTTTTCAAATGCCGCCCGGGTGGCCTGGCGGATTTGATGAACCGGCGCGCCTTCATAAGCATCTAATTTGTGCAGCGGGCTGTCAAGATGGATATCAGCCGCATGAATAAATTTGAACATCGTTTCGGGTTTCCGTTAAGTTATTTCAGGATTCACGATATTTTCTGATATACGGATCTGTGGCAGAGGGTATGCTGAAAAAAAATCATTGGCTGTGTTTTGTTTTTTTTCTCTTGTAATGGCTGAAAATGTATTCAAGGCTTCGGGTGGGTTTGAAATTAAATGTTTTTGTAAACAAATTGCTGTCAATAACGGCCGGGTATTTAAAATAATTGACCAGATAGCTGGGGAATTTTTTCTGGTCAAACAAAAGGCTCAGGGTTCGGGGCAGCGCCGGCGGTATGGATGGTATAGGCAGGCGCCGGCAACCGCAGCTTACAACGGCATCCTGGTACGCTACCCAGTCGTCAGGGGCGACATTGTATATGCCGGGGTTGTTTTTTTTGTAAGCGGTCACAATGGCTTCCGACATATCTCCAATATGGATAAACTGCATCATCGGAGAGAACCCGACGAGGACCGGCGCTGTTTTTTGAGATAAAAGAAGGCTCATGTTGTTCCGGACACCGGGTCCGAGTATGTTGCAGGGTCTGAGAATTGTGATATTGAGTTCCGGATGTTTCCAAAGATACAACTGAGAAAGGTTTTCCAGTTCCACCGAGTCCACGAGATTTTTGGTCAGTTCAGATGCTTTTAACGGCGAATTTTCATCAAGGGGTGCGGGGTTGTAGGCATTGGCGCCGTAGACAAAATAGGTCGACATAATCAGGACCTGCCCGACATGATACTTAATGCAGAGATCCAGCAGTTTCTGGGTGCCGAGTACATTGGCATTGTAACGGGAAAAACGATTGGATTCATCTGTTTCCATACGGCCCAGGTGAATGACGCCGTCGAGTTGATGGTCCCGGAAAATGTCTTCAAAGCCGCGCTTGGTAATGTGAACAAAATAACTCGGAATGTCATCGTCCATGATCACCCGGCGCCTGAAATCAACAATTACCAGCCGGTAATGACTTCTCATCCGGGTAATCACCTGCTGGGCAAGCGCACCACGGGCACCTGTAATTAGTACTTTCGGCTTCGTTGCTTTAGCCATAAAAAACTCCTTTGCGACGCAAGAGACCGCCGTCGATAAGCCTTCGGATTTCCGTTTTAACCTGTTCAACTTTTTCAGTAACACTTTCCTCGTTGTCAATGTCTCCTTCAAACATCATGGGCTTTCCAAAATTAAGGGACACTTTGGCTGGTAAGGGGATGGGTATGGTGACTGGCGCATAGGGGATTCCGAGCAGTTTTGCGAGCGGTTTGATGTCTGCCAGTGACGGCATGGTTTCTTCGCATCCGACAACGCCCACCGGTATGATTGGTGTTTTAGATGTCATGGCAATATGCATAAACCCGTTGCCAAAACGCTGAAGCTGATACCGTTTTTTAAAAAGCTTGCCCGAACCTCTGATCCCTTCCGGAAAGACAATAACGAGCTCTTCGTTTTCAAGCATTTTAATACAGTTTACCGGATCGCCGATAACACCGCCCACCTGGTTGATCAGGTTGCCGATAAAGGGAACGGTGGGGAAAAATCTCTCAGCCATGGCTCTTCCTGCACGAGGTCCCTCTTTACGGGTGGCAATGGCATATCCGATTAATACGCCATCCATGGGCAGCTGGCCGCTGTGATTGCCGATCACCAGAGCCCGGCCTGTTTTAGGAACATTTTTAAGGCCATGGGTTTCAACCCGGAAATAGTTTTCATAAATTTTTTTAAACAAGGAAAGGCCGATCATAAAGGAGTCAGTATTGTATCCCCATGGATCGTAGCCATAGACGCCGACAGGTTTTTTGATTTCATTGACCTGTTCTTCCAGTTCAGCAGAAACCACCAGCTTTTTCAGGATAGACCGAATGCTCATAAAATCCCTTTCTTTTATGTTAAAATGGCATCTTAATATCTATTCATTATTTGATTTTATTTGCAACAAAGAGATTGTATTCTTAGCAACCCTGCTTGTATAAATTTTCATGAATTCACTCATCTTTTCCAAAATTCAAGTCCCGATTCGACAGCCGTTTCGAGGTGTTTTAAATTTTTTGAAGAATTGAAAAGCTTTGCACACAGTTCGCATTTTCTGTATCTCACGATTTCACTGGCCTTGAGTCCGATAAATGAAGCAATATTTGAAAGACCCATGGTTTTAATCAGGTTAAATAAAGGGTGTTGTTCATATTTTTCAAATAATTCATTGATCGTATACTCCTTTGCGTTGCCCAAATAGAAGAAATTTGTTTCAGCAAAACGATTTCCCGCATCACAGCAGGCGTACATATCCAGCTCCGGTGAAAGAATCGGATTCATGTCACACAAGTGAGGGGGATAGTCTGTAAAAACTTGAGACCGGTTGAATTCTTGGGCCCGTCCGAAATACAGCAGCGGTTCCGGAAAATATTTTAACCGGCTGTCTTTGAGAAACTGTTCAAATGCGTCATCGGTGTTTGAAAAATCAGTCACAAAAGAGATAAAATAATCCAGGCCGAATTTTTGGCAGCTCACGGCGGCAGTGAGAATGTTTTCACGATTGATATGCGCCTGATGCCATCGGCTGTAACTGAGCCGTAATTGCGAAAGCCCGCTGATTTTCAGTTCTGATATAATTTTGTCCGCCTGTATTGGTGTTTTTGCCCAGAAACCATTGGAGACAATTCTTGAATAGATTCCGTGCTTATTGCACAGACGGACAAGGCTCAGGATATCATTTATAAAAAGAATCGGTTCACCAACCGTAAAACTGATGGCCCTGACATTTGCGGCTGCCATTTCATCAATAATGTCTCTGGCCCGGCTCAAATTCATTTTAATATGCCCATGACCGTCTTCTGCCGCAACACAATGGTCACATTTTATGTTGCATTGCGTTGAATATCCGAATGCTGTTTTGCGAATATGATTCATTAAGCTGTTCTTTCTTTTTGGAAAAATTTTTAAGATATCATTTTAACAGGCCTCGGCGATACCGCTTTCTTCTTTGACATCCCAGGCTGATTTTTTATCTGTTCATTATCTTTTTGATTGAAAAAAAGGAAAATCAAACTCAATTTTTCTACACGTAAAGAGTCTTATCTGCAAGAAATTATAGTTAAGGTGAGTGCCATGTTGATAAAGAGAATTGCGATAAAATTTTTAAATGATTTGATTCCCAAAATGATTTTTAAAAGAATAAGTTTTAATAAAAAGCAAAACAGCATCATACTTGTTTTGATATCCTGAAAATTACATGTTAAATCTGTTAATCTTGAAATTTCTGACACCAAAGGGAGTGCATGAACGGAAAAAAAAGTTTTGAAAATCGTATTTATGAAAGCCGTTTTTTCAGAAACGCGAAATCAAAAGCCGAGAAAATCGCAAATAATCCGGATTTACTAAATGACCTGATTCTCCAGGCGGATAAAAAAACTTTGGAAAAGGGACGCGGTATCCTCGGTGAAGCATGGGACGCCCTTGGCACCTGTTCCCGTATGCTTCGTGCTTACGCCCGGGGCGAATACCGAAAGCTGCCATGGAAAACCTTTGTTGCGGTTGTCGGGGCGTTAGTCTATTTTGTCATGCCCATGGATTTTATCCCGGATTTTTTGATCGGATTCGGTTATACAGATGATATGGCATTGATTCTGTGGACGGTCAAATCGATGAAAGATGATATTGAAAAATTTTCACAATGGGAAGAAGGTGTTATTCCGAATTAAGAATTATTTATTGATCTGGCAACCGTTGTTATTCGACCAGTCACCTGCTGCAATGTACAACCAACCGGATGGAGTGATATAATGGAAATTGAATTAAACGCTGTCGAGCTTCGCATTTTAGGCGTTCTCGTGGAAAAGCAGATGGCGACACCGGATTATTATCCGCTGACGTTAAATGCATTGACCAATGCATGTAATCAAAAAAATAACCGTGAACCGTTTATGAATCTGGAACAGGCAGAAGTGGAGCAGGCGCTCAAGTCCCTTAGAAACCAGCACTTTGTCTGGCAAATCATGACCCATGGTAGCCGAACGGCTAAATATGAACATAATCTGGTGGAGAAAATCAAGTGCTCTGAACGTGAGCTGTCTGTTTTATGCGAACTGTTTTTAAGAGGACCCCAAACACCCGGTGAATTGAATACGAGAACAGCCCGTTTAATTGAAACCCATGGACTGATTGCCATTGAACAGACATTGAAAAAACTTATGGAACATGAGCTTGGGCCGTTTGCTGTTATGCTTCCCCGCCTTCCCGGGCATAAAGAGAACCGGTATATTCATTTATTCTGTTCACAGGAGAAATCTGAAGAAATTTATCAGCCGACGGTAAGGGTGCCGATCAGCCGGGGCGTGAGGGTAAGCAATGAAAGGGTTGAACAGCTGGAGAAGAAAGTCAATGCGCTGGAAGAAGAACTCAATGATCTTAGAAAGCATTTTTTAGAATTTAAACAGGAGTTTGAGTAGTAATATGTAAAAGATTGTGTTAGATATTTTTTTGATCTGAATTTTCGGGCGTCATGTTTATTTTTTGTAAAAATGCATTTCTTTTTCTTTTTTGTCCCGGAGAAATTTTATTTTTTCAAACCATTCTGATTTCTTAATTTTTTGCCAGAGTCCCAAGAATACTGCCATGATGCCGAATCCCGCGCACCCGAAACAGGAGCTGCAGCAGCCCTGACCGCAATTGGCAGCCGGCAGGATACCCATCAGTCCGCCGATAAAAATAAAGATGGTCTGGAATCCGTTAATTGGCAGTTTTTTCATCATACCTCGTTTTATGACAGGATTTGTCTGGTTTGGAAAGTCTTGAATACGTAATGGCCTCTTCAGGGCACTCTGTCTCACAGATCCGGCATGGTATGCAGGAAAGTTGGTCAATTATTGCTGTGTCTTTGATATCAATGGCCCAGGTGGGACAGACTGCTGCACATTTGCCGCAGCGGTCGCACTTATCCGTTGCGATGTTGACGCGTTTGCCAAACCGGGCGCCGGATTTAGCAGACAAAGCATCAATCGCCCCGATTGGACAGATCAGGTTGCAATAGGCCCTGCCGCCTCTGGCAAAGAATCCAAGGAAAACAACCAGGCCCAGGATAATTAAACCGGCCGACCTTAAGAAATACGTCATATCCGCGCTTGAAAAAGCAGCTCCAAAAAGTCGCGGCAGCACGGCAAAATTACAGTAGCTGCAGCAAAGACTTCCGATTCCCAATGCCGCGGCAAGAAAATATACGGTCAAATATCCGTATCGGAATGCTGGTGCGGGAATAATCGTGTAATCGATTTTTAGAAATCGGGGAGTCAATCTGCTGCCCAGTTCCATTGCCCCCCCGATCGGGCATAAATGACTGCACCAGTATCTGCCGAGAAAAAAGGTAGAAACCAGAACTGAACAAACCAGTAAAACTCCCATATAGCTTCTTGCGTAACCCGAAAAATAAGCATGGGCAGACATTCCTTCACGCCAGACAAAAAACATGCGCGGACACCACTTGCCGCAGAAATTGCTGTCGCCCGTGAACTGAAACAAAAATGAAAGCGGCGGCAGGAAGATAAACAGCGATAACACCATGATCCAGTAACGGTAACGGATTAAAAATGACGGCTTAACTGTGGCGTTTTCCGCCATTCGTGTCCTCCTTGGATTTGAAAATAATGGGAATCTTTAAAACCGATTGATCAGTTGAAGTATTATAAAAGGCCAGTGTATATCTGCCGTGCAATAAAAGATCGTTATCCGCCCGGATCGTGAGCCAGAGCGCCAGCCGATCTCCTGGTTTGAGATTGTATAACGTTTGATTTTTAAATTCCGGCAGTCGTTGGAAACCCAACGGGAGAACGGTTCGTGACAGATGAATGTCATAGTCCGGCAGCGGATAACCTTCCAGTGTCACACGAACATTTCCATGAAACGGAGGAAGGACCGTTGCCGTGGTGATCAGTGCGTAATGACTTTTACCTGTTATCAAAACTGACGGGTGTCTGGCCTTTCCGCCGTTTAAACAAATGAGTCCAATTTTATAAAACATATGGACAGTGACAAATCCGGGTTATGCCCGCGCGGAGAATTTCATCTCAACATCTTCACGGTGTTCAGGGTCAATCTGCCACAATTCTTTTTCGTCCAGACGCATCATCCCTGCAATAAAGACATCCGGAAATTGTTCAATCCGGATATTAAAAAGGTTAACGCTATCATTGAAAAGTTCCCTGCGGTCCGCAATTTGATCCTCAAGTTGTGAAACCCGTGCCTGAAGCTGTCGAAATGCGCGGTCGGCCTTAAGATCCGGATAGTTTTCAACCACTGCAAACAAAGAACGGAGCGCGGAAGTAATGGCATTGTTGGCATTAACAACTTCTTTTTCAGAACCGGCAGAATTCAGCATTGATCGGGCTTTTGTGACATTTTCAAGGACCGTCTGCTCATGCTGCATATATCCTTCACACACACTGACAAGCTTTGGCAGTTCATCATAGCGCTGTTTTAAAAGTACATCAATATTGCTCCATGCTTTTGAAATATTGTGTTTTAAGCTGACTAAACCGTTGTAAATAATAATACCGAATGTGATCAGCGCGACAATAATGCCGAGCAGTGTGAGCAGAACGATAAGTGCCATGTTTATTCCTTTCCATTTCTTAACTGAATATTTTTAAATGAATGAATCCTGGTTATTAACTTAAAGTTTAATGTTGATGGCGTCTTAAAAAGTCCCATCTACTGCGTTGTAACGGTTTTTCAGACACTCAAGATACTACATGTATGATTTCGAGCCTGAAAAATCACTGCGCCTTGTATATGAAACTTTTAACTTAGCCATCCTGCTACTTTTTACGGGGCCATCAATGTTAGAAATTAAAGTATATTTATTTGAAAAAATTGACTAAAAAATTTACACTGCAGCCCATTGTGATCAATCCGCCGGCAAGAAATACCCAGGTGCGGAGCATCAGGCGACGGATCAGATTTTTTTCAGAATCCGCAATGATAAAGGGCAGCAGTCCGAATCGGGGCTTTTCGATAACAACCGATTCGGATTCGCCCGGTCCGTTTGCCAGTGATTCCGCATAAACCATCCGCTCCACATCATTACGGGCGGATTCCCATTCATCCACATCAATCCGGCCGTCACCGTTGATATCATATTCGGCCATCGTCTCCGGGCTTTGTTTTAAGGTCCTTAGTTTATCAGTGAGAATATCCCGGAATTTTCTGCCGTGTTTTTCAATATGAGCGGAACCGAGAACATATAACCGTGCCCCTACCGGCAGCATTTCTTCCACGACTTTTGAATTCGGATCATGTAGCTGCAGTGAAAGGGTGGGGATATAGCTACCCTGAAAGGACTGGCTTGCCATTGGAATATTAAAAATCGCACCTTCGGGTTTAACCAGGACCCGGCCGGTGTCATCTTCAATATAAAACGGTATTTTCCCCGAAGAAACGGATCGGGTCAGTGCCCAGCGAGCACCGTCATTTGTCTTTTTGTATTTATAGTATCGGCAACGGTAATAAACACAATGTGTTTTTGTCGCAGATGTTCTCAAGTCAAAATATAGTCTTGCTTTACCGGACAGTTCTACCATCCCCATTGAGAAAGAACGTATTTTTGATGTGGGGGTATTTTCTACCATGCGCCGGTAATAAAGAAGGAGCAGCGAATAACAGAACATCAAAAAACCGGCCAGCACAATTGCCGAACCGGCTGCGGCTTTCCAGAAAACCTGGTGATCGGAGATGCTTTTTACTCCGGACATGAAAAACGAAAAAGGTGATGCCAAAACAATCAAACCGACAATCACCTCCGGTAACGATGTCTGGAAAAAAGCGGTTATTTTTGAGTAATCGCTATCAGGCGGCGGCTGAAGGCCATTTGAAGAATGCGTGCCGGTGCTGTTTGCACCCGATATATCCCCGGATCCCGAAGGAGAACTGTTTTCATTGGACGATTCATTTAATTCCGCTTCAAATGGCAGCAGTTTTTTTTCAATTGCGGCTAAGATATAACGGGCGTATCTTCCCAGTTCCTGCTCAACCGATGATTTGCCATTGGACCATTCCGGATTGGCACCGGGGAGAAGCGAAATTCCAAAATTTTCATCTGTAATACTGGAGCGGGCAAGGGCTATGGCTTCATTAACCATTACCCTGAAATTAGTCCCTTTGCTGTGTGTCAGTTTATCGTTTAAACCCATGTAAGAGAATAATTCGGAATCCACATAAACGCCGTCTTCAGAGGTTCCATTTAATGAATAAAAAACAGCTGCAGGCTTTGCGATGGAAAATTTTTTAAGGATTTCCTCAAATTTTTTATTTATGGCATTACCGGTATATGCCATTGCCGTCATCATTTGCCTGACTGCTTTTCCGGACAGGTCGGTAACGATGATCAGCAGTTCGGTATCTTTGTTAATTTTAAACAGGGTATTTTTGTGGGCATCCATAAAGGCAATGGATGAACCGGTCAGATTAATATGTCTGGCAGCAGGGGGAAGTTTGCCGTTTTTGACAAATTCTTTTGCAACAGTCGCCGTGTTAAAACCAATGGATTCCAGGTCTGCTGCGCAATCTTCCAGTTCGTTTAAGCAGCGATTGATATTAAAAGCACCGATACCCTGTCCCTTGAGTCTCATCCGGAGTTCGCTTATGTTAATCCCCGTGATTGATTCGGCTTCATTTAAAGATTCCAGAATGTTTTCAGAAAGGGCAGGGCGCCGGTTATAAAGAAGAAATCCCTTGCGCTGGTCTGTTCCCGGTGATCTCGATTGAAGTGTCGTTTTATTCATGGATATTATGTTTGTCTGATAGTTTAAGTGATTTTAAAAGGAATTCGGTCAAAACTTTTAAATCAATATCATAAATATTGCTCACAGAAAAACGAATAATTAGAGTTTTTTCGTTACGCGTGATTTCTATGTTTTAAGCAAACCGGCTGCGGACTCAGGTAAGTCTGGAACTTAAGGTATGGATGCTCGAATTTTCTGATATAATGATTAAAAATTGTTATCGGTACAATCATTGGAACGGTGCCTTCTTAATCTCTTTCATAAATGTTTCTCCGTACAAACAAATTTATAATTATTTGATAATATATATTTTTTATAGATAACACGAAATTTAATTAATAGTTTACGTTGACGTTAACGATAATTTTCTTTACTTTGATATTTTTTCAAGTAAAATATTTATAAAAAAATTTGGTTCATAATCATAATCATAATCAAATTATTTAAAATGTTAAAATCTATTTTATTATTTTATTTTTGATGGAAAATATCTTATATTTAAAATTACTTCTAATATTCCATCTATTTCACCTGTCTTACCATTATGATGCGCCTTTTGGAGCCGTCACCGCAGCAAAGGAGGTCTTAAGTGGACTTTGATCTAAGCAAACAGCAAGAGATGATTCGAAAAGAAGTTCGAAAATTTGCGGAAAAAGAAATAGCGCCCATTGCCGCA
>JAQYVU010000056.1 GCA_030145385.1 Desulfococcaceae bacterium
AGGCGACGGCGGCGGATCCATCCGGGTGCCATCGGCCTGTTGCGGACTCTTTGGCTTAAAACCGTCCCGTGGAAGAAACCCCACCGGCCCGGGATTCGGTAAAATATGGCAGGACGCCGTCCAGGAGCATGTCATATCCAGATCCGTCCGGGACAGCGCCGCTATGCTGGACGCAACCCATGGCCCGGATATTGGCGCCCCCTACATCATCAAACCGCCGGAAAAACCATACTTTGAAGAAATAAATAACGATCCCGGCAAACTGAAAATAGCCTTTAATACAAAGTCTCCTTTTGATGCGCCGGTTCATCCGGAATCTGTTAAGAGTATCGAGAATACAGCCAAACTATTAGAGAACCTCGGACATCATGTGGAAGAAAAATCGCCGGATGTCGACCATTTCAAACTGGCGGAGAGCTATCTGACAATGTATTTTGGTGAAAATGAAGCAGACATCACAAACTTGGAGCAGGTGCTGGGCCGGAAAGCAAAAATCGGAGATGTGGAAGATTTGACCTGGACACTGGGTATGATCGGAAAAAGTGTTTCTGCCGGTGAATTCGTCAATGCGATTCGCTACTGGGATCAGGTGACCCGAATCATGGGAATATTCTTTAAAAAATATGACCTGTACCTGACACCGACCATTGCCGGTCCCGCCCCGAAAATTGGGGAACTCGATCCAAGCCGGGCAGAAGCCGCTTTAATGAAAACAATTAATCGGATGAAACTGGGGAAATTGATCAAAGCGTCCGGCTTGATCCCGCAGATAGCGAAAAAAACAATGGAAAAAATGCCGTTCACGTTTTTGGCAAACCTGACCGGCCTGCCGGCCATGTCCGTCCCCCTTTTCTGGACCCCGGACAACCTGCCCATAGGCTCCCACTTTATTGCTCCCTCCGGCGATGAATCCACCTTATTCCGCCTGGCCGCGCAACTGGAAAAAGCCCAACCCTGGTTTGACCGGCGGCCGCCCCTATGTGACGCCTAATAACCTAAATCGGAATAATGTTTCCCGATTTAGGATTTATTGAAATGTACGCCAAGCAGGAATTAATAATCAGGCATTATTTTAATTTTTCATGCGCCTTCTTCCCATACACCTTCTTATAAGACCGGCAGGCCGGGCACAGATTTTCTTCGAGTTTGATCATATTGAATAAAACGCCCTCGCCTTTTTCCCGGCCCTTTGTGCATACCGGACAGGTGTCTTTGCAAAAATGTGCCATGGATGTGGTTATCTTGCCGTGTTTCATTTGCATTCCTTTCCTGATTGAATTATTGACGAAGATTTTTCAAGACCTCCCGGACGCGGTAATCCGGGTCATTCTCCAAAGCACTTAACAAAGGCGCAACCCGGCTGTCTTTAATCTGGGAAATAGCATAAACGGCTGCAACACGAACCGCGGTCTCAATTTTTTTCTGAAAAAACAAACGCCGTTTTGGCATCAGTATATTTTCCAGCGGAACAACAAACAAAGGGTTTACAATCTGGCCCATCGCCCGACAGGCCGCGACCACAACCTCTTTTTCTTCAGGCTTTTCCACCACAGACAAAAGAGCTTCCACTGCACCGGCGGGATTGAGTTTTCCCAACGAGTTAATCGCCGGAACGGCCAGGTCCGGATCATCACCGCCGGCCAGCTCAATAAGCAGTTGAATCACATCCGGAGTATTTAATCTTTCAGCCATTCGAAACGCTGACCTCCGGACAACATCGGCGGGATCCGACAGGGTATCGGTCAGTTCCACCATCAAATCTTCAGTCACGGAATCAATTACATCCAGGATGCGGGCACGGTATTCCGGCCGGGTCTCATTCATCAGCGATTTTTTAAACATAAAAACCGCGTCATTGCCTTTATTTTTAATTAACTCGGTCCCCAGGCGCCTGGCCCGCATATTGCTTTCCCGCTTTATCGTTTCGATTAAAAGCGGGACAATCCAGCTGCCCATATTACTTAATAACTGAAACGCATCCTGTTGCCGCGAACGATCCTCTGACGTCAAATCATCAATGACAATTTCTATGATCTTCGGATCCATGGGTTTATTCGAAGCATTCTTTTCATCAAAAACCGGGGATAATTTGGATCCGGTAAAATTTTGGAGTTTGGTAAAAATCCAGGCCCCCAGAGTATATTCTCCGAACAGAATAAACATCTCTCCACAGCAAAAAAGGATTTCGCCGGCCCGGCGGTTCAGCTCAGGATTTACTTCACCTTCAAACAGCGGGATCACCTGCGTCAGGATAAATTTCAGATAGGACGCACTGGGGCGCCAGTCTTCCGGCTTGATCATAACATCAAAAATATCCAGCTTTGATTTTCTGCCGGCTTCATCCATGGTTTTGTATTTTTTACACAGTTTTTGCAAAAGGATTCCGGCGCTTTTCCGGTCACCGGAGAGAAAAAGTTCCCGCACTCGATCCGGAAATATATTTATATCAAGCTCGTTTTCAGTTTCTTCAGGCGGTTCAATTTCTTCCGCCATCAACGCCTCTTCAATAGCTGCCCCCGCCTCCATACCAGATTCACCCGGATGCTCTCCCGGATGCTCGTCAAATATCTCATATATCCGCTGATCAAAGAGAATGCCTTTTATTTCCTTTTCTGCTGCCATTTCCTGCCAGAAAGTTCCATTCAGACTACCTTCAGAGGATTCAGCGGCCGCAGAGACAAACCCCACCATATCACTTAACGACACCTTGCTGAAAAAGGTAACACTGTTTAGCCTGGCATCTGACAGAAATTTAATAAAACTGTTTGCCATGGCTTCAAAAGTGGATGTATCCAGCTTAACACCATTGACCAGAAGAGATGTTTCAATACGGGCAATATTTAATGCCGGCTGTTTTTCAAAAAACACCTTCAGCTCGGATATCACCTGGGCTGCGGCTTCTTTTGCAACCGGTCCTTGGGCGGGATACAGTTTCAGCTTACTGTATGCCCCCAGCAGAGCGCTGATAATCCGCTGAATAATCCCCAGGCCTGAATCATCCAGTTGCCGGCTTACGGCTGCTGATTCAATGCCGATATCTTCCGTGTCCGGCATCATTTCAGAAGCTGCGGACTCGACTTTTGTGTATTTTATCTGCCTGGGATGAATATGCGTGAGCTGATTTGTTTCTGAAAATGTTTTCCAGTACTGCGGTGTAATCTCTTTTGGTTCAATACGGCATATTCTTCCCAAAATGATCTTAAGCTCTTCTTCTTTAAACCCTTTTACAAAAGTCAGGCATTTAAGCTGCAGCCGATCCCAAAAATCAATTATTTTCTGGGCGATGGATTGAAAATTTCCGACCTCTATGATTTGACCATTAATCAGGATGCTGTTTTTTTCGGTGATAATACTAAAGCGCTCCGTATCCTCCAGCACTTTGTCAACCAGCTGGGTCAGCTGATGCACCGAATTGGTCACAGACTTGCTTTCCGCCGGATAAAGCCTTGTATTCCTGATCGAGACGAGCATAGACTGCAGCAACTTCGGGACATATTTCAAACTTTCATCTGTAAGCGGAACATCCCCGATCTCATCCGCACCGCCTTGGCCGTCATCATCCTTATCGTTTACCGCATACCGTGCCACTTCATGATCATTGAAAATTTTCCGGTTATAATTCATCTGAAGCTGTTCGTAAACCTGGGCTTTTTCCTGATTATCGGACCGTTTATAATGGTGGGCCAGAAAAGAGGCGGACGGCAGCAAGTTATGCTGATACAGTTTTTCCTGGTAATTACCGATCTGTTCATGGAGATTTTTTTTCTGATCCGGGTTGATACCATCATATATAACCCCCTGGATACCTTTGCTCAGGAACCGAACCGTTTCGTCATTATCCTTAAAATCGGAGCGTACAATCCCCTGATCAATAATTCGATTTAAAGAATCATGAACCATAGCAGATTTTTCCTCCGACACACCGGTCAGCATACTCAGGGAAATTGATTCTCCAAAAGCCGACGCACAATCCAAAAACCGCTGGCTGTCGCTGTCAAGGGCAAGAATTTTATTGCGGATGATTTCTTCAATGGACTTCGGAAAATAGGCTTTTTCCAGCTTCATGACTTTCCATCGCTGCCCGGACTGAACGATTTTCTGGTCACTGATCATCTTTCTTAATATTTCTTCGACAAACAGCGGATTCCCCTTTGAAATTTCCGCCAGTTCACGGGTTAAGCGCTGGGGTATGTCAATTTCCGGAAAAATGATCTTGATATGCTGTTCAATGTCTTTGGCATTCAGCGGCGTCATTTCAATACTCTGAATGCCTAACGAATCGCTGTACGCCGACCGGAAGAGATCCAGCGGAATTGTTTTGGGACTTGCTTTTGATTCTTCAGTTGCGGTTCCGCAGATAAACAATACCAACGATTTTTCCCGCATAATGATACGCAGCAGATGAAGCGACGCCGGATCACTGTAATCCATGTCATCAATCAGGACCGCCAGCTTTCCGTCTTCAACCAGTAATACAAAAAATTGGGTAAATGACCGAAAAATGGCTTCGCGCTGCTGCTCGTCAATCTCCTGAACGGTTAAATCCGCTTCTCCCAACTGGGGCAGAATATTTGCCAGCCGTTCCAGGTCCTTTTCATCGATTGCCTCAAGAATGCCGATACCCTTATCTTCCCGTTGATTCATCAACTCCGTGACAATATAGGAAACCAGGTAATATGGACGGAACGATTCCTGGGTAACCCCTGATACGCGGATTGTATTTAGTTTTGTTTTCTCCAGATTCCGGTGAACAATGTCTAAAAAGCTTGTTTTGCCCATGCCGGTAGCCCCGTCAATAATGACAAACTGGCTGATTCCGTCACTAATGCCTTTCAAGCCATCATTCACCTGCCTGAACTGTCGTTTTCTTCCCACGATACTGGCGCTGTCCAGATACTGAACCGCCTGCCGGGTCACTTCTCCGGCATCTGCATATTGATTCCGGCCGGCCTGTTTTGCATGGTACAGCGCATTTTTAACCTGGCTTAACAGTTCTTTGCCGCTGCCCGCATCATTCGGGGCGGTTGCGGCCCCAATGCTCAATGTAATCGGAATTTCCGTGCCGGCATCTGATGAAAAAAACGAATTTTCGTTAACATAGTCGATCAGTTCCGCAGCAATAATCAGGGCGTTGTGCTTCTTTATATTCGGCAAAAGAAGCATAAATTCATCGCCGGCATTGAGAATGGGAATACCTTTTTTACCGGAAACCTTTTTCAATATTTTTGCCACATGAACCAGAACCTGGTCTCCGACACTACTGCCATACTGGTCATTTATCCGTTTAAAGTAATCAATATCAACCAGCAACAAAGAAACCGGCTGAACATCCAGTGCATCCCAGTCAACATTCTTTTTAAGGTATTGAAGAAGATAACGACGATTTTTCAAACCTGTCAGGTAATCTTCCAGCATCAAAGATGATGGATCTCGTCCCACATTTTGCAAAAAATAGAGCAGCTTCTGGTATTTCATGTATTCCCCTGACATGATTTTTTTTTGATAATATCACGTGATAACCGGACAAAGAATCTGCAAAAATAACTTTCTAAACTTATTAAACTTATTAAAAACTTGAATAATATTCAACATCAAATTCATGAGGTATGATTTTTCGCTCATTAATCTTTTTCAACATCGTCGTCTGCGCTTTTAAAGAGTATAAACCATCTGCAATTCGCGTAAAATAAATATCAAGAAATATGATGATCAGATTTCATAAAGAAATCCGGATATACAAATACAAGGAAACAGGCGGCGGAAATACCGACGGAGCTGTATACCATCCACATGACCATTATTCATCGTATAATTGATATCATAGCCTGTTTTTCTCATTGCACTTTATCGGGTTCTCATCCACTTTATCGGGTTATTTTCCATTTTATCGGACCGGGATTTAAAAAAATGACTCCTGCCGGTATTCTTTGATTCAAAAAGATCAAATCAAGGATCTTATAAAAAGCAAGTGCTAAATATCCGTGAATACTCGGGGAGCGGTTTCCTCCAAAGATACCATAAAAGGCTCCCGCCTGAACTCAACAGGCCGGCACATAATGGCCGGCCTGTTAAAACAAAACATAATACTCCGCTGCATGCAGCCCCGGATCATTCTATACCGGATCGCGCTAAAATATTATTCTTTTTTTAGTGGTGCAATCAGCGAAAAAAAAACTATTAATAGCCCAAACCCGTTGCGCAGGATTATTCATGGAAAAAACGGATATTTTAAATCAGCTTTCCCGTTCTTATCAAAAGCTTTTAGAAGCGCTGAAGACGCCTGCTTCCCAGCCGCTGGCCATTGACGGGACCATCCGGCGGTTTGAATGTACCTATGAAATCGCCTGTGAAACCATCATTGTATTCTATGAACAGTGCCTGAATAAAGGCAACTCCCATAACAAATGCCTTCGGGAAGCTTTGAAACAAGGATGGCTGAAAAATCATGAGGTATGGTCGGCTTTAATAGAATCTAAAAGCCATGCATCATTTGCATACAGTGAGCAACTGGCAAAGGATGTATATGAGGCCGTCAAAAAAAATCACCATGCGTTTGATAATTTAATTTCCACATGCAAGGGCATGACACCGCAATAAAATGGCGTCTCCGCGTTCCCAGCCCCCCTTCAGCAGATTCCTGTCTTCTTTAAAGATTAATTTCCACTTGTTTTTTGGCGATATCTGTTTAATAAAAAATAAGAAGTATTTCTAATAACATAAAACACCGTACCGACCAGCCGTGATATACACCTATTCAGAAACTACACCGAAAATGGCGTTAAAATGGTATTTGTTTACCTTTTGCCTAAATACCTTTTTTGCTGTTTTTTTCTGGTACGTTTCAAAAAATTACCCTTTTCGATACCACTTTCTTTTTTCACAATGTCAGGGCTTTTCAATACTTACCTTTGGCGCATTTGCTAATATTCTTTTTAAATACTCCGGTTCATTGATCCGGTTAATCGGCATTTTTATATTCTGTATGATTGGTTCGATTGCCGGTAAATTCCTGGCCCGAATCATTCTGGGATCAAAAGTTATAACCCATAATGAATACGTATTCCTGTTCATCTTAAATACAATGATCATATCCATTATCATCGGATTTCTTTATTACTGGGAAGGCATTGCTGTCACTCACTCTAAAATCCAGGAAGAGAGGAAAAAGCAGCTTTATATGGAACAGAAAATGATTCAGACCCAGCTGAAACTACTCCATACGCGAATCGAACCGGAATTTTTGTTTAATATTCTAAACTACATATTAAATCTATTAGACACAATGCCGGACCAAGCCAAAGCCATCCAGATATCTCTGATACAATATCTGAGAATGACTTTATCAAAATTTAAAAAAGAATTTCATTCCATCTCCCAGGAAATGGAAATGATCAAAGCCTATCTGGATATTCTGGTAGTTCCGCATGGAAATCGCCTGACCTATCATATTAAGGTGTTGGAAAATATCAGAAATGATTCCATCCCCGCCATGCTGATACACTCCTTCGTGGATAAAGTCGCAAGCCTGGTCCCTCTTTCAGAGGGGAAAAAAGTAATTCATTTAAAGGGAGATAAGGGGCCGGATGGTCTGAGGTTTGAACTTTCCGGAACGGGTATGGATGGCCTCTTTAATGAACGGGTAATGCATCATCTGGGAAACATCCATGAACGGCTTGAAAATATTTATGGAGACTCGGGCAGATTAATCTTAACCCCCGGCGCATCCGGAGAACGAAAATTTATCTTAAAATTTCCTCATAAGAGAAAATAAATGTATCTCAGTTTATTTAACATCAATAGAAAAACCGTCATCAGCTGGTACTTATTTGTCATTACAGTCAATCTGATATTGGGTATTTTTTTCTGGTCCATCAGTATTACTGATGCCGGCCTGATACTTAGCCTGATCGCTCCTCAGGTAGGGGCTTTAATTAAGGCATCCGTTGTTTTAGCCGCACTTTACATCTTAAACCCCCGTAACAGAATGGTCAGATTTTCGGTCATTATTCTTTCTATTTTTGCCGGTGCCACGGTTGCGTCCTTATTTGACTCGCCTGTTAAAGAAGTAAGATATGTTAACTTTCTGTTTGGCTCGATGCTCAGCTCGATTATTTACGGATTTGCCTTTTACTGGGAGAGCATGACCATCACCAAAGCCAACCTTGAAAAAGAACAGATCAACCGGCTTGAAATGGAAAAAAGAATGACCGAAGCAAAGCTCATGACTTTACAGGCGCAAATCGAGCCGCATTTTCTGTTCAACACGCTTTCAAATATATTAAACCTTTTTGATACGGATATCGAAAAAGGAAAGTCCATGCAGCAGGATCTGATCCGGTATCTGGAATCATCTTTGTCAAAAATACGAACAGACTTATCCACCATCGGGGAGGAGATTAAGCTGGTCATCGCTTATTTAAATATTTTTAAAGTCCGCATGGAAGACCGCCTGAAAGTGAAAACAAACATACCGGAGTATTTAATTAATATTCCGTTTCCGCCTATGCTGATTCAGCCCCTGGTTGAAAATGCCATTAAACACGGCATTGAACCCAAAGTAAAAGGCGGAGAGATCTCGATTCGTGTTGAAAAACAGGACCAGATCATAAGGATTGAGGTTGCAGACACAGGACTGGGAATAAGCTTAAGCAACGGAACTCGCACCGGGTTGACGAACATTCGCGAAAGGCTGTCCCTGCAGTATGGTGACAGGGGGCAACTGAGGATATCAGAAAACACCCCCAGCGGTATCAAAGCCATTATCGAGGTACCCAATGACACCATTTAAAGCCATTATTGTCGATGACGAATCACAGTTACGGACATACCTGAAGTCTCAGCTCGCCATTGTCTGGCCGGAGCTTGAAATATGCACAGAAGCTAAAAGCGGCAAGGAAGCCATTGAACAAATTGAAACCTGTAAACCGGATATTGTTTTTTTAGATATCAACATGCCCGGTCTGTCCGGTCTTGATGTGGCAAAAAAAATTACCGACAAATGCTGGATCGTATTTGTCACAGCCTATGATCAGTATGCTATCGAAGCCTTTGAAAACGAAGCCGTCGATTATCTGTTAAAACCCGTGACCGTTGAACGACTTGAAAAAACAGTTTCCCGGATCAAACAACGGCTTTCCCAAAAACCTGAGAGTTATGACAATATCAAGAAACTTCTCAACGATTTGGATGTATTAACAAAAAATAGTACCGCACCGCCGACCCTTCAGTGGATAAAAGCCCAGCAGGGAAATGATATCAGCCTGATTTCGGTGGATGATGTATTCTATTTCATCGCACAGGACAAATATACGGCGGTCATTACGGATAACGGAGAATCCCTGATCCAGACGCCTATCAAAGAGCTTGCCAGGGATCTGGACAACAACCTGTTCTGGCAGATTAACCGGGGAGTGATTGTCAACGTCCGCTGTATTGACAAAGTCAGCCGGTCCATGACCGGCCGCTATCAGCTCCGGCTGAAAAAACATTCGGATGTTCTAACAGTCAGCCGAACCTATACCCACCTTTTTAAACAAATGTAGCCTGAAACAATTCTTTCGAACTGAGTATTCAAATTATTGTGCGGGGATACTAGCATACAATTATGCCTCACCCCATTGCACCATCCAATCAGTTCAGCAAAACCAAGAAGCCGGGATCAGCTATGTTATTAATCAATCCCGAGATCATCCAGTTTTTGGGCCGTCGGTTTCCCCGTATCAGCGTCCCATCCGAAATGATTCCAGTAATCTTTGATCAGTCTATCAATCTCAATGGATCGTCCCTTATTGGCACCTTTCTTCGGTGGCGGCAGCCCTATCGTTCTTTCATTGGGCATGTATTTTTTCGGATCCACACCATGTTTTACGTTAAACGCCTGTTTCAGTGTCTGAATCCGCTCCCCGATTTCCATATAGTCTTCCGGCGTTTTTTCCCACCCCGTAGCCGCATTAAGCCATTCAAACAACGGCAACCGATGAAGCCCCAGAAACGCCCCGAAAAGACAAAGGCCGGAGCCATTGGCCACATTCATGAATTTGCTGCATGCCGCCGCTTTTATTGCTTTATCCTCATCCGCTTTGTACTTGCTGTTTTTTGAATACACAATTCCGGGATTGGGGAGGCTCTTTATTTTTTTCCAGAGCTGATACATATCATAATACATCATCGATCCCATGGTATGACGACCGGGTGTCGGTTCCACGCTATAATGAAGGGCGAATCCCGGATCATTTCGTCCGTCGTGCATGGGCAGTTCCTGCCCGCCGGCATGCATGGCATATTTATCCGCCCCGTTTCCGATTTTTTCAGCCGCCGCTTTAACACCGTCTGCCAGCAGATCGCCGATACCTTCCCGTTTGATCATTTTTTCAATCAATGCCACAATCGATTTCGTGTTCCCCCAGGTCAGCTCCAAACCGTCAGTATCTTCCAGTGTCAAGATCCCGTTTTCATAACACTCAATGGCAAAGGCAACAGTTGCACCCGCCGAGATGGTGTCCATGGCAGCACGGTTTAATATCTCATTTAAATAAAAAATGCTGTCCAGATCCTCATTTAACAGCAGCCCGGAAAGCGCAAGGACCGTCTCATATTCCGGCTTGTGAGTTTCGTCAAAAACGCTATTTCTATCTTTGATGTTGCAGATACCGCCGCACCCCAAGGGACATGAAGCACAAAAATATTTCTTCACTTCGCACTCGATAAAAACATCCGGGTTGATGGGAGCTGATTTTCGGCCGGTAAAATCCTCATTCGAGCCGTCCCAGTTCTTGACAGGACTGTCTCCGACTTCAATACTCAACTGGTTCATGCTGACTGTTCCCCATTTTTTGAGCATCATCTTATATAGCATGCCGTCTAACGCTATCTGGCCTGGAAACATGCGCAGTGCTTTTCCCAAATACGCATTCAAAGAGCCTTGGTTAAGCGGTGGCTGAGCTTTTACAAAAACCAGTGTTTTCAGCCGCAGTTTTTTTATTTCCGCCCGATCATTGGACCGAATAAGCTTCCGGCCGGCTAGCACTAAGGCTTTTAGACGTTTGGCACCCATGACGGCTCCCAGCCCCGAACGGGCAGCGATCCGTCCTCTGTCGTTGGAAACACCGGCAATCAGAGAACAGTTCTCACCAGCCTGGCCGATACAGGCCACCTTTGCTTTTTTATCATTTGATTCTGCCAAAAGTATTTCTTCGGTCTCAACCGCATCTTTTCCCCACACGTTGGCGGCATCCCTTAACTCGGCTTTACCATTTTTTACAAACAGGTATACGGGTTTCGGGCTGATGCCGGTAAAAAAAATGCCGTCATAACCGCACTTTTTTATGGCAGGAGAAAAATTACCGCCGCAATTGGCATCTCCCCAGGTTCCGGTCAGCGGCGACTTGCCGGTGACCATCCATCGGCCGGTAAAAACCGATCCCGATCCCGTGAGCAGGCCGGAAACGAATCCAATCATATTATCCGGTCCCAAGGGATCCGCCCCGGCCGGAATACGGTCATACAGAACTTTGACTGCCAGCCCGACACCGCCCAGATATTTTTCATAAAGGTCATCGGAAATCACTTCCTCCCGAATATCACCGGATCCCAAATCAACCATTAGAATTTTACCCATATAACTGCGATTCATAGCGCTTTCAAATTCCTTTTTTATTTTATAGCGTCTGTTTTTTTAAATAGTGCATCTAACCTTAATAATCTCGTTAAAACAATTTATTCTCAACCTTTTTAATTTGCCCACGGGTATTTCGATATCATACTGCCGGAAAATCATTTGTCGTAAAAGAGCTTGAGATATCGGATAAAATCGAATACTTTTACAGGGCACCGGATTCAATGGATTCAATCATATTTGGGGGGAGTTATGTTTGACAGACACATCTCACGCCGCAGTTTTTTAACCATCTCGGCCATGACGGCCGCCACCCTTGCCCTGGACTGGAAACGCGTCAACGCCATGGCAGCTAAAATGGGACCCGCAAACGAGTATCCAACGGTCATCATCGGAGCCGGACTCGGCGGACTGTGCTGCGGCGCGTACCTTGCCCGCCAGGGGATTCCCGTCACCATTATTGAACAGCATTATATTCCCGGCGGATATGCCACCTCATTTGACCGGGCCGGCGGCAAATTCACGTTTGACGTATCGCTGCACGGAACAACGGTTAAAAACAATTCCGTGGAGCGGATTTTAAAGAATATCGGTGTGTACGACCAACTGGAATTTGCCGAACTGCCGGATGTCTATTGCCTGAAAACCCCTGACTTTAAAATCAATGTTCCCCAGCGCAACCCGGACCTTTATATTCAGATTCTTGCTGAACAATTCCCGAAAGAAGCAGACGGTATCCGGTCATTTGTATATGAAATGACCGGCATTGCCGATGAAGTCGACCAGCTGCACCAAAACAAAGGGGAATTTTTTAAACCCTTTTTTCCACTTCAATACCGGAAAATGTGGCATGTCAGAGATTTAACCTTAGCCGACATGTTGAATGAACATGTTAAAAACAAAAAACTCAAAGACGCATTGGCCGGTCTGTGGGGATATTACGGCCTGCCCCCTTCCAAACTTTCCGCATTTTATTATTCGGTTGCCACCGGCGGATACCTGAAAAACGGCTCTTATTACATTAAGCAGCGCTCCCAGGATTTGAGCAATGCCATGGCACAAGAAATTGAAAGATCCGGCGGAAAGATTTTATACAATAAAACCGTGACAAAAATCAGGGTTCAAGAAAAAACGGTCACCGGTATCGACATGTCCGACGGCACGACTCTTGCCGCCAAAGCCGTGGTCAGCAATGCCAGCGCCCTGACAACGCTTGAAAAAATGCTGCCCAAAAATTCGATTCCGGCAGATTATCATAATCAATTAAAAAGTTATCGTCCCAGCATCTCCAGCTTTATTGTCTGGCTCGGCCTGAACCGGGA
The DNA here is from genome assembly GCA_030145385.1 of Desulfococcaceae bacterium. Lineage (GTDB taxonomy): Bacteria > Desulfobacterota > Desulfobacteria > Desulfobacterales > Desulfosalsimonadaceae > SURF-3. The sequence goes on from JAQYVU010000056.1 coordinate 12,937, forward strand.
TATCTCAGATAAAATATCCTGCTACGGCACCCATGTGTCCGGGAAACAGGACCTTGAAGCCGGCTACCGGTCATGCATAAAAGGCGATATCGAAAACGGTCCGTTCGGTATGGCTGTCTACGACAAGGCATTTAAAGGCTATTCCATGCCCGGCACCTCAACGCTGATGCTGCTTTTTTTATGCGGTTATGAACCCTGGCGACAATTTGAATCCGACTATCAAAACAATCGGAAACAATCGTATTACACCCAGAAAAATCAATGGATGAAAATTCTGATCCGCCGGGTTGAAGAAACCCTGATCCCCGGCCTGTCATCCATGATTGAAGTCAAGGAAGCGGCCACCCCGCTGACCAACCGGGCCTATACCGGCAATACCGACGGTGCCATTTACGGATTTGAACAATCCATGGAAAACTCTTTCATGAATCGGATCAGCAACGAGACTCCGGTAAACGGGCTTTATCTGGCCGGTTCCTGGGGAGAGCCGGGCGGCGGATACGAAGGGGCGCTTCGATCCGGGGAACTCGCGTTTCAGAAACTTATGGGAAAATGGGGCGGTTAACGGATTAAGCCCCAGACAATGAATACACCGATAAAGGAGAAATAATGAACATCATCGAAGCCATGCATGCCCGAAAAAGCATCCGGGGATTTAAACCGAATCCCGTGGATCAAGCCACCATCAAAAAGGTCCTTGAAGCTGCCGTCCGGGCGCCGTCGGCCATGAACACCCAGCCGTGGGAATTTTTTGTCATCACCGGCGAGACGCTGGATAAAATGCGTAAACAAATTGTAGAGAAGCTGAATTCCGGCTCGCCCATGCAGCCGGACCATCTGGTGGTGGGGTGGCCTTCGGACAGCATTTATCGGGACCGGCAGGTGGACCTGGCAAAACAACTGTTTTCGCTCATGGATATTGCCCGCGAAGATAAGGAAAAAAGGGCCCAATGGCTGGAAAGGGGATTCCGGTTTTTTGACGCACCCGTGGCCATCATCGTGGTTACTGACAAATCCTTAAGCGAATCCGGCCCATTGTTTGACATTGGCGCGGTAGTGAACAATATCAGCCTGGCCGCGCTGGAATATGACCTGGGAACCTGCATAGAAGACCAGGGCGTGCTGTATCCGGAAGTGGCCCGGGAACTGGCCGGGATTCCGGACACCAAGCGAATGATGATCGCCATTGCCCTGGGTTATCCGGATAAGGATTTTCCGGCCAACCGGGTGAAGAGCGAAAGGGAGCCGGTGGATGATATCACCACATGGATCGGCTTTTGAAGAGGCTTCACAATATCATCTAACGTCCGGGGGCTGTGTTGCAATCCAATTCAAAATGCTCACATACGTGCGTATGCTCCGCTTTTTCATCGGCTTGCGCCTTGCCCGCGAACGTAATCTGATATCTTGAAACCACTTCAACAATGATTTGTGAACAAAACAGCTATGGACAATTCGTTTAATACATCAACTCTTTTAAATATTTCCCATACCCCATGAACGAAAAAATCAAACGCTTAAAAGGCGCCAAAGACCTGGTATTCGATGCGGTTGAAGAAACCACGAATCTGGTTGAACGGATGCACGTGCTGGCTGCGAAACAATCAGTTCGGCCGTTAACCCTTATCGAACCGCTCGCGACATTGACCCAGGCCGTTAAAACAGTCCATGACACTACTGCCTCCGGCGTTTATGAAATGATCCGCATCATAAACAAGGGCGTTAAAAGAATGCTCGATGCAGGTACCGGTCTGGTGATAAACGGTCTGGCTTGCCCAAATGAGATACAACCGAATGAGATACAACCGGATGCCATACAGCCGGTTAGCCTGGATCCCCTTCACTTGGATCAGGGGGACAAGAATATACCCATCAATGCCGGCGACAATTTATGTGAAACATCCCGGCAGGACCTTCTGATCGCTCAGTCCGAGGCAATAATCAATGGGTTATATGGTGATTATCTGGATAAAAAAGAAAACGCCCTGGACCTTGGTATGCGTTTTACGCACCAGAACAAAATACTGTTGATGAACAAAAATTCCCTTAAGCAAACTTTTCCCGATGCCACTGCCAAGGTCTGTATTTTTGTTCACGGATTAATGTGCACGGAATGGTCATGGCATATTGCAGCGGAAAAATTTTACAACGACCCGTCGGTTAATTTCGGGTCTCAATTAAAAGCCGATCTTGGCTATACGCCCTTATTTGTTCGATACAATACCGGCCGGCATATTTCGGAAAACGGCCAACGGTTTTCTGATCTGCTGACCGAGCTTATTGACAGCTTCCCTGTCGATATTGAAGAGATCGTTCTCATCGGACACAGCATGGGAGGCCTGGTTTCCCGCAGTGCCGGGCATTACGGCGATGCCGGGAATATTCCCTGGGTCCGTAAACTGCGGCATATCGTCTGTGTGGGATCCCCCCATCTCGGGGCACCCCTTGAAAAAGCGGTAAACATACTGGGTTCCCTGCTGCGGGCCTTTAATATCCCCGGAACCCAGGCACCCGCACAGATTCTGAATTCCCGCAGCGCCGGTATTAAGGACCTCCGGTTCGGTTATACGGTTGATGATGAATGGAACGGCAAAGACCCTGACGCATTTTTCAAAGACAACCGCCTGAATCTGCCGCTGGTAGATGGTGTGGGCTATTACTTTATCGCCGCTACCGTCACCGCAGATCCAAAGCATCCGCTGGGCCTTCTTATCGGAGACATTATGGTTCGTGTGCCCAGTGCGGCAGGCCACACGGCTGATCCGGCCAGGAGAATCCCCTTTCGTTCAGGGCTCATCTTCAATGGGATGGACCATTTGCACATGGCTAATCATCCGGATGTTTATAAAGTGATCCGGGATTTTCTGGTCTCGTCATGACGGTTTTATAACAACCGTCCGCTTTCACCACCAGCCCGTCTCTGACCAGCAGATCCAGGTTCTTTTGAATCATGTTTTTTTCAAACACATCCTGGACAATGGTTCCTTTAAGCTTGTTGTTGTAAAATGGCGAGATGTCTGCCATCTGCTCAAGGGTTGCAGGTGTGTCGCACAAACTCAAAATCAGCTGACGATGCCGTTCAAACATATCCAGAAACTGTTCAAAGGCGTCTTTGGCCGCTTCCCTATTGATGGGAGATTTATGGGAAGAACAAACCTGCTCATAGGGAAATGCCATCACGTTTCGAATCCCTGCCATAAACGGCTCGATACTGCATTCCGGGTTGCCGTACCATGGGCCGAATGACGAAAAGTCAATATCCGTGCTCAGCAGGGTTCTGGTTTCATGATCAAAAAAACAATAATGATCATCTAAATGTCCGGGCACATGAATCGCCTCCAGCCGGATGGTTCCAAAATCGAGGATATCACCGCCGCCATAGCGGGTGTCCGGATCGCGCAACGGCTCGATATTTAAAGCGCTCCTGACAAATTCCGCCCACTTTTTTCCATTTTCCGGGGAGCCGGTAAACCGCGTCCCCAGCATTAAAAGATCATTGACATCTTCGCCTGTTTCCTGGGGCAGCATCAGGGGCCGGTCCCGCAATACGCCGTAACCGGCAATATGATCCGGATGGGAATGGCTGATGATCACCCGGTCGATGTGTTTTTCCCGGTCAATGTCTTTTAACTTTTGACTGCCGATACCGGTATCAATCAATACGGTTTCACTGCCGTCAATTAAAAACGCGTTGCAGAACGGAAACCGCGCCTTATTGTCACCGGTGATAACATATAAGTCTTTTGCCAGTTTGATCACATCATTTCGATCGAACAGATTCAATTTTTCGCCAATCTCCCGCGCCCTTATGAGGGCTACTTTTACAGATTAAATTTTCAACATATTCCATACCGTGATACCGTGTTACTCACCCGATGAACGCAAACGGTCCGCTATGACTCCATCCGGATTGTCATTTCACAGCCCCTGCAATTCGTCTTTACAATAAATCTTCGGCCCTTTTCATCCACCAGAACCAGCGGCTCAGGCAAATCCCGGCTTTTCTGATTTTTACGACAATATCCCAGCTGAAAAAGAATGCAGTATTTGGAAACCATGACCGCTTTTCCGCGCATGTCCTGCATATCTTTTTTATTAGAAGCAGACTCCAGTGCAGGTTCGATTTCTTCCACCCCGTGACGGCGATAAAAAGCGGCGGCTTTCCTGTTTAAGACATTGCCCCGGTACGATAATTTCTTTTCAGGATAAGCAACGGCATTTTTTTCAATCGTCGCTGTTTTTCCCGGCCGGTTTTGCGCTCGTTGCTTAATCAACTGTTCAATCACGTTCCGGCGCATCTCATTTAAATCACGCGACGGAATAAAATAAACGGTTCCTGTTTTGATTTTCACATCAGTGCAGACAAAATCCGTGCCCCCGAGTTTTTTCAGCTGTTTTTCAATGGTTGCCATGGCCATTTCTTTTTTTTCAGCCGGGATTTTTTCGATTTCAAGAAAATTTTCAGACTCATTCCCATCCTCATCCCCGGCCCGGAGCATCAATCCGGCTTCAGTTTCAAAAAGAGTGAGACGAATTTCAATTTTTCGTTCCACACGACTTTTTGTTAATTTTTTTAAAAACCAATGGTCATGGTTCCGGTAAATAATACTGCCGATGCCAATCCCTTCCATTTTGTCCGGGAAAATCCGGTTTTCTTCCACACGATTGATAGTGGAGCCTTTTAAGCGATCCGCAGAATCAAAAAAGCAGATGCCGTCTCCGGCACAAAACGATTCCGCCCCGGGCTTTAACATGAAATGGTCCTTGCCGAGTTTTTTGACTGCGCCCATACAGGTGCCAAGGGATTTCGGCGTTTTCAAGGATCCAATATCCCGGCTCCGCGCTTTGATAAAATAATCGGTAAATCCCCTGTTAAACGACCTGGACGGATCCGGCGTGAAATCGATAAAGCTTTGTCCGGATGACGTTCTTTTAAGGCTGCGGGCATTTAACACCGCATCCAGCTTTTGGCGGTAATAGCTGACCACATTGGCGATGTAGAACTGGTCTTTTAACCGACCTTCAATTTTAAAAGACGAAATGCCGGCACCAATCAGGTCGTCCAGATATTCTGCAAGATTCAGATCTTTTAAAGAAAGAAGGTGAGCGGCTGATTTGATCGTTTTTCCGCTGCCGTCAAAAAGAGAATACCGCTGACGGCAAGGCTGGGCGCACGCTCCCCGGTTCCCGCTCCGCCCGCCAAGGGCATAGCTTAAATAACACTGCCCGCTATAGCCGACGCATAACGCCCCGTGCACAAAACTTTCCAGCTCAATGGACGTATGCCGTCGGATGTCCGCGATCTGCTCAAGGGACAACTCTCTAGCAAGAATGGCCCGCTGAAAACCGACTTTTTCAAGAAACGCCACTCGCTCCGGCGTGTGATTATGCATCTGGGTGCTGGCAATTAAAGGGATATCCGGCAAATCCATTTCCAGCAGCCCGGTGTCCTGGATGATCAGGGCATCGGCCCCGGCAGCATGCAGATCTTCAACCAATTGCGCGGCCTTTGGCAATTCCGCATCGGTCAGAATCGTATTTAATGTCACATACACCCTGGCCCAGTATTTGTGCGCATACTCACACAAGCTTGCGATATCTTCGACACTGTTTCCGGCCTTTTCCCGGGCCCCGAAACGACTCGCACCGATATAAACCGCATCCGCACCGCAGCTGATCGCAACAATGCCCGAAGCCATATTTCCGGCCGGAGCCAGGAGTTCAATTTTTTGTAAATTCAAAGTCATTAAAATAAGAACAATCCATATAACAAATTAACATCAGCGCCGGTATGGTTCACTGAAAATCAACAATTTCCAAAACCGGCGAACATCATGGAAAAACGGTTTACCCGTTAAGCTGCCTGATCAGCCACCCCATATTCTCTTCCAGCACTTTCATGGTGACCAAGGCTTCTTCATCTTTTTTCACCGCGCACCGCGGATCCTTGTTTTCCATGCATTTATAACAGGCAAGACAGCCGCGCATCTGCTTTCCCGCCAGCTGGTATAATTCGGTTTCAATGCCCTGTTTGTTTAATTCTTCTAAGACAACATTCAGCATAATCGCCGTATTGCTGTCTTTCCTGGCACTGCCATTCAACGAGGATTAATCATATAATGGGCTCAGGGTTAGAACCTTTCAATCAGCTTATCAATCAAAAACGAACTCTCCCGCATGGCCTGTTCCCCGAACGGACCGAACCATTCGGAGATTTTTTTAAATTCCTGCTCAAATTCGGCTTTGTCGCCTTTTTCCAGCATATCGAGGTTCTTGCTTAAGCTTTTGATATAATCCTTCAACAGTGCCCTGCGTTCCGGTGTGGCAAAAATAATTTCCGCATACAACGATGCATCCTGGGCAAACAGCCGGCCGACCATTCCCAGTTCCAATCGGTATATGGGGCTTGAAAATTCTAAAGTCCTTGCCAGCGGGATATTTTTAGACGCCAGAAACTGTCCGAACGCAAACGTGGCAAAATGGCGAAGGGACTGGACAAATTCCATAATCTCATCATGTTCGTCCGCGTCCGAGATGACGATGATGGAACCCCATAAAGAAAATTGCTCGATCACCCATCGGCAGGCATCATCATCCCGGCCCGGGGTAGCCACCACAATCTGCTTATCCAGCGTCGATGTAGTGGGCCCGAACAGGGGATGCAGGCCCAGAACCGGTCCGGGATGTGCCTCGAGCATGGCATTTAAAGGGACTTTCTTAATACTTGTGACATCTGCCAACACGGCATCCTTCGGCAGATACGGGCCGATTTGCCTGATAATCTCAGCGGTCCGGTCAATGATTACGGAAATGATGCACAGGTCAATGCCGTCGCAGAGCTCGGCGATATTCGGCCAGTCTTTGCTGCCCATGGTCCGGACCTGGTATCCGGCGCCATTGAACCAGTCCACAAAATACCGACCCATTTCACCGGTCCCGCCGACAATCAGGACGGTTGCCCCGAGTTTCACCCCTTTCCGGGCCATCTGGCCGGTTTGCTCCACCCGGGAGCGACGCATAATAATCCGGTAGAGTTCTTCGATATAGTCCGGGCACAACCCGGCCTCGTGTGCCTGCTGACGCCGGGCGGATATCAGATCTTCTTCCCTGGACGGGTGATACACCTGCAGGTTATGTGCCTTTTTCAGCGCCACCACATGCTCCACCTGCTTCTGGCGCTTAGACAGCAAATCCACCACCTGCTGATCAATCACATCAATCTCACGGCGCAGCTCTGCCAGTTGGGTTTGACACTCATGGGAAATGTCACTCATTTTTTTTCCTTTTTCAAAATAGGGATCACTATGTAATTTCAGATTTTGTTTTAAATTAATCTGTATTAATATCTTTGATAACACATTTTATCAATAAGAATCACCCCCTAAGCATCACCCGAAAAACCCCCAAGCCATAAACCCGGTTTCTCGCGAGTCTGCACAACTCCGCAGCTGCTCCAACTCGCCTTCGGTCATTGCGAGAGAGGTACGACGTCAAGCAATCTCATTCAAGCCAGGAGAATACTTCGTCGTTCGTTCCTATCTCCTCGCAAAGACAAACCAACACATTAGGTTTTCATTCAACCTCTATCGATAGAATAAACCTTTACAGACTTTTATTTTTTGTCTTGAAATTCCAATAAGATATGTTAGTCATAAAATTCAAACAATATTTATAACTTATTTTAACCCCTGCTGTCACCACAGGAGAATGCCATGCCCATGAACATTATATCACGCCAGATGATTCTGCTTTTCGTTGTCTGCATATTTACCCTGTGTTTTCTTACCTGCCCGAATGCGTATGCCAAAAAATTTAAAAAAGAATACAAACTTCAGGTGACAGTCGGCCCCAATTTTTACTGGGGCCAGGGAGCCGCTAAATTCGCCGAACTGGTCAAAGAAAAAACCAGCGGCCAAATCAACATCAAACCCTATTACGGGAGTTCACTCCTGCAGGGAGCTCAGCTGAAATCCGCCCAGCTGGTGGCAAAAGGCGTGATCGACTGCGCGTTTGAGTCCACCATCAACATCTCGTCCGTCATCCCGGAATGCAATGTCTTCTCGTTGCCGTTTTTTGTAAATACCTATGAGAATCTGGACAAACTCGAGCAGGGACAGACCGGCCGGGCGCTTTTTGAAGCCATGAAAAAAAAGCGGCTCATGCCGCTTGCCTGGGGGACAAACGGATTTCGCCAGATCACCAATGATAAAATCGCCATCCGCCGGCCCCAGGATTTAAACCGAATGAAAGTGCGCGTGGTCGGAAGCCCGATATTTATTGATATTTACCGGCAACTGGGGGCAGACCCGGTGAACATGAACTGGGGTGATGCCATCACCGCGTTTCAGCAGGGCGTTGTGGATGGTCAGGAAAACCCGGTCGGCGTACTGATGCCGGTCCAGATCTGGCAATACCATCAGCATGTTACCCTCTGGAATTATCTGGCGGATCCGCTGATCTTCTACTGGAACAAGCAGCAGTGGGACAAATTCCCCAAAGATATTCAACAGGCCATCATACAGGCGGCCTCAGAGGCCGGCCGGTTTGAAAAAGCCCTGTGCCGGTCCGGCTTAGACGGTGAAACGTCGATTAATATCCTTAAAAACGAATTTAATTATGTCATGGAAAATCCGGACCCGGTTTCATATCTACAGCAAAACAAAATGACGGTCACCATCCTTTCCGATAAAGAACGGGCAGCGTTTAAAAAAGCCACCCTGCCGGTTTATAAAAAATGGGTGCCGAAAATCGGTAAAGAACTGGTGGAGAAGGCAAAGGCGGATATGAAAAAATAATAATGACCCAACCGCCCAAAAACATCCGAATCGACCACCTGATTGCCGCAATCCTGCTGTTTGCCATGGCCTTTATTGCATTTGCCAATGTCATCAGCCGGTATCTCTTTCATTTCTCTTTTTCAGCGACCGAGGAAATCACCATCAATCTGTTTGTGTGGCTCACGGTGGCGGGTTCCGGCATCGCGTTTGAGCGGGGGGGCCAGCTCGGCATGGTGACCCTGTTTAAAGTGTTCCCCCAACACCTGCAAAAGGCGGTGGTAATTTTCAGCGCACTCCTGAGTGCCGCGCTTTTTATTATCGTAGATATTTTCATGATCCAGGCCATCTATGATGAAATCACGTTATTTGAGGCAACCTCACCCGCCCTCGGGATCCCGGTCTGGATCTATTATGTCGGAGTCCCTGTTTTATCGGTATTTGTATTTAAAGGCATTTACAAAAATGCCGCCGCTCAATTAGCCGATCTCAAACCGGACCGGACAACTGACTGCCGGGAATCTGAATAATGGATATCCTCTCCCTGACGCTGATCTTTTTTATCCTGATGCTGATCGGGGTTCCCATCGGCACTTCTTTGGGAATTTCCGCGGTGATCACCATATTCCAGTTTGATCTGGGCATCGGTATGGTGGGGATCAATTTTTCATCCGGCATTGCCTCATTTCCGCTGCTGGCGGTTCCGTTTTTTATTCTGGCCGGTGTCCTGCTGGATAAAGCCGGTTTGGCGGCATCCATTGCCCGGTTTTTTGAACTGATTTTAGGCAAAGCCACCGGCGGGCTTGCCATGGTGTCCGTGTTTACCTGCATGTTCTGGGGCGCTATGTCCGGCTCCGGACCGGCTACTACGGCCGCAGTGGGCCTGATCCTGCTGGCTCCCATGATCAGACACGGATATGACAAAAATTTTGCCGGCGCCCTGATTGCCAATGCATCGGACCTTTCCATTATCATCCCGCCCAGTATTGCCTTTATCATTTACGGCAATATCACCAGCGTGTCCGTCAGCGCCCTGTTTGTGGCCGGTATTGTTCCGGGCATCCTTACCGGCATCGGCACTGCGCTGGTCGCGTACCTGATCTCAAAAAAACGGGGCTATCACGGCATCCATCAACAGGGGGATATCCGTGAAATCTTAAAGGCGTTAAAGGACGCGTTCTGGGCATTTATTTCACCAATCATTATCCTTGGCGGAATTTATACCGGAAAATTCACCCCCACCGAAGCAGCGGTAGTCAGCGTATTCTACAGCCTGTTTGTGGCGCTTTTTATTTACCGGTCATTAACCTGGCGCATCTTTATGGATGTGCTGGTGGATGCGGCTGTCACCAGTTCGGTGATCATGTTTATTGTGGCCTTTGCCGGCATCTTTTCATGGACCGCCTCGGTCACCGGGTTTATCGACCAGGCCGCCGAATTTATTATCCGAATTTCGCCAAACGCCATTGTCATGATTATCCTGATCAACCTGCTGCTGCTGGTGCTGGGCATGTTTATTGATGCCATTTCCATTTCATACCTGGTAATGCCGATTCTGATGCCCGTGCTGCAGGCATTTGCCATTGATCCGCTGTGGTACGGCGTTATTTTCATCACCGCCCTTGCCATCGGCCAGGCCACCCCGCCAGTGGGTGTCAACCTGTTTACCGCCGCCAACCTGATTGGCGGCGAAGTGGACGGTGTGGCAAAACAGGCGATTCCCTTTGTGCTCATGGACATTCTGATTCTGGTGATTTTAACGCTCATCCCGGCATTATGCCTGTTTCTGCCGAAGCTGGCCGGGCTATACTGAAAGGGTATGAACATCGAACATCGAACGCCCAACATCGAATTTTGAATAAGGTATTCTGCCTGTTTTTATAGACTTTAAACTGATGGAGCAAAACGATTTCATCATTGTCGATGTTCAACTTTCAATGTTCGATGTTGGACGTTCAAAAAAGACTTAACTTTGCAACCAGTAAATAGAAGCCGCTTATAATTCACCGGGGCTGACTCTATAATTGAGATTGGCCCGAAGGCAACTCCCACCTTACCGTCTTGACTCTTGATTCATCATTTTGTTAGGATACGTGGCATATTAATCCCCCATTCTGAAAAATTAAAATATCAACCATATGAGTTAGTTTATAAAATGAAAAACACTGAAACAAAAAAATCACCTGTTGAACAGGCGGCAGAAGATCTCTTTAATTTTGCCACCGACCGGACCGACATTAAAGAAGTGATGTTCGGCCTGCATGAGGAAGCAGACATCAACCGCAATACAGTGGAGTATGAACTTCCGTTTCTTAAAATCATTACTGTGGGCTGGAGCATTTCCTATTTTATCAGCCATACGCCGTACAAAAATAAGCTCACGGAAAATTACTGGAAATCGATCCGGGAATTTTCCCAGGGTCTGACAGAAACCACCGAACTCATGACCGGTAAAACCATTGATTATTTCCAGGTCTTAAAAGACCGTCTGAACATGTACGTGGATGCCATGAACGAAAACACGGACGCCAAAGAACCGGCTGTTATCATCGGCCCCGAGTTTGCAAGAGTTTGCGGAAACCGTGAGGATGTGTTTACCATAATGACCGGCTCCCGACTGTTTATAGCAACTGCCGGGAGTGTTAAGTCTTATCTGGAAGAGATGAAACTGAGATAGCGCTCTGATGGCGTCGTTAAAAGCCCCATCTACTGCGTTGTATCGGTTTTTCAGGTACTCAAGATACTACTTGTATAATTTCGAACCTGAAAAACCACTACGCCTTGTATATGTAACTTTTAACTTAGCCATCCTGTTACTTTTTACGGGGCCATCAGCTCAATGACAAATAAACTGATGGCCAAATAAAAATATATTTACCACCTGACAAAGAGGAAAACATGAGCATATTGGATAAACTCGGCAAAGGATTTGTGATCACCACTGAACTCGGCCCTGTTAAAGGGGCTTTGGCTGAAGACTCCATTGAAAAAGCCAAAGCGTACCTGCCGCTTGATGCCATCAACATCCATGACTGCCCCATGGGGAATCTAAGAATAAACTCCGTGATGATGGGAAGCCTGGTTCAGGAAAAATTAAAAACAGATGCCATCCCCCACTTCACCTGCCGGGACAGGAGCCTTTTAGGCACCCAGGCGGACCTTTTAGGCGCCCATAGCATGGGCATCCGACACATCCTGGTTACTACGGGAGACCCCCCAAAACACGGCCCGTTTGGCGAATCCTCCAAAGCGGTTTACAATTACAATACGTTAGAATTCATCAAACTGATCAAAAACATGAACAATGGATTGGATTACAACGGAAAAGAATTCGGCGGGCAAACAGACTTTTGCATATCATGTACCGCGATCCCGACAACCTCGGATATCGACCGGGAACTGTCCAAAATGGAACGCAAGATAAATGCCGGGGCTGATTTTTTTCAAACCCAGGTGGTCTATGACACGGAAAAAGCCGTTGCGTTCGCCCAAAAAGCAAAAGCACTGAAAAAGCCGGTCATCATGGGAATCATGCCGCTGAAAAGCCTGAAAATGGCAAGCTATATGAAAAACAATGTCGAAGGCATCGACATCCCGGATGACATTATTTCGAAAATGGAAAGCGGAAAAAACGGCATTGAAATCAGCTGCAACATCATCAAAGATGTCTACGAATATTATGACGGCATCCATATCATGGCCATGGGCAATGTCAGCGGCACCAATGAAATCATCGAATATATTCATACACTGGCAAAATAAGGGATATGATGCCAAACACCAACACCGCCACCAACTGCGCCAAAGACCTGCTCCTGATCATCCGGTCCCGGGTTCCCATCGTAGTGATTGAAAGTCATGAAGAAGCCGAAGTCCTTGCGATCATCCGCCGGCTTTCCAAAAAAATCAGCAAACCGGCCTTCTGCTGGACCATCACAGACGGGCTTGTGCATATGGACAATCATATTATGCAGGTCACGCAGCCCCGCCACAACAAGCCGGAAGAGGTTTTAAAAGAAATCAAGACCCGCACGACCCCGGGCATCTATCTGCTCACTGATTTTGCCCCCTACCTGGCGGACAATCCGCGCGAAGTCCGCCTGCTCAAGGAAATTGCCATGGGCTGTGAATACATGAAGCACACCATTATTCTGCTGGCCCATAAAATCGAGCTGCCGGAAGGCCTTAAACCGTTTTCCGCCCAGTTTGAGCTGCCCGTGCCGGACCAGGCAAAAATTGAAAAAATCGTCATGGCTGAAGGCCGGCAGTGGTCCAAAAATTCCCATGAAAAATTCAAGATCAACCGGGAAGCCTTAAACAAGCTGATCATGAACCTGGCCGGGCTGACCCTTTCGGACGCCCGCCGACTGGCCCGCAAAGCAATCTATGACGACGGCGTCATCACGGACAGCGACATACCGGAAATCAATACCGCCAAGTACAAGCTGCTGGATATGGACGGACTGTTGAGCTTTGAATATGAAACCGCCCATTTTGCGGACGTGGGCGGGATGAAAAACCTGATATCCTGGCTTGAAAACCGGAAAGCGGCTTTTTTACAGCAAACAAACCCGGACCATCACCAGATGGACGTTCCCAAAGGCATCATGCTGGTAGGAGTCCAGGGCGCCGGGAAAAGCCTGGCCGCAAAAGCCGTGGCCGGTGCCTGGGGCCTGCCCCTGCTGCGCCTGGACTTTGCCGTCCTGTACAATAAATTTTTCGGTGAAACCGAACGCAACATGCGCAAAGCCCTGAAAATGGCCGAAACCATGGCGCCCTGCATCCTGTGGATCGATGAAATTGAAAAAGGGATTGCCAGCGGAGATTATGACAGCGGCACCTCCCGACGGGTGCTGGGATCTTTTCTGACCTGGATGTCGGAAAGAAAAAAGGCGGTGTTTATCGTGGCCACATCCAATGACATTTCCAGCCTGCCGCCGGAACTGATCCGCAAAGGCCGCTTAGATGAGATCTTTTTCGTGGATCTGCCGGACCATGACACCCGGCAGGAAATTTTTTCAATTCATTTGTCCCGGCGGAGCATGGATCCGGAAAAATTTGACCTGAAAAAACTTTCCGATGCCAGTGACAAATTTTCAGGCGCTGAAATTGAACAGGCCGTGGTTTCCGCCCTGTATCGCGCCCGGTCCGCCGGCCAAAAAACAACGACCGAGCTTGTGCTTGACGAAATTTCCAAAACCAGCCCCCTGTCAAAAGTCATGGCAGAAAAGATTTCATCGCTTCGGCAGTGGGCGGAAGGGAGAACGGTCCGAGCCAATTGATTTGGCTGCGTAAAAAGCACAATTCCCTTGTTGCACGGCGTTCTTCGTCACTCAACGTACATTCGTACGCATCGTTCCTCAGAACTTGTGCGCCTCGGATTTGCGACTTTTTTCTTTGCCAAAATAATATTGGTAAGATTTTTTTTAAATGAATCAAAACACAGTTAAAAATGAAATCAAACAGAGCCACAACCACCAGTGCGCCTGCGGGTGCTCGGCAATTTATAATCAGATAGATGACGAACAATTCGAAGAGGCTTTTAAACTTAATATTTTACCTAAAAAGAATATTGTTATCACTGTCTTTATTCTCATTGCACTAATTGCGACATTATATTTTTTAATATAACAAAATTTATTATTATTGGTGCCATAAAAAAGATTTAAAAAAATATAAAACCTGAAGTGGAAAGTGAGCTAAAGTATCTGAAAACAGTTAACGCCTCAGGGATTACCTGTTTTTATTACCCAAATTGAGCGATTTTCAAGCTTGCTGCAGCTACAAGGAAAATGCTGTCTCGCTATAGTCAGCTGTGCGGGGCAGCATTTGACACAGTAGATACGGTGAAATTGGAAATCGCAATAAGGAGTCTGGAATGTTTTGTATTTACCTCGCACTCGTATTTTTTGCAGCCGGTATTGCTGTCTGGATCACCGGCAGCATTGTTGACAAGAAAAAAAAGAAGCTAACCAGATCAGAACGTAAAAAATACCAGCAACTTTCCGACAGATTGGGAACAGCTGCCCGCATCGTCTTTATTTTATGCGCCATCTCATTTATTTTTGGTTTTATACTTTTGATAGGTTCCCAATCATCGCAAATGCAGCCGTTATAATCACCTCCCATCATTTAACAGATAAAGGAATTAAAAAAATATGGATTTAAAAGACCGATGCATTCGGGTCATCGACGCATGGAACGCCAAAGATCTTGACGCATTAAAAACAATCTACGGCAACAAAGCGATTTTCTATGATCCGATGGTGGGCAAAGAAATAAATGGGGATTTTCTCATCCAGTACGCACAGTCCATTTTTACCGCCTTTCCGGACCTGCGTTTTAAAATCCAGGACATGGCCGTCGGGCAAGATGTGGTGATGACGCAGTGGACCCAATGCGGAACCAATACCGGCCAGATAATGGGCAACCCGGCCACCGGAAAATATATTGAAATTCCGGCCGCCAGTGTGATCCGGTTTAAAAAAGATAAATTAACCTCCCATCATGATTACTGGGATATGGTACATTTTTTAAAGGGGCTGGGGTTTATGTAGGTTGTCTTCGATAATGGCTTCGCAAAAAGTTCAATTTCTTTGTTACGCTTCAGCCTTCGTCACTCAACGTACATTCGCACGCCTCGTTCCTCAGGCTTTGCGCGCCTCGAACTTGAAACTTTTTTCTTTGCCATCTGAATTTTCACAAAATAGCGCTGTTTGATTTCATCTTGTTTTTTAAAAAAGTTACGCGTTCAGCGGTCCAAAACTATAGTCATTTCAAACTTAATTTTCCCCTCCAAAAAGATCCCCCACTACACACTTCCGAAACCGTTCTTCAAACCAAGCGGCCTGGTCATCTCCTTCTGCCGGTGCCCAGGAGGCAAAATCCTTTTCTGCCATCGGTCCATAAGGGCCGGGCTTCACTTCAAGCATAAGTAAGCGCTTAATCAAGCACACCTGCTGGCAAATTTTTCAATCTGGTCAGGGGCAAGATTCTGCGGCAGGAGTTTTTCATAATCTGCTTCGGTTTTTGCAAATGGGATTCTGTCAAACAGATACCTAAGGTAATCATATGGTT
>JAQYVU010000057.1 GCA_030145385.1 Desulfococcaceae bacterium
CGGACCAGATGCCCGTGTTGGTCAAGATCGTCAACCAGGTCTTTTGTACATGAATAAATCACTTGAATAAGGTGTCCTTTTTGATCTCCGGCTTGATCTCAGTGCGAAAGCCGAAATGAACCGAGTTGTCCATTAAAAAAATATAATCCGGTATAAAACAATAAAGCTTTGCATGAAATTTGCATTTAAAATCATTTAAGTCTAAATCTTTTATACTGGAAAAAAAGGTTTTGATGGTTGGAAATTTTTTGACATACGCTATAATTGCTTTTGATGCTTCCATGCCGCCGGTCACGATCAGGACTTTTCCTGACATCTGCAGGCCCATGAGGTTTTTCCACGAAGCGTCCTGGGCATAAATAGTGCAGCCAGCCTGGCCGGATGCAAGGGCTTCTTCGATATGTCTGGCATTCGGGTTGGAAAAAAAATAAAAGCCGGACCCTTTGTTTACATAAAAAACCGGTGCAGCCCAGGCTTTGTTTTTGCCGGTGGTGGCCAGGGTCATGGTCTGATTGTTGCCAATCAGGTTTTTAACACGGGGTGTTATGCGATTGTTCGTGGTTTCCGGTGCCATGTTTCGCAAATGATTAATTTATGGAGTGAATGATTTGGTAAAAATAAAACTATTTAAATATTCAAACAGTTATGGTTGATTTAATCATCAAAACAGATATTGTATAATCTGTCAATAAGAGATGCGAACACCTAATTTGAATATAGATGATCTGAAGATTTTTTATAAAAGGGAGTGTTTCTCAATGAGCTGGTGGCGACAACTGGGACTTTCAACCCGGATTTTTATCAATCTGTTTTTATTACTGTCCACAACATTTGGTATGGGGCTGACTTCCATATGGTATGCCGATCAATTTAATAAAATGCTGAACCAGGTAATTGTAGAAGATATGGGTGCTTTGCAGGCATCAAGAGAGATCGAAACCGAATTGGCCAACCAGAAGGGATTTGTGACTTATTATTTTTTAGACGGAGATCCCAAGTGGCTCAATGAACTGGCCGTTCACCGCCGGGCGTTTATGAATTGGTTGAAAAAGGCATATGAAATAGATCGGAAACCGGAACACCGGGCATTACTGGATCAGATTCATTTAAAATATGAAAAATATATTAAAGACAAAGATCGGGTAATTGAATTGTACCAGAAGGGTAACCGGAAGACGGGAGAGGCGCTTCACTGGGCTGTGCGGGAAAATTTTTTTGAGTTAAATGATCTTTGCACCCGATATATGCATGTTAATGAATCAAATATCAAAAAGGTGCAGGAAACCGGTCACCTCAGGCTCCAACGGATTTCAGCCGCCGCGGTTATTTTTATGTCCGCTTCGCTGCTTTTAGGGGTGCTTCTGGCATTTTTCATGATTACCCAGATACTGGCCCCCATTCGCCGGCTTTCTAAAAAAACGGCCGCGACGAAAGAAATAGTGGCATCCGGCGACGAGGTCAGGGTGTTAAGCAATCATGTTTACGGGCTGATGGAGGATATGGACCGGGCCCGTACGGAACTGGAACAGAGCCAGGAATTGCTGATGAACTCTGAAAAAATGGCATTGGTCGGCAAGCTTGCCACCGAGGTGGCCCATAGTATCCGGAATCCCATGACATCGATAAATATGCGGTTGTTTTCCTTAAAACGGAACCTGGCGTTAACGGATTTTCAGCAGGAAGATTTTGAAGTGGTGTCTGAGGAAATGCGGCGCCTGGATAATATTGTGCGCAATTTTCTGGAGTTTTCCAAACCGCATAAATTGAAAAAACAACAGATAAATATATCCCAGGTAATTGATATGACATTGGATCTTCTCTGTTATCGCCTGGAACTGCATTCGGTGACCGTTGTTTGTAAACGAAGCGAAAACCTGCCGCCCATTGATGCGGATGCGGAACTGCTCAAGGAAGTCTTCGTGAACCTGATGGTCAATGCCTGCGAGGCCATGGAAAACGGGGGCGAAATTGTGATCAGTGAGGAAGAAGCGCTGGCGGAAAATATCGGCCGGGCGGTTCTTGTAAAGGTCAGGGATAACGGACCGGGGATGTCAGAAGAAGTCCGGAAAAGGGTACTGGAGCCGTTTGAAACCACAAAGGCTGAAGGCACGGGCCTTGGGCTTTTTATTGCCGTCCGGATTATTGAAGAACATGGCGGAACATTGGAGCTGCATTCAAAGGAGGGGCAGGGGACAACGTTTATTCTGACGTTTCCGGCGTCCGGGGAGGAATGAAAATGAGTTCGATTTTAATCGTTGATGATGATGATCAATTACGCATCAGTTTTGCCAAACTGCTGAAAGAGGAAGGATACGACATTCGAACAGCGCCCACCGGGGAAGCCGGCGTTGATGCCGTAAAACAGCTTGTGCCGGATCTTATGATTATGGATGTCAGGCTTCCGGGAATGAACGGGCTGGAGGCGTTTGGCGCGATACGAAAAATTGATACCACGCTGCCGGTCATTATCATGACTGCCTTCGGCACCACGGATACCGCCATTGAAGCAACGAAACTGGGGGCTTTTGATTATATTTTAAAGCCGTTTGATATCCCGGCGGTTTTGAAACTGATCGAAGCCGCACTCGAAGCCGGACGCCTTATGCGCTCACGGGTTGCAATGAATGTGGCGCCGGATACCGCAGTTCCGGATGCGATCATCGGCCGGAGTAATGTCATGCAGGAAGTATATAAATCCATCGGCCGGGTGGCCCCGACAGATGCGACGGTCCTGATTCGGGGAGAGTCGGGAACCGGCAAGGAACTGGTCGCAAGAGCCATTTATCAGCACAGTCAGCGGTCGGATAAGGCTTTTCTGGTGATCAACTGTGTGGCAATCCCGGAAACACTCCTTGAAAGCGAGTTGTTCGGTTATGAAAAAGGCGCGTTTACCGGTGCTTCAAATCGTCGGGTGGGTAAAATCGAGCAGGCCAACGGCGGCACGATTTTTTTGGATGAAATCGGTGACATGCCCATGTCGATCCAGGCCAAGATCTTAAGATTGATCCAGGAACGAAGCATTGAAAGGCTGGGGGGGGATCGCCCCATTTCTGTGGATGTTCGGATTCTTGCGGCAACCAACCGGAATCTTGAAAAATCCATAGAAGAAGAACGGTTCAGGGAAGATTTATATTACCGGTTAAAAGTCGTCACGGTCAGTCTGCCGTTATTAAGGGATCGCCGGGGCGATATCACGTTATTATGCGATTATTTTCTGTCCTTGTTTTCAAAGGAAATGAATATCGATAATCCAGGCATGACCAACGATGCCAGGGGACTGGTGGGAAAATACGCATGGCCGGGAAATGTCCGTGAACTCGGTAATTCCATTAAAAAAGCCTTGATTTTCAGCAGCGGGTACCCCATCCGGCCGGCGGATGTGTCCCATGCCATATCCGGTTCGGAAGAAAAAAAAGACGTCACGTCGGCCGTGTCGATTGAAAAGGCAGCCCGACAATGGGTCCGGCAGGTACTTGAAACCGAAGACCGGCAGGATCCTTTTCAGAACCTGATGGATCGGTTCGGCAGCATCGTCATTGGCGAAGCATTAAGCCTGACCGACGGCAACCGCAGCCGGGCGGCAAAAATGCTTGGCCTGTCCCGGCCCACCCTTCAATCCAAAATTGAAAAATATCACCTGGTTTTTGAAACCTCGGTTAAAAAATTCAAACAATAACGTTAATTAATCGTTTAAAAAGATTTTGGCTCGAAGACCTTTTCAAATCGATGCCATTGTTATTCTGCCGGATTATATTCATTGCATATGGACGTTGCCGGAAAATGATTCAGATTTTTCAACACGGTGGCGTTTGATCAAAAGGGATTTTTCTTCCCGCATGTCCGCACCGCTTTCTACAAGAGGTGAAAAGAAAATTTGGCAGCGGCGTTTCTGGGAGCATTTGATAAGAGATGAGAGCGACCTGCAAAGCCATATGGATTACATTCATTATAACCCAGTCAAACATGGATATGTCAGACGGCCCGAAGAGTGGAAATACAGTTCATTTCACAGACTTGTTGCAAAAGGTATATGCTCGAATTTTCAGGGAAAAGCCGTTATTGAGAATGTCGAAAATATGAAGCTTGAATAATGATGTATGGTAAAATCCATTTGGTGGATTACGCTTCGCTAATCCACCCTACGGCGAAACCATTAATTTTGTTTTTGTAGGGTGGATTAGCGAAGCGTAATCCACCTTTTATTTCAATCCATCAAAAAATCCACCTTAAAGCCGTAAACCATCCAAAAATCGGCCATACCCCTATCCAATTAATCCGTTGACGATCATTTCTTTTTTACATGCTGTAAAAAAAATTGGCATTCCAAAGCTCTTATTTAAGCGCAAATTTCCTTTGAAATAAAAATATTTTATTTGATTTCAGTTGCTTATTCCGGATCTATTTTGGAGTTGGCATAGTGCTTGCTCAAGTAGGGATAGTTTTAAATATCCTTTAGGAGAGCAGAAAATGGGCAAAGCGTTTTTAATTTTGATTGCGGATCCAAATCCTTTTGTCCGGTCTTTTTGGGCCCGGGAGCTTATCGCAGCAGGATATCTGACGGCCGAAGCCGGCAGCAGCAGGGAAATCTTTACACAATTGAATGTTGAGACGCCCCCGGATCTCCTGGTGATGGAACTCGATTTTCCGGTCAGTATCGGGATCAATGTACTGGAGAGAGTTCAAAATCTCGTCCCGCCGATTCCTCAAATTATCTATACGCATCTTACGGAATATGAAACCCATCCGTTAGTGGTCAAAGCAGATGATTTTATCGAAAAAAGCGAGGATCCGAAGGACTTGCTGCACAGTATCTCAGAAATTTTAGGATAATATTAACCCGGAGAATTCATGAGGAACAGGTATGGCGGTCGGCTGTGAATTTTTAAAAAATTGGATGAGGTTGTTGTGAATCGGTTGCAAAAATCAGACGGCGCAAAAACAGTTTCTTTTGGCGGAACCGGCAGGGCCCGGCTCAATGGCGATGAAACAAAAATATATTTCAGACGCCTGAAAACAAGGCTGCTGGCTTCAATGGCGGTTGCTTTTCTTGTTCCGCTCATCATTCTATCCGTCTATTTTCATGTCCAGTTTAACCTGACATTGAAAAACAGCAGCAAACTTCACCTGATTTCCTTGGCCGAAAGCCTGACGAACACGATTGATCTGTTTTTACAGGAACGGGTTGTTAATATTTTTAATTTATTTCATGGCACCGGCTTTAATTTAACTCCATCCCAACAGCATATGAATGCGTATTTCCGGAATTTAACAGAAACCAGCAGCGCATTTATCGACGTCGGTTTCCTGGATAAAGACGGGAATCAGATCGGGTATGCCGGGCCGTTTCCATATCTGCACGGCCAGGATTACAGTAATGAGCTGTGGTTTAAAGCCCTGATGAACCAGGCGGAGAATTATTATGTCAGTGATATTTATATGGGATTTCGTAATAAGCCCCATTTCACCATCGCCGTCAAGCAACTGGTGGACAATGAAATTTATGTGATGCGGGCGACGATGGATCCTGACAAGTTTTACCTTTTTCTGCGAGCCATCGGCCGTGGAAAAAGCGTGGATGCCGCTTTGACAAATCAGAAGGGGGAATACCAGGTGGTGGACCCGGGCCAGGGAGCGCCTTTGGAGCAGAGTTATTTTATCCCTCCTGTTTTAAGCGGTTCCGAAGTTACGGAAATCGGCAAAAACGGCGCCACCGAACTGGTTGCGTGTTCCTGGCTCCGGGAGGTCCCCTGGGTCCTTTCCATCCGGCAGCCGTTGAATATCGCATATGCCGGAATGTACCAGGCCCGTCGGATCATTATTATTGCCACGATCCTGGTCCTTCTTTCGATTTTCACCGCCATAGTAATCAGCACCCGCCGGCTGCTCAACCGCGCCCAGGCCAATGAGGAAGCCCGAAAAGAACTGCAGTCACAGCTTTTTCATGCCGCAAAACTGGTGTCCGTGGGGGAACTGGCAGCCGGTATTGCCCATGAAATCAATAATCCCCTGGCGATCATTTCTTCGCAAAGCGGTGTGATTAAAGACATGTTTGATCCGGAAGTCGGGGGAAGCACGCATATGGATCCGGAAGTATCGGAAAATATCATCAAGGAACTGACCATCGTTGATGAGGCGGTGTTCAGGGCAAAAGATATTACGGGAAAACTGCTGAAATCGGCACGGAAAAATGTTCCCAAACTGGTCAAAAGCAATGTGAACCGCATCCTTGATGATGTGGTTGACGGTCTCATTGAAAAAGAGTTTCAGGTGGCCGACATCGACCTGGTGCGTAATTATGATGCTAATCTCCCGGAGATTCTGCTGGATCCGGATCAAATCCGTCAGGTGCTTCAAAATCTTATCAATAATGCCGGAGACGCGATTGAAGGTCCGGGAAAAATTACCCTGACCACCCAGGCAAAAGACGGGAAAGTCCGGATGATTGTTTCGGATTCCGGCAAGGGGATGACCCATGAGCAAATGGGAAAAATTTTCCTTCCGTTTTTTACCACCAAGGAAGTGGGAAAGGGGACCGGGCTGGGTCTTGCAATCAGCTTAAGTATTGTCGAATCAATGGGAGGAACCATAGATGTACAGAGCATGCCGGAAGCCGGCAGCTCATTTATTGTATCCCTGCCAATAAATTTCAAGGAGGTATCGCAGCAATGACGGAGAACGTGCTTAAAAAATCCAAAAGAATGCCAAAAATTCTGCTGGTGGATGATGAAGACCATTTCAGGGAAGCAATGAAAAAACAGCTGACCGTTCGGGGATATTATGTGCTTGACGTAAAGAACGGATATGAAGCGATTAAAGTGGTCCGTCATGAAAATCCGGAAGTGGTTATTCTGGACCAGAAGATGCCGGTAATGGACGGTATTCAGGCGTTGCAGGAGATCAAAAACGTAAGGCCCGAGGTCCAGGTCATTATGCTCACCGGTCACGGCAGTACGGATGACGCGGCAGAAACCGGCAAGCATGATGTGTTTAAATATATGGAAAAACCCTGCGGCATTGAAGAGCTTGTTAAGAGTATCAAAGATGCCCGTCAGGCAAGAATTCATGCCATGGCGAGAAACGAAATAACGGAAGTTAAACGGCATAGCCTGAAACACTGGCTCGTGGGGGCCCATAATGCCCGGCCCGGACTTATCATGCTGGGCGCTCTTTTATTTGCATTAATATTGATGATGCCGACGGCTGACCGGTTAAACACACTTCTTTCCGCGCCGAAAACAGGTCAACTCACCGATCCTATCGCCGGATATGCCAGTTACCAAAAAATGAAGGCCGGAGAGACCATATCCGATTTTTATTCTAAAAAGGCAAAATTGGGTACAACCTCAAAAGATGAAAACGGCGGAAGCATATATATTCCTGCGGAGACCAACGAGACGGCCTTTCGTGTCAAAGTGATGATCGGTGTACTTGTTATTGCAGGCCTTTTCTGGGCCACCGGTGCTATACCCGTCGGAATGACTGCGTTGCTGGTCGGTGTGCTGATGTATTTTTTCGGCGTGCTGCAGCCCAATGACGTGGCCAAGGCTTTTTTAAAAGATGCGGTCATCTTTATCTTTGGTGTTTTGGCGATTTCAAGCGCGGTCATGAAAACCGGCCTTGACCGGCGCATCGGTGCGCTGCTGCTGGGGACCAGTAATAAACTCTGGAAATTCGCATTTATTTTCTGCCCGATGCTGGCGGTCACTGCGTCGTTTCTTTCCGAACATGCCCTGGTGGCGTTTATCATACCGGTGCTGATGATGGCATATTTGGGCGTGGTCCGGACGGCGGGACTGAGAAATGACAAAAATCTGGCGGTCATGATGATTTTAATGGTCTGTTTCGTGGCAAATATCGGCGGGCCGGG
This sequence comes from Desulfococcaceae bacterium, assembly GCA_030145385.1. GTDB lineage: Bacteria > Desulfobacterota > Desulfobacteria > Desulfobacterales > Desulfosalsimonadaceae > SURF-3. The sequence goes on from JAQYVU010000057.1 coordinate 7,868, forward strand.
ATCACCGGCTGCCGGCGGACGAAATGCCGTTATGCTGGGGATAATGTCTGATTACGGGACGGCCCCTTCTTTCGGCCAGTGGATGCAGTATGGCCTGCCGTTTGTGCCGGTCATGGCATTGGTGATCGGTGCGTATTTCTTTTTCAGGTTTCGCAACAAGGTCAAGGTAAAAGATTTGAATTTACTGGCGGAAGTTAAAAAGGAGACGGACAAAATCGGGAAGATGACCCGTGATGAATATAAAACTGCGGCCGTTCTGATAGTATTGGTTATTTTGTGGTCCACGGTCAGCAGCCGTTTCGGCATGGGCGGCCCGGTCATTCTCGCCATTGTTGCCCTGAATATTTTAGGGGTTCTGCGATGGCGGGATATTAATGAAATCCATTGGGACGTGGTGCTGCTGTATGCCAGCGCCTGCGCCATGGGTACCGGACTGGCAGTGACCGGCGCGGCGCTCTGGGTGGCGGACAGCTTTATCGGAATACTTCCGGAAATGTTGCGGAGCGGAACCGGACTTGCGTTTTCATCGAGTCTGTTTGCGGGCGTTTTGACCAACTTCATGAGTGACGGCGCAACTGTGGCGGCCATCGGTCCCATTACCGTTCCCATGGCGACCCTGTCCGGGACACACCCGTGGATGACCGGGCTGGCAACCGCATTCGCCTCATCGTTTGCCCATGTGATGATTATCGGAACACCCAATAATGCCATTGCCTACAGTATGGCGAAAGACCCGGTCACCGGCGAACAGCTGGTGACCATGAAGGACTTTTTTATTCATGGCGGTATCGTCCTGCTGTTGTCCTTTCTGGTGCTGTGGGGATGGGCATTCTGGGGATACTGGAAATGGGTTGGATTTCCGGCAGTTTAACATAGGGTCGGGCCTGAGCCGCTCAGGAACTGCGTTATTCAGCTATTGAAATAGAACAAACTATGTCTTCAAGCTGAAATGCCTTGTTCCTGACCCGCTCCGACTCGACTGAAAATTGATCAGTGTAGGGTGGATTAGGAAATAATCAATGAACGCAACAGCTCGGAAAAATAAAGAAACGGAAAAGTTTTCGCGGATTCGGCGAATTATTCTGAGCCGGACCCTGGTAGCGCCGTTTGTTATCCTGATGATGGTTTGCAGTACCCTGGTTTACTATTTTGCAGCCAATCTCTATGACAGGGTGGAGTCGGAGCTGATACGGATTGTCGATGATCACCGCAGCATGATTGCCCAATTCCTTGTGGAACGAACGGAAGATCTGAAATTTATCGCTGACGCCAACCGGTTTGAATCCATTTGTCAGCAGAAACGTCTGACGCAAATCGTTCATATGCTTCAAACGGGTTCCCCGGCGTTTCTGGACCTGGGGGTGTTCGATAATCAGGGTAACCACGTGGCATACCAGGGACCTTATAATCTGGAGGGTCGGAATTACAGAGATGCTGCGTGGTTTAAAGCGGTTGAAGAAAAATCCGTCTATATATCGGATGTTTTTCTGGGGTATCGCGATACGCCGCACTTTATTATTGCCGTCAAAAAGATGGAAAACGGCACTCCCTGGTACCTGAGGGCCACCATTGACACATTCTTTTTTAATAATCTGGTGGAAAACATCCGGGTCGGAAAAACCGGAGAAGCATACCTGATCAATAAAGACGGCGTGTTTCAGACAAAAAGAAGATCCGGCGGGATATTGATGGAGATCGATCCTGATTTTTCAAGTTATCAGCAAAACAATGGGCATATCGTGTCCTATACGGCCAGAGACTATCGGGGGGATAAATATCGTTACGCAGTCGGTCGGCTGGATCAAACCGGATGGCTGATGGTGGTCCGGCAGGATTTTATGGGCGCTTCGGCCCCGTTGGTTCATGCCGTATTGGTGGCTGTCGGTCTTATTTTTGTCGGCGGGGCCGTGGTGGTCCTGATTGCATTTTTTCTGGCCTCCGGTGTTGCTCACCGGCTTTCTATGGCGGATGTGGAAAAACGGGAAATGGGCAGTCAGTTAATCATGGCCGGGAAACTGGCGGAAGTGGGGGAAATGAGCGCCGGCATGGCTCATGAAATCAACAATCCGCTCCAGGTCATGATGTCTGAGATTACCATGATCCAGGATCTGTTTAGTGATTGCCGGACGGGTGAGCCGGTGAATCAGGAAACGATGGACTTGATGGCGGACTCGATTGACCAGATCTGGCTGCAGATTAACCGATGCAGCGGTATTACCCAGGGGCTTCTTAAATTCGCCCGCAAAACCGATCCCGTTGTTCTTAAAATTATTCCCCATGAAATGATTGGTGAAATAGTCGCAATGGTCGAAAACCAGGCCCATTGTCAGGGAATAACGATCCATCAGGAAGTTGAGCCGGATCTGCCTGAAATCGAAAGTGATCCGGCACAGCTCCAGCAGGTATTTTTAAATTTGTTAAACAACGCGATTTACGCGGTAAAAGACAGGGACAGTGGACAAATCCGGATTACGTCGGCATTTGACGATGAATTTATTTTGCTGGCGATCGCGGACAATGGCTGCGGTATTGATCCGGACCAGCTCAAAAGAATTTTTATGCCGTTTTTTACCACCAAGCCGGTTGGAAAAGGGACAGGACTGGGGCTCAGCACCTGCTACGGAATTGTTGAACGCCTGGGTGGAAATATTACGGTGACCAGTGAATTGAATGCCGGAACAGTTTTTACGGTACAATTACCGAGACCCGGATTAGCAAAAAAACGAAATTAATCAAATCTAAATAAAGGAGGAAAAAATAATGAGCAACGTCCAACTCCTGATTGTGGATGATGAAGAACGGTTTTTAAAGACAACAAAAACATTAATGGAAAAACGGGGCGTAACAACGAAAACAGCTGCCAGCGGTGAGCAGGCATTGAAAATTATCAGTGAAGCCCACATCGATGTGGTGATTCTGGATGTTAAGATGCCGGGCATGGACGGTGATGAGGTCCTTCGCAGGATCAAGCAGACATATCCGCTGATTGAAGTGATTATGCTCACCGGTCACGGGTCCGTGGATTCGGCAGTGGTGGGTTTGAAGATGGGCGCGTATGATTACGTGTTAAAGCCCTGCGATATCCCGGATTTGATGCAAAAGGTTGAAAGCGCGTATGGCAAGAAACAGGCCATGGAAAACAAGATTCGAAAGGTCCAGGTGGACCGGATGATCAGTCATCCCATGGCGGTTTTTGATAAAGACGGACAAGATTGAGATTCCATCAACGAATCACTGATTTTAAACAATCCGTGGCTGTGAATAACGGCGTTTTTGTTGCCAATGTCTATGAAATAAAAATATTGGTGTTGTAAAGGAGAAAAAATGGCAGGCCGTAAAGAAAAAATTAAGGTGACAGGATATGACAAATATGTGGACTGGAAGATGTTTATTATTCCGGTGGTCCTTTTAGGCCTGATTTTAGCGATGCCCACCCCATACGGGATGAAAGACGTGGGAATGGAATATCTTGTCGGGCCGAAAGTGGTGAAAAATTTTATTACCAGACAACTGTTTAACGCACCGAGCAATGAAGTGGAACAATGGCAGCTTCTCGCTGCTCAAATGATGGAAAAGAACATGGACATGGGGGCGCTTGCAAAGGATCGGTTTATGAGCCGGGACCTGAAATGGTGCAAAAAATACAAGATTGCCGTTGATGGAAAAAATCTTGAAAAAGCAAAACAGTACATTGATATCCAGGTGCCGGCGGACCGATTTAAAAAAATTATGCAGTCTGCCGTTGATCTGCGGAAAAATGATCTGAAATATGAAAATTTGAACGAATCAGATAAAAAGGAAGCGGACAAAGGCGCCTGGCAGGTCAAGGTGGCTATTGCCATGACGGTGTTTGTGGTGCTTTGCTTTTTAACCGAATGTATTCCTCTGCCGGGGGTGGCCTTTTGCATCGGCCTGATTCTGGTGTTTACGGGGGTGGTGAGCCGAAGTGAAGTTGCCGGCCTTTACTGGGATGATGCCTGCTGGTTTATCATGGGCAGCCTTATGTTTGCGGCAGCATTCGTCAAGACCGGTGTGGACAAACGGGTATGCCTGATGATCTTCAGAAAATTGGCAAAGCCGAGTGTGAAATGGATTACCCTGATCTTTTTTATTATCATAGCCCCCCTGGCAGCCTTTATTTCCGACCATGCGCTGGCAGCCATGTTTCTTCCCATCGGTATCCTGCTTTATCAGAACAGTTTAACAAAGGAGATCCCGGAAGACCCCGAACTGGCCAAGATGCTGATGATCGCCATTGCCATGGCATGTAATATCGGCGGCCCGGGCGCGCCCTCCGGCGGTGCCCGAAACGTTATCATGATGACTTATTTAAATGACATGTTCGGGATGGACATCGGCTATTTCCAGTGGGTCACCTATTGTTTTCCGTTTGTTCTGATTATGATCCCCGTGACCTGGTTTATGGTGAACTGGCGATTTAAACCGAGGATCCATTCACTCGCGCCGGCCATGGAACATTTGAAAGGTGAAATCGGTAAAATGGGCGGATGGAGCCGGCAGCAGATATGGGCGCTGATTATTTTCATCATCATGGTGTTTGGCTGGTTCACTGAAAAAACATTTTATCAAATGGGCATTATGCCCATTCGACTGGGTATCGGTGTTGTGGCGGTGGCCGGCGCAGTGGCCTATCTGTTTGCCGGTGTCGTGAACTGGCGGGATTATCAGGAAAAAGTCGACTGGGGGGTTGTCTGGCTGTATGCCGGTGCCATTATATTTGGAAGAATTTTAGACAAGACCGGGGCTGCATACTGGATCGCGCGGTCAGTGATTGACGCGATTTCACCTTTGGGACTGGATGCCGGTCTTCCTTTAATGGCGGTATCAAACGGTCTTACGTCAATCATGACCAACCTGATGGCCGACGGTCCGGCCGCAGCCGCAGTGGGCCCCATTGCCCTGAACATGGCCGGCATTGTGCATCCGGGATCAACATTCCTGCCGTTTGTGGCCATGTCAACCGCTATTTCGTCTTCAATGGCGTATTGTCTGATCATCGGAACTCCGCCGAATGCGATTGTTTATGCCAGCGGTTATCTGGAGCCTAAGGATTATGTCCGGGTCGGTATTCCCATCTGGTTTTTTTCAAATATCCTTCTGGTGCTTTTAACAGCGGGCTACTGGTCATTCAGGGGGTTTAGCGGATTAGCCGGGTTTTAATAGACGAATGATTAATGTTGAAAATACATAACAAGGATAATTGCAAATGAGTAATCAATATCCACAACAGGGTGAAAGCAATAAGAAAAGTTTTTGTTACCGGGATGGACGGTTTTATTTTACCCGACAGGCCGAGAGAAAGCTTTTCTTCATCTTGACGATCATTATGCTGATAACCGGTATTCTCTATAAAATCGGAATATTCTAAGGCGGCCATGATGAAGCAGGGGACCGGTCAATTTTCCATTGGGTTTTATTTCCAGTCACTTGCAAAGGTGTTAGGCGAACCCGGCACTTTTTTCAGTGAATTGCCGCATGATGACAGTTTTAAGCAATCCTTAGGGTTTTTAATGGTGTCATCCGGTTTTTTTGCCGGCGCCAGCCTGCTGACCCGGGAATTTTCACAGCCGTTATTAACCGGCGGCATTTTTTTGATCAATGCCGTCGGAATGACGGTTGTTGCCGCCGGTCTGGGATATATGCTGATGTCCATGTTTTTTGGCAAAAAAGTCACATTTTCCCGGTTGTTTGCCGTTTATGCATTTGCTGCCGGAGTGACTTTGCTGGCATCGTGGATTCCCCTGTTTTTCTGGCTGACGGAACCCTGGAAGTGGGTGTTGATTGGTATGGGGTTGACACAGTCCTGCGGTTTTCGATGGCATCAGGCAGTTGCTGTCATCGCCGGGAGTATCGGGATTATCGTGTTGTTTTTCCGGTCACTTTTGCCCCTTATATCATAAAAATAATTAATCAATTGAAGTTGCCGCAAAATATGAAAAGGAGTCATTAACAATGGATAAAAAAATTAAGGTGTTAATGGTGGATGATGAAGAACGGTTCCGGGCGACCACGAATAAAATCCTGACCCGTCGCGGTTTTGATACCATCATGGCGGAAAGCGGTGAAGAGGCGCTCGCTGAATTGTCAAAGCATCCGGATGTTATCATTCTTGACATTAAAATGCAGGGTATGGACGGTCATGAAACCCTGCTGGAGATCAGGAAAGTTAAACCGGATGTTCCGGTGATTATGCTGACCGGCCACGGTGGGCTTAGATCCGCGCGCCTGGCGTATGCGGAAGGCGCTTTTGATTACCTGTCAAAGCCTTGTGATATCGATGTGCTTGTCGGAAAAATCAGGGATGCCTATTATAAGAAAAAATCTCCGGAACAGGCAGAGGAAAAAACAGTGACAGGGGTCATGATCCCCATTAGTGAATATACGACTTTGAGTGGTGATTTGAGAATCAGGGACGCCATTTTGGAGCTGAAAAAATCATTTTCTTCCAGGATGTCCACTTCAAAAATTATGGAAACCGGTCACCGGTCAGTACTGGTTCTTGACGAAAAAAACAAAGTCGGCGGTGTGCTCGAAATCGTTGATCTGATGGATATGATCATGCCGGCGTATCTTTCAGCGCCCAAGCCGTCTTTAGCCGACAGCATTCAATATTCCCCCATGTTCTGGAAGGGAATGTTCACCAGTGAAATAAAAAAGAAAGCATCCATGCGGATCAGGGAAGTGATGTCGCCGGCACCTTATGCCATTGATGCGGGGGCGTCTTTGATGGAAGCCTGTTACATGATGCTTAAACACAAAGTCAGGCGACTGGTGGTCATGACGGGAGGAGATGTCAGCGGGGTCATTCGTGAGCAGGATTTGTTTTTTGAAATGGAAAAAGTATTGCAGGAATGATCGTTTAGCGACGGCTCCGGGAAGGTTTCGATATTGTTCGTCGTAGAATAAAGTGTTAATTAATTTCGCCTTGAATTGAGCGTTTAAAAATTTTAAACGCTCTTTTTATTTTTCATGTTTTGCATTTTCGCGAAACATATTTTGAATAATTTCAATTTTTCCGAACAACTTTTCACCCCAAAATTTTTAAGATTGTATTTATTGTTAAAAAAATTTCCGATTTTTTGACACGAATATCATAGCTATGGCATTTTGCCAAAGTGTCATGAAACATCCGGTATCGCATGATGCGCCGTTTGATCATTTTTTTTCTGTTAAAACCTCACGACAAATCCCTCTGGCCAATGCGGATGAACTTTTATTCCGCTTGCTGCAGCATGCTTTTTTATCCACAAGATGCCGGAAGATCATAAATTGGCATTTTTGTTGCAATAACATTTCCCAGGATTCAAAAAAATTGTTCAAATAATTCTCGCCAGCGGGAATTGTTTGAATGCAAAAGAGGAGGTGCCAATGGCTTCAAATTTTAAAATAAATCGACGCCGCAAAGACGGCCGTCTTTACCTCAGGCTGTCCGGTGATTTTGACGGGGCTTCCGCTCTGGAACTCGTGAGGGCACTGGAACACAATTCGTCAAATGCTGAAAAGATTTATATCGACACATGCGGTTTATCTTCAGTCCAGGATTTCGGCCAGGATGTATTTATAAAACACTGCGCGATTTCACAAATAGTTTCCCGGAATTTGGTCTTTTGCGGCGCTTACTGTGAACAAATTACGCCAAAAGGCGCTTTCTCATTATTTAATAACCGGAAAGTTATGCATAGGACTTTGAATTGAGCGTCGAATAAACAAACCTTTTACAGCCTGTAAAAGGTTTTGACACAGATATGTTTTTTCGTATTCAGGCTGGTTTCATAATAATAAATCATAATATAAAATCAGAATGTTAAAATAAATATAATATGTGTTGGAGCCTGGCATATTTGTTGCTTTGTATATGTACAGGAATCGTATAAATCAAATGTTAACCCTTTTAGGAACCCTGGAGAAAAAAATGACAGATCAAAAAAAAATATTGATATTGGTCGACGGCTCAGAGCGTTCCATGCAGACGTTACAGTATGTGAAGCAGCTGGCGCCCTTTAGAAATTTTAAACTGGTGTTGTTTCACGTTTTCAGTGGTGTTCCGGAATGTTACTGGGACATGGAAAGAACTTCGCAAAATCAGCATGCAATCAGCCAGTTGATTTCATGGGAACACCAGCGGAAAAAGGAAATTGAAATTTTTTCTCAAAAAGCCCGGCAGATTTTGCTGGATTTCGGATTCGCGGAAAACGCGGTGGAAATCAAAATTCAAAAACGTCAAGTCGGTGTTGCCCGCGATATTTTAAAAGAAGCCGAAGAAGGCGCTTATGCAGCAGTTGTTTTAAGGCGTCGGGGTATAGGAGCGCTCGAAGGAATGGTTGTCGGCAGTATTGCCAACAAGCTTTTTTCAAAATTAACTTTCTGCCCGCTGATAATTGCCGGTCAACATCCTGCAATAGAAAAACTGCTTATTGCCATTGACGGGTCGCCATCCTCAATGCGGGCAGTTGATTTTGTGGCGGAAAATGCAGGGAAGGACAATTATTCCATTGGCCTGATTCATGTGATCAGAGGGTTTGGCAGTCTGGTCCCTGATAATCCGGAATTTTTGATGCCGGCGGAAAATGTGGAACTGGCCCATAATGAAATGATGGAATTGTTTGCCGATGTGAAAGAGAAGCTCATCAAGGCAGGCTTTGATGAAAATAAAATCTCTGAAAGAATTATTACCGGCGTTTACAGCCGGGCCGGTGCGATTGTCGAAGAAGCGGAGGCCGGGGGATATGGAACGATTGTCATTGGAAGGAAAGGCCTTTCAAGGGTTCAGGAATTTTTCATGGGCCGGGTGTGCAATAAGGTAATTCACAGCGGGAGGCAGTTTTCCGTTTGGGTAATATAAAAAAAACAGGTTTAAGGTGGGAAGACAGAAGGCTGAAGGTGAAAATGAAATGATTGATCTGTTCTGTTCGATTTTATCTTCAGTCTTCTGTCTAAATGTCTGCTCTGAGGATACAGAATGAGCGTTTATAATTTAGATCGAATGTTTCAGCCGAAATCCGTTGCCGTTATCGGGGCCAGCGAGAAAGCCGGGAGTATCGGTGCATCGGTCATGCAGAACCTGATTGCCGGGGGATTTACAGGTGACATTTATCCGGTTCATCCCCGGTATCGGAAAGTGTACCGGCGAAAAGTATATCATAACGTCCGTGAAATCGGCTCAGCGGTTGATCTGGCCGTGATTGCTACACCGATTCATACCGTTCCGGAAATTGTCAAAGACTGCGCGGCTATTGACGGCGGCGGTGCGGTTATCATCTCGGCCGGGGGCAGGGAAACAGGAGAAGCCGGTGTCGCCATTGAAGCCGAAATCCGCGAGGCTGTATCCGGGAAGGATTTTAGAATCATCGGCCCCAATTGCTTGGGGATCGTATGCAGCGGGTCCCGGCTGAATGCCAGTTTTGCCGGGCGGATGCCGAAATCCGGTAAAATGGCGTTTGTTTCACAGAGCGGTGCCATCTGCACGTCAATACTTGATTTTGCGGCACAGGCAAATATGGGGTTCAGTTATTTTGTAAGTCTGGGGTCCATGCTGGATATCGAATTCGGAGATATTATTGATTTTCTGGGCAATGATCCCGAGGTCAGCAGCATTGTCATGTATATTGAAAGCCTGACCCGGTACAGAAATTTCATGAGCGCAGCAAGGGCTGTGTCCCGGGTGAAACCGATCATCGCTTTTAAAGCCGGACGGTCAAACGCGGGTGCGAAGGCTGCCGCATCTCACACCGGTGCGATGGCCGGTGAGGATGCTATTTATGATGCCGCATTCAAAAGAGCGGGTATTGTCCGGGTAAAAACCTTTGAAGAACTTTTTGACTGTGCGGAATTTATTGCCAAACAGCCGAAACCGGTGGGTAGCGGGCTTGCCATTGTGACCAATTCCGGCGGCCCGGGTGTCATGGCAGCGGATTCATTATCGGATTACGGTGTTGAGCCGGTTGCCTTAAAACTTGAAACCACCCGCCGGCTGCATGAAATTCTGCCGCCCTTCTGGAGCCGTTCCAACCCGGTGGACATACTGGGTGATGCGTCTTGGCAAAGATATCAAAAAACCGTTGAAGTTCTCCTGGATGACAGCAACGTCAACGGTCTGCTGATTATGTTCTCCCCTCAGGCCATGTCGGATCCGGCCGAGGTGGCCCAACGGCTGGCAGATATCCTGGTAAACAGGAAAATACCGATTATTACGGCATGGATGGGGGGGATGGATGTTGAGAAAGGCCGAAGGATTTTTAATCAGGCAGGGATCAGTACATTTGACACCCCGGAAAGAGCGGTCCGGGCATTTATGGATCTTTATCAGTATTCAACAAACAACCGGATGCTCCAGGAAATTCCGCCGTCTTTGCCGAATAAACTTGATTTTAACCGCAGCGAGGCAAAGGCGCTGGTTCAAAAAGGTCTTGAAAGGGCCGCCGGGGTGTTAACGGAATCGGAAGCCAAGCAGCTGCTGGCGGCGTACGGCATTCCCGTGAATCCTGCTGAAATCGCATTGGATGAGGGTATGGCGGTGCACCTGGCAAATCAAATTGGTTTTCCGGTTGTATTAAAAGTTCATTCTGCCGACATTACTCATAAAACAGATGTCAAAGGGATTGTGCTGGATGTCGCCGATGAAAAAGAGGTTCGGCAAGCATTTGCACGAATTATTGAAAATGTCAAAAGAGCCCGGCCGGACGTTGTGATTGATGGCGTGACTGTTCAGAAAATGCTGGCATGTTCGGGTTATGAACTCATCGTGGGCGCGAAAAAAGACCGGGATTTCGGTCCTGTGCTGCTGTTCGGCATGGGCGGTATTTTTACGGAAATTATCAAAGACCGGGCCATCGCCTTGCCGCCAATTAACCGGCTTTTGGCAAAACGGTTGATGGAAGAGACAAAAATCAGCCGGGTTTTACACGGGTACCGGAACCTGCCGGGGGTTAACCTGATATTCCTTGAGGAAATCCTGATGCGGCTTTCCCAGCTGGTGACGGACTTTTCCGAGATTGAAGAGATCGATATCAATCCATTGATTGCCGGCAGTACCGAAATTGTCGCCGCCGATGCGCGGGTGCTGGTCAAGCCTTCTGCTGTCAAAGCGCCGCTGCATCTCGTCATCAGCCCGTATCCGAACCAGTATGAAAGCCGGATTCAAGTCAATGGTTTACAACCGCTGTTAATTCGGCCGATACGCCCGGAGGATGCGCCTTTGCTGGAATCGTTATTTAAGACAATGTCTTCGCAAAGTATATACTTTCGATTTTTCAGCCCGGTGAAAAAGCTTTCCAACCAGATGCTCGCGCGATTTACCCAGATCGACTATGATCGTGAGGTTGCGCTGGTGGCTATTTCGTCTTCAGCAGAAGAGGACAGGATGCTGGGGGTGGCCAGAATCATCCCGGAGTACGACGGGAAAAATGCCGAGTTTGCGATTATTGTCGGTGACCAGTGGCATGGGAAGGGTATTGGGGTTCAATTGCTGAAACGGTGTCTGGCAATGGCCTGGATGAGAAATATTGAAAGGGTCTGGGGACTGGTGATGACAGATAATGTGAATATGCTGGCCCTCGGGCGCAAGCTGGGATTTTCAATTAAATTGCTTCCCGGATCAAACTCTTACGAATTAAGTTTACGGTTTAAACGTGATGATAAAGAAGCGGCAGCTGAAATACAGTCTTATGTGGGAGGCATTGAATAATTTGAAATAATTCTAATAAAATATAATCCGAATTTCTCATGAAGAATTTACTCAAAGGAGGTCATGATGACAGACAAAACAAATGAAATAAAATACGTGCCCGGAATGTATGCAGGCCGTGCAAAAAAAAGGATGAATACTGCTGAAATGGCTGGTCAGTATATTCGGGAATGGGAAACAAAACGGCTGGCGGCCATCAAGAAAAAAGAACTGGCGGCACGGGTCAACAATTGTATCAGCTTTTCCCGTAAAATAGGCGTTGGCGCCCTTGAAATCGCGGATTTAGTCGCCCAAAGAGCAGGCCTGCGAGTCGTGGATCGGGAAATTCTGGAACACATTGCCACTGACTCTGATTTAAAGCAAACAACGGTGGATTTTTTTGATGAACGGCATCCCGGTGTCATGAGTAATTTCGGTGCCATGCTTTTTGGTGAAAAATCTTTCACCATGGGTGATTACATGCGTCACCTCATCACATCAGTCTATTCAATCGCAGATGACAGCCCCACCATATTCGTCGGCCGTGCCACGCATCTTATTTTGCCGCGGGACAGAGTGCTTGCCGTCCGGTTTATCAGTTCAAAAGAACACCGCGTAAAACGGGTGGCCGGTATTCTGGATATGGGTGAGGCGGCAGCTGAAAAAAAGCTGGTTGCAGAAGACAAGCGGCAGAGTGAATTTTTTAAGAAAAATCTTAAGAAAAAGGATGCCTCTCCCTATGAGTTCGACCTGGTGATCAACAGGGACTATATCACGGAAGCCGGCTGGGCCGCTGACCTTGTTGAGCAGGCCTATAAACTGAAATTCGCAAACACTTAAACTCCGACGGCGGCCGGCAGATTGCAGATGCTTTCATTTAACGAAGTGATTTGCCCGCCGTCGTAAATATAAAGCAATCTGGTTATTCCTCTCACTTAATCCATAACTCCCGGCATCCGGATAGATCCAATTCCCCATGAATTTATATCGCAGCATAATGAAAAAAATTTTACACTACCTAAACCGGGTAGTCATCAGATTCAGCAGAGGCAAGCTGTTGACCGCAGTCAGCGGGTTCATTCTTCTGGTCGGTTTGATCCGCTGTATCACGGGTACGGAGTATGCATTGTCATTGTTTTTTCTGTTTCCGATAGCTTTTTCAACCTGGTATGCCGGTCTGAGGGCCGGTGTCATCTTGTCTGTTTTCAGCACCATCACATGGCTGGCAGCGGATTTGCTGCTGGTCGGCGAATTTTCGGATGCGAGCATCCCTTTTATTAATGAAACATTCCGGTTAATTGTTTTTCTGTTTGCGACAGTTTTGGTGTGGGAATTTAAAAATGCCCTGCAAGCCCAGCAAAGATTAGCCCGCATGGATCCGTTGACGGAATTGTCCAACCGGCGGGCATTTTTTGAGGTTGCCGAAGTTGAAATATACAGGGCCCAACGGTTTTGTGATCCTTTATCCATCATATATATGGATATTGATAATTTTAAAGCCGTCAACGATGACCTGGGGCATGATGCCGGTGATCATCTTCTGCAGGTGGTTGCGGATACGATTTTAAAAAATATCAGGTCGATTGATATCGCTGCCCGGTTTGGCGGGGATGAACTGGGAATACTCTTTTCTAAAACAGATGCTAACGGTGCAATGACTCTGGCGGTAAAGCTGAATCAGAAATTAAAGAACAAAATGCGTGATTATGGATGGCCGGTCACATTCAGTATGGGGGTTGCGACGTTTCAGAATACCGTTATTTGTGTCGATGATATGCTGCATGTTGCTGATAAACTAATGTATTCTGCCAAAAAAAACGGGAAAAACAGGATCATGCACCAGGTATTTGTCGGGCAGCCGGAGAAGAGTCCTGCTGATAACGAAATAAAGTTAAATCCTCATTTTTGACGTATGCTTTTCCATCCACGTTATCATCGCTGCCTGTCCGGATTTCGTCACGGTTTCAATGGATATGAACAGATTGCCCCGTCAAATCAGAACTGGCGCATAGTAATTGTCATTTTTCGTGCCTGCATCGTTACGGATAAAAATACAGGCCGGATTGGTAACGCTGTGGCGGGATAATCCGGATTTTTGCAGATTAAAAAATTAAGGAGATGGGACTTTTCACGCTGCCATCAAAATTGATGCTCCCGTATAAAGTAGAAGGATGGCTAAGTTAAAAGTTTCATATACAAGGCGCAGCGGTTTTTCAGGCTCGAAATCATACATGTAGTATCTTGAGTGTCTGAAAAACCGCTGCAACGCAGTAGATGCGACTTTTCACGACGCCATCAAAATTTATAATCCATATCCAACTGGTATATTCGCGAGTCCTGATCCAGCTCCCGCTCTTTGGCTTCACACAAATAAGCGGTGCCGGAGAGCGAAAAGTGCCGGGTCAGGGCGTATTTCAGTTTCAGTTTAAAGCCCTGGGCGTCCGTTGAACCGAACGCTTTGCCGAAATTACTGTCTTTCAGATCCTGCATGACCGAATCCGCACCGATCTGCGCCCAGGCGATCCCCAGATTAATCCGGTCGATTTTCGCATCCATGCCGACCACATAGCCGATATTTTCCTCTTCCGGATCCAGATTGCCGCCCTGAATACTCTGGCCTTTTTCGCCCTTTGCGCCCAGGTTATAGAATACCTGCGCATAAGGGGTTAAAACGACCGGATCAGCTGCAATTTTGCCGCTGACATAGAAATCCACTATCTGGTAAGTATAGTCTTTATCCATGCCTTCTTTCAGGATATATTCGTCAATGCGGTGATAGTTATAAAAGGCGACGGCTGCTGTCATAAAGTCGGTTTTTCCGCTGACCTGAACCGCTTCCATGCGGGCGATATCCTTATCGATATATCGGGCCTGATAAACACCGGCGGTAATAAACACAGGGTTCAGGTCAACGCCGGAGGTAAAACCCGCGGGCCGCACATCCGAATCCCAGAGAGCAAAGCTGGTGGCAAAGGGATTTTTCTGCTGACCGGCTATGAATTTAAGATTGTCCAGTTTATGCTCGGCATAGGCATAATCCAGACGGATATCGCCGGTTTCAAAGGTTTTTTCATTGGAATAGGTGGCCTGGGGAGAGTTCGCGTTTAAACCGCCGGTACACAATCCGGCGGCGATTTTCCAGTTTTCTTCCGGGTTATTCCATCGCATGCCTAAACGGAACCTGGTTCGCAGCCGTTCCAGCGCCTCTTCACCCGTCTTATCCGTGTCCTGATAATCGTACCGGATTTTAAGATCGCCGTTTATGGACAGTCCCTTGAGAAACTCACTGGCGGTGACCGCCGCGGGGGTAACTGATTCGGCCATTACGGTCATGGGGACGCTTAAGCAGATAAAGCAGATACTCAATAGAAAAATAATTGACACCATTATCTTTGTTTTTTTTAAATTCATAATCTTTCCTTTTTTAAGTGAATTTGAGCGAATTTAAGTTGAATTTATACTTCGCACAGGGACAATTTGTGTAATTCAATCCATCACAGAGCGCACAAGAGAGCCGTGGGAAAAAACACTTATTTCTTTTTCTTGAAGAGCTTGAATGCGTCAGCGGGCGATTCGACGACCCGTTGAATTTTTTCCTGCATATCCTTTTTTTCACCATCATCTTTTTTGGACCACGCCCCTTCGATTTTTTCCACCAGCTCGTTTATTTCGCATGGTTTGGCCAGGTAATCGTATGCACCGATCTTTATCGCCTCAAGGGCAGTATCCACCGAACCGTGCCCGGTCAGTATGAGTGTTTCGGTAAAAAGCCCGAGCTTTTTAATCTCTTTTAATGTCGTGATGCCGTCCATGCCGGGCATTTTCAGGTCAAGCACCACCACGTCAAAATCTTTTTCTTCAAGCTCTCTGATAGCGCTTTCTCCATTATTTGCGGTAATAACCCGATAACCCCTGCTGGTTAAGAGTTTTGACATATTATTCGCAAAAATAATTTCATCATCCACCAGTAATATTCTGCTTCCGATCATTTGAATTCCTCCTTTTTATATATATTTACGTGTTGATTGTTATTCGTTATGTTTACGACGCCATCATGCTTTCCTTTAATTCAGCCGGCAGATCAAAGGGCAGGCAAAGCGTAAACCCGGTGCCCTCATTGATTTTGCTTTTTACCGCGATGTCCCCCCCAAGCTGTTTGATGATCGTATAGCAGATGGAAAGCCCCAGACCGGTTCCTTGCCCCACCGGCTTGGTTGTAAAAAAGGGATCAAATATTTTTTCAATGTTTTTTTGCGAAATCCCTGATCCGGTATCGGCAAAAGTGATTTGTACCCCTTTTTTAGTTTCATCAATCCGGGTGGTGATGCGGATCGTGCCGTATGATTTTTCTTTATGTGCGTGAATGGCGTTATTAATCAGGTTTAAAAACACCTGTTGAAGCTGGGAAGGATCTGAAAGAATCGGCGGCAGGCTGGTATCTAAGTCAGCGATAAATTTAATGCCGCTGGTCTTGGCTTCTCTTTCCATCAGTTCAATCACTTCTTGGATGAATTGATTCAGATCGATGGTTTCAATCATGGACTGTGTCCGCCGTGAGAATCGAAGCAGATTATGGGTAATGGTTTTGCACCGCAGCGCCTGAACATCAATCTGGTCCATGGAAGCCTTGAATTGTTCGGAAAACTCAGCATCATCTGTTTTTGATACACCGAACAAATCTATTAAAATCTGCCTTTCCGTTAATATGATGGCAAGCGGGTTGTTGATTTCATGGGCAACCCCTGCGGCAAGCTCCCCGATAGATGCCAGTTTGCCGGCCTGCATGAGCTGCTGGTTTAAATTTTCAGCCTGAATGTCCCGTTTTTTGATAACCGAGATCATGTATTTGGTAATAAAAACCGCCACAATCAGAATGCTGATCGCGCTGAGATGAAGAAAAATTAATGTCGCAAAATTGGCATGGTTCACATCCGCGAACGCTTCCGAGTAATCCTGTTTTACGACAAGCTTCCATTGCGGATTCGGCAGCCATGTCTCAGCCATGATTTGATTGGAAAAGGAAGCGTCCGGATTATCGCCTTTAAAAAGGTTGACGGTAACATCATCATGATATGGACCGGTAGGAAAGGGGGCTGTTTCCATTATATTGCCGGAAAAGCGCGGACTGGTTTGAAAAATCCCGTCTTTGTTGATCAGGTAGACCTCGCCGGTTTTTCCGATTTTGACATTTTCGACCAGGGAACGGAATGCCTGGGTGTTGACGGTGGCCCTTAAAATCCATTTTTGCCCTTCTTCGCAGCGGGTGACGGCAATAATAAAATGGGGTTCTTTACGAAATCCCATAAACATATCGCTGATATAAATCCCTTTTTCCATGGCTTCCGCAAACCAGAAAGTCTGAAAATAGTTTTTGTCCATCAGGTCATAAGGACCGATGTAAGCAATGTGTCTGCCGTTTTCGTCAATGACGCCGATATCGGTGATGACATTGTGTTCCCGATTCATCATTTCAAAGATATGCTGAAGATGGGCGGGTTCCCGCAGGTAGGCTTTGGATTGGGTAAAGGCAAGAAGCTTGAGTTTTGAGCTGTGTTCTTCTAAAAACAGTTTGATAATTTCACCGTGGTGTTCAACGCGGCTTTGAATGGAATTTATCATTCGTGATTTTGCAAACTTCGTATAATGGATATTGATTCCCCATCCCACGAGCAGGAGCGGAATCAGCGAGCATACAATTGTTAATCCGGTAAAATTTCTAAACAGTTTGGAATATGTTTTTCCGTATTTGCCTGAATCATTGTTGCCGTTAAAAAAATGTTTTTTCATTTTGAATTTTTTCCCTTGCTGAAAATCTGCTTACGCTCGAATCCGGCTGTCCGGTGTTCTCCGGCAACCCCCGGCAGCAGCGCTTTTAAATATAAATATTCAAGATGCATGCCAGCGGCGGAGGATTAATGACCGATCCCCTATTGGTAATGTTTTGGAGGGTTTGTCTTTATGGCTGGTGAATTTGTTTATGGGAAAATATAAAGGAGTGGAACCTGTCTGTTGACATTGAATGGATATGTAAAGTTGCAGTTGTCAGTTGCCGTCCGGTCGGATGGCGAAAAGGGGGGTTATCCCGATTTTCTCACCAGTTTGATTCGTTCATATGCAAGGCATAAGGGGTGAAGCTGTAGCGGTTTACCGCGAACCGCTTATAACGCAGCAGATGAACGAATCAGGCTGGCCCGAAGGGTGAAAAATTTATTTGAATTTTATTAATTTTCTTCATGAGAAATGTGGGTTAATTGTGGTTGGTTAACATTTTTATTGCAAATAAATTTTCATGAGAATTGCGGGTTATCGAAGCGATTTCCAGTATTCCTTCTGGATTTCAATTGCTTTGAGCAATACCGGCAGATTCGCGAGGTTCGCGGTTTCAACCCTTTCAGTTTTTTCCGGTGAGAGTGTGGGGATGTCGCACAGTTCTTTCATTACACGGAGCCCGCATTCCTTGATGCCCCGGATGCTGTAGCCTCCTTCCATAATAAAGGCGATGCGTCCCTGACAGACTTTGTCCGCAATGTTTTTCAAAATTCGGGTGATCAGGGCATAACCGTCCGGGGTAACATTCATTCCTCCGAGCGGCTCATGCACATAGAGGTCAAATCCGCAGCTTACCAGGATCATGTCCGGTTGAAATTCCCGTGCCACCGGATCGGCCAGATAACGGATGACTTTTGCGATATCCATGTCGCCGTGACCTTTTCCCATGGGGACATTGATGGTGAACCCCTCACCCTTTCCGCTTCCGATTTCATTTATTTTGCCGGTGCCGGGATAGCAGGGAAACTGATGTACGGAAAAGTAAAGAACGTCATTTGAATCGTAAAATATGGACTGAATTCCGTTGCCGTGATGAACGTCGATATCCACAATCATCACTTTTCCAGCCGAGTATTTTTCTATGAGATATCGTGCGCCTAACGCGATATTATTAAACAGGCAAAATCCCATGGCCTTGTCAGGCCCTGCGTGGTGACCGGGGGGCCTGACAAAAGCAAATCCCCGCCCGCTATTTTGTTTGTTTTGGATTTCATCAATGAGGCAAAAGACACCGCCCACTGCCAGGCTGGCTGTTTCATAGGAGTCCTCAGATGCCTGGGTATCTAAGTCAAATGAAAAAAGCGGTTTGTTCGCGGTCCGGGCGACGCGTTCGATATAAGCCGGTGTATGCACCCAGGCCAGCTCTTGCCGTGTGGCCGCCCTCGGTTCAACAGTAACAAAACGTTTTGAGATCGTTTTGTCTTCCAGGATCTCAAAAACAGCTTTCATTCTTTTGGCGCTTTCTAAGTGAAATATCCCTTTCAGGTGGTTTTCAAACCGTTTATCGTAAACCACGGAAACGATTTGCCGGGGAGTTTTGCGGGATTTTTCAGGCGCGGTTTGTTTTTCTTTTGCCGGTAACAACTGTTTGGCATCCGGGATTTTTTTTTCATTCCGTAAAAGCATACGATATGCAGTTTCTTTTATTTCAGGCAGGTTGTCCAGCTCAAGACATTCTGAAATAAAACAAAATGCGAACTGCCGGTCGATACTTGCATTGCTTTTGGCTTTTTTTAACTGTTTAATTTGTGCCGGGATTAATCTTTTAATGGACTGTACTGCAAATTGGTTTAAATGACTGCGGCTTTTCGCCATATTTGGAATCGATGCCAGGAGATAGCCTTTGGGATTTCTTAGCACATATGACATGGGGTGTCTGTAAACAAACCCGATGGATTCATAAAATTGCCTGGCGCTGATTTCCGATTCTAAAAAGATTTCTTTGGCTTTTATTTGTTCGCTCTTCCACAGCAGCCATGCCCCTGCCATTAAAAATGTGCCGATGCCCTTGACCTTTGGGCTTTTAGCTTTTTCCCGATCCGGCTCATTGGCACGATCAGGCCCATTGCCATTGACCGTGGCAATGTATTTGACTTCCAGCCCGGTATAAAACAGCTCTTTTCTTAAGTGAAGAAAAAGCAGGCCCGTTATTTTCCCATTGATCATACACGCGAAAAGGTTGTGTGCCAATCCCTCAACCAGGCACTTGAGCATGAACCGGACATGAAAAAATTCCAGGTTGATCATTGCCACCTGGCAAAGCGATTCCCGGTTGAACGGGAATCGTAAAAAAAATGCCGAATGATCATTGCCGACGTTGCCTTCAAACAGAACAACGGCGTTATCATTTTTTTGCAACTCACGGTCTGTTTTTGTTTGCAGAATTGAACGTAAGTGATTGTAAATCGAGTTGTGAAATTTTGCCTCGGGTGTATTTTTTTTTGCTGATCGACTCAGTTTCTGCTGAATCAGATCCATGGCATGCTTTATTTCATAATTTACAACGGCATTCAGGCCGGCTGCGCGTATTTGTTCCGGTGCCTTGCGAAAATCAACGGCAGTTTGACTTTCTAATTTCTCTTTTTCAATCAATTCCCCGTATTTGATCAAAAGACGCTGTTCAATGGGAACGGATTTTTCATTAAAGTAATTGATTTTGTTTACATAAATTTTTTCATTGTCGAAAAAGAAAAAAGGAGCCTCTTCATCAGGTGGGCCGGGGAAGGGAGAAACGTTGATTTGGCGTGCATCAAACAGTTCGTCCAGGGAATATCCGATTTCAGGGTCCCGGGCAAAGATGGCGTTAATCGCATTTCGTAAGTCTTCTTTTTTGATCATTTGTTTTTTATTTGATTTTTAGAAACCCGGTTTTTAAGGCCAGGTCAGAGACCTGGGGCTTTGCCGAAAGCCATCTGGAAATGAACTCCATGCTCCGTAACCCTTCCGCCTTCAGCCTTCCATCTTCAGCCTTCAGCCTTCAGCCTTCCGCCTATCTGTATTAAACCGGTAGGGCAGTTCCACAGTGAATGCCAGCATTTCCTCGGGTGCTTCAGCAGCATCAATCCTGCCGTTTAAACGTATCACATGGTGAACACAAAGGGCAAGCCAGGGCCCCGGTTCTTTTGTCTGCAAGGCCCATGCAGGATCAAGGATTTTTTCCATAACA
>JAQYVU010000177.1 GCA_030145385.1 Desulfococcaceae bacterium
GCACCGGGCTGAAAAAATGAAGGCCCATGATTTTTTCCGGCCGGGCGGTTGCCGCTGCCAGCTCAGTGATGGGAATAGCTGAGGTATTGCTGGCAATCAGGGTGTCAGGCCCGCAACATTCATCAAGCCTTTTAAATATGTTGCGTTTGATTTCAATGTTTTCAAAGACTGCTTCAATGGCCAGATCCGGTTCTAAGCCGGATTCAATTTTGTCGATAAAGGCAATTCGGTTTAAAATGATTTTTTTGCTTTCGGTGAGTTTGCCTTTTTCCACGAATTTGTCCACTGACCAGGCAATATTTTTTTGGGCCTTTTCAAGGGATGCCGGTGAAACATCGTGCAGCATGACGCTGATGCCCGACTGGGCACAGACCTGGGCGATGCCGCTGCCCATCAGGCCGGACCCGACAACCAGAACCGATTTTATGGCCATATCTTCCTCCTATTTTATATTTAGTGTCCTTTCATAAATGAGAAATTTTGTTCAGGTTCAAGGAAGGCGAAGATTTTAGCCGGAGGAATACAAGTTGTATTTTGAGGATTAAAATCTGAGCCTGACGCGGAAACTGGACAAAATAGCCATTTATGATGGAAACTTATCGAAATTTGGAAAATTCAGGCTTCCGCTTTTCCATAAACGCATTTTTACCTTCCAGCGATTCTTCGGTATCGTAAAACATGCTTAACCCGCCAACTCCCAGGTTAGTCACCCCAACCACGCCGTCGGTTTCCGCATGAAATGCATATTTGAGCATTTTCAGCGCGGTCGGGCTCTTTTCCAGCAGGTCGGCACACCATTGATCCACTTCTTCATCGAGTTTTTCATGGGGCACCACCGCATTGACCAGTCCCATTTCCAAAGCTTCTGCGGCAGAATACTGGCGGCATAAAAACCAGATTTCCTTGGCTTTTTTCAACCCCACAGCCCGGACCAGGTCGCCGGTGCCGTAGCCCGGGTCAAAGCTGCCCACTTTTGGGCCGGCCTGGCCGAATTTGGCTTTATCCGATGCAATGGAAAAATCACATACCACCTGAAAAACGTTACCGCCGCCAATGGCATACCCGTTCACCCGGGCAATTACCGGTTTAGGGATGGTCCGTATCAGGCTGCTGACCTGCTGCCATCCGACTTCCAGGGGCAGGGCGGCCACGGTACCGGAATAACCGCCGGCTTCCCGGATGGACTGGTCGCCGCCAGTGCAGAATGCCTTGTCGCCGCTGCCGGTGAGCACCACGACACCGACGGATCGGTCCACCCATGCATCGGTCAGGGCCTGGGTGAGTTCATAAATAGTGGTGGTGGTGCAGGCATTGTATTTTTCAGGTCGGTTGACGGTGATGCGCGCCACACCGTCTTTTTTTTCATACAGAATTTCGGTAAATTCCATTATGGTCTCCTTTTTCCTTCATAAGCCTTTCTTTCACAAATGTTTCCAGTTCCGCGCGGTGATTTTTCAATATCTGCTGGTAAATGCTTTCATCAAAAAACTGTCTGACGGTGGGCAGGGATATGATCAGGTAACGATGAGCCCCGAGCAACTGGAGAATAAAAATTTCAGGGTTGACCGGCTTGAACAACCCTTTATCTTGTCCGGATTTTATCATGCCGGTTAGCTCTTTGAAATAGTCCACAAAAAACCATTTTTTGGCTTTTTCAGCCCGCTTGGGGTTGTCCAGCAGTTCACGCAAAATAATATTTACCCGGTTGGGTTTTTTTTCTGAATTATCGCAAAGTAATTGCACAAGCTGAAATATCTGTTCTTTTTCATCCGCAAACCGCTCACTGATTCCTTTGACCTCCAGCGTCATTTCATTTGCCAGTTTTTTCAGTACCGCCCCATATAGTTTTTGTTTTGTGGGATAATGGTGAAGCAGGGAGGATTTGGCAATACCGATGCCGTCCGCAAGATCTCGGATGCTGGTGCCGTAAAAGCCTTTTTCAGCAAACAGTGATTCGGCGATATCAACTAATCTATCGGCAGTTGCCGTTGGTTTTTGAAGTTTCATCGTATCTTCCGTGATAAAGTATTTCTGTGCGCATGGGAATTGGATTGAGGAACTTGAAAGCAGTCTACCGACCGATCGGTAGACTGTCAAGTGTATTTTTTTACGGAGGAAATGCTGCGTTGGGATCACTGCATCGTTTTAACTTAATTTTTTCAAGCAGCTCCTGGCAAATGAATACGAATGATCATTTTTGACATCTGCGGGTATTTGAATTATAAGCTTAATAATTTTTCCGATATGATCGACAATTATAAATGAGGGTATTGATGGGACTATTAAACAGGGATATTGAGCTTCGGCTGGATTTGACAGACCGGTGTAATTTTAAATGTATCATGTGTTTTAAGGGATATGAAACCGGCCGGGATCAATCGCGCAAATCCGATATGACCGTTGATTTTTTCAAAAAAATTACAGGAGAAATCCTGCCCCGGGTCAATATTCTGCACTTGTCCGCCGGATATGAACCTTTGCTGAATAAAGAACTGCCCGCCATCTTATCTGAGATTAAGCAAAAAAATGTTCCCCAGGTTGTCATGACCAGCAATTTAATGGCGCTGACAGACCATACGGCTGATCTGTTGACCGATGGATATATTCATGAACTGCATGTATCCATGGATTCGGCAGACAAAAACAGGTATGAAATGATTCGCCAGAAGAGTGATTTTGACCGGGTGGTATCCAATCTGGAAAAAATTAATCATTTAAAATTACTAAAAAAATCTAAATATCCGAAAATCGTATTTAATTACGTGTTAATGAAATTAAATTTCAATGAGTTAAAAGATTTTGTCGATTTTTCGGCCTCACTGGGAATCAGGGAAATCAACTGCGCCGAGTTTCGGGTTCCATATAACTATCAAAAAGAACTGCTGCCGGTTGGCAGCCGGGGGCTACCCGCTGATTTTGACCTGGCTGAACAGCATATTGACTATAGTTCACCAAAAATCAAAAAAGATTTAATGCAGGTGGTAAAATATGCGTCAGGTAAGGGGATTTTTTTAAATGTGCCGTACAAGTTTGATTTAAACGGTTCCGGAACATTGATGAGAAGAAAACAGCAGGTCGCGCATCTTTGGGCAAAAAGCAGCCTGATGACATTTCGGGGCAAAATGGCGTTTGGCCTGAATTATTTGAAAAAATATCCGATTTACAGAAAAGTATCGTGTTCATTCCCCTGGCGGCAGATTATTTTGACCGCCACAGGGGAAGTGCTGCCGTGCTGCACCTGGTCGGACTCACCGTCAATGGGAAATATTCATGGAGAAACCCTTGCCCAAATCTGGAACAATGAAAAATATTTTAGCGTAAGGGCCGGGATCAGGGACGGTAATTATCCGGATGCCTGTAAAGAGTGCATTGTGGCGATGAAAAAGCGGCATGGCATATAGTGAAGAATTAGACATGCTCAATGTTCATATGATTGCAAAATGACTTGAAATCGGTTAGTTTAATTCCAGTTTATCGATTCAGAAAGGATCGTTGGATGCGTATCTATAAGCAGGGACTGGCGGTCAGCTGGGAATTATTCGGATTCAGCAGGCATTTTGTATTTTTTGTATTCGTGATTCTGTTTTTTATGACGCATTCTTTTTTTACCGTCACAACGCTCTTTTTTGATTATATCTTTTTCCCGAAATTTCGTAAAGTAAAAGTCAGACAGCCGGTATTTATTATCGGGCATCCTCGAAGCGGTACTACATTTATCCATCATTTGTTCACCCAGACGGGGGATATGGCCGCCTTTACCACCTGGCAGCTGCTGTTTCCGGCAATTACGGCACGAAAGATCGTCAAGCCGATTGTTAAATTTCTGACACGGAAAAACCCGGTCGTGTTAATTCCCGAGGAAGCCGGCCACCAGATTGCACTTGATTCTGTGGAAGAAGATGAGATGCTGTTTTTGCATAACCATGATACCCAGTTTGTGGTCATCGGAACACCGATGGGCTTTGCTGAAAAAGATTACCGGGAAATCCGGTTCCATGACCTTCAGCCAAGAAAAAAAAGAATCAGTTCAGCGCTTTTTTTAAAGTCGATTTTTCAGCGTCATATTTATTATACCGGCAAAACCCAGATTTTTGCCCAGACCCATTTTTCCACTCACCGGATCAAGACGCTTGTCGAAGTGTTTCCGGATGCAAAATTTATCTATATGCACCGCATGCCTGAAGAAACATTGCCGTCTTATTTGTCTTTAAATTACAATACACTTGATATTCTGTGGGGCATGCACCGCTTTACTGAAAAACAGAAAGCCAATTACTATAACCGGCGGTATCAGGCCAGTCTGGAACTGTACCGGTATTTTTATGAGCTGTGGCATAACAATGAAATTGATAAGGAAAAAGTGCTGATTGTTGATTACAAAAAGCTGCGCAAAGACCTGATGCCCATGTACGAGCAGATTGTTGACTTTACGGAAATCGAAACGAGCAATGATTTACGGAATGCGGTTGTGCGTCAGGCGCAAAAGCAGAAGTCGTATCAGCGGAAACACCAGGTGAAAACGTTATCAGGTTTCGGGATCGACAACGAGCGTGTAAAAAAAGATTTTGCATTTTTATATGCCGACGATCCGTTTGGGCTGCGAAAGAATTAAACGATTTCTTTTTTGCACTCATCAATTGGCCTGGGTAATAGGGGTCGAACCTTGATTATGTATTATAACAATTGACATGTGATGCAGGCATTGGTAATTTCATATCATGGCAAGGCAATTGAGAATAGAATTTAAAGGGGCATATTACCATGTTCTTTCGCGTGGCAATAACCGCTGTAAAATCTTCCGCAGCAACGAAGACTATCAGGATTTTTCAGATCTTCTGGCGGAGCTGTCCGATCGGTTTGAGATCGATATTCACGCCTATGTCCTGATGACCAATCATTACCACCTGCTGCTGCGTACCCGCAAACCGAACCTGTCAAAAGCCATGCAATGGCTGGGCACAAGCTATACCCGGCGTTTTAACCTGAGAAATTCCCAGAGCGGTCACCTGTTTCAGGGAAGGTTCAAAAGCATTATCGTTGAAAATGATGCTTACCTGATGCGACTTTCCTGCTATATTCATCGCAACCCGCTGCGGGCAGGGCTTGTAAAGCGCCTGGCGGATTATCAATGGAGCAGTTACCCGTATTACGCGTATAAGAAAAAACAACCGGCCTGGTTAAAGATCAACTCCATTTTATCTCAGGCAACTGCGGCCAAAGACAGGCGTCTTGCATACCGCGGCAAAGTTCAGCGGTATTCGGATGAAACAGGGTGCGTCTGGGAGGACGTTAAATTCGGATTCATCTACGGATCTCAGGAGTTTATTAATCAGATTAAAGACAAGTACCGCTCGGGAACTTTTGATGGTGAATTGCCGCAATTAAACCGGCTGCTGAAAGAAGAAGGCCCTGGAATTTTAATTGAAAAAGCGGCCGATCTGCTGGACTGCGATGTTGAATATTTCAGAGAATCCCGACGGCTGACGGGCGATGATCGGGACAAACGGGATGTGATTGTCTATCTTTTATGGAAAACCGGTAAATACAGTAATCAGAAAATCGGAGAATCCTTAGGCCTGACATATTCCTCGGTGAGCCGTCGGATTCATCATGTCAGATTAAAATTAAAATTAAGAATCAGCAAAAGCAATCAGGTTAAGAAGCTTTATAATTTTGTAAAGTCAAAAATCAAGGTTTGA
>JAQYVU010000058.1 GCA_030145385.1 Desulfococcaceae bacterium
CAACCGGCCCTTTGAAAACCATCTTCTGGCACAGCCTTCTGAAATCAGAAACAGAATGGTCCAGCGCGTTGAAGATTTCGTCTACAGCATGCTGGTAAATGTATTAAACAGCAAAGACACTGCCGATTTTGCCATTGATGCCATTATTGACGCCGGTTCTTATGATCCCGGACCCAAGGCGGAACGTATTGAAAACCCGGCGGACTGGTCTGCGGAGAAAATCGCTGAAAGGGCAGCCACTATTCAAAGCGACAAGGGGCCTGACGGCAATTTTGATGATTAAAAAAAGCCACTGCCATTTCTGCGGCGGCAGATTGTCGGAAAAATTTTATGAAGGGCGAGACCGCCTGTTTTGTAATTCCTGCCGCACGCCCATTTATGAAAATCCGGTTCCGGCAGCATGTCTGGTCACGATTGATGATCAGCAAAGACTGCTGCTGGTCAAACGCAGTGTTGATCCGAAAAAAGGATGGTGGTGCCTTCCCGGCGGTTTTATGGAGCTGAAAGAGACCCCGGAAGAAGCCGGCTTAAGGGAACTGGCAGAGGAAACCGGTCTGGCCGGAAAAATAGATATGCTGCTTGGCGTCACAAGCAATCACAGCACCAGCTATGACACGGTTATACTGACGGGCTTTCTCATCCGTTCATACAGCGGGGATCTTTATGCCGGTGACGATGCAGATGATGCTCGCTGGTTTAAGTATGAGGACCTGCCGGAGATCGCTTTTGACAGTCACAAAAAATTCATAAAACTTTATTATTCAGCCTATGCATATACCAACCCATCAAATTCATAATGTTCTGAACGCTTACGCCAAACGGCTGAAAAAGTTGCATGATGCTGCAAATAGCGATATTGCGGAAAAGCCTGAAGACCAGTTCAATACTTACTCTGCGGAAGAAAAGCGTCGCTTAATCCTCAATAAGATTTCGGCGGATATTATCGACCGAATCGCCCGTTCCAGACCAAGCCCCCGAATTGAATCAAAAAACGCTTTGACCAACCCGTCCCAGCCGCCAAGCGATCCGCAAACAGAATTGATCCGGTATCATATCCTGACAAAAAACGGGCAAAAGATTTCCGCAACAATGATGGTTCCGGATGCTGATTTTTTAATTAAACAGCTGGAAGAAATCGCCCGAAAATCCGCAGAAAAATAAAACCCGGAACCGTCTTACCATGCAGATCGAATCTTAACCCCTTCGTGATCCAGGTAAGACTTGATGTCCGGCATTGTGTAAGTGCCGTAATGCACCATAGATGCGATCAATGCCGCATCCGCTTTCCCCTGGGTTAAAACATCACGCAAATGGACCGGATGTCCGGCACCGCCGGAAGCGATCACCGGTATATCAACACTGCTTGAAATCAATTCTGTCAATGTCAACTCATAACCGTCCTTAGTCCCGTCGGCATCGATTGAATTCAAACAAATCTCTCCGGCGCCTAAAGCCTGGCCTTTGAGCGCCCAGGCAAGCGCATCCATCCCCATATATTTTCTGCCGCCGTTGATGACGATTTCGTATCCGGACGGGATTTGTTCACTTTTTCCGACATGTTTGACATCCATGCCCAGAACAATGCACTGATTCCCAAAAGCAGCTGCGCCCTGTGAAATAATTTCCGGGTTTCTGACAGCTGCTGAATTAACACTGACTTTTTCCGCCCCGGCCAACAGGACATCCCGCATATCTTCAAGCGTACGGATCCCGCCGCCCACAGAAAACGGAATAAAAATAGTTTCAGCCACTTTTCGCACCACGTCAATCATGATGTCCCGTTTTTCATGGGAAGCGGTGATATCATAAAATACGATTTCATCCGCACCAGCCTCATAATACATTAATGCCATTTCAACCGGATCACCGATATCGACATTATTTTTAAATTTGATGCCTTTGGTGGTCCGACCTTCCCGGACATCAAGACAGGGTATAATTCGCTTGCTTAACATGGCTCCCAACTGCTGAAATTTTTTAATATGGTCAACCCGGGATTTCCGCTTTTTTCAGGATGAAACTGGGTTGCGACAAGGTTGTTCATGCCGATAATGGAAGGAAACTCAATTCCATAATCCGTGGTGGCAATCACCTGGCTTAAATTATCCGGCAACGGGTAATATCCGTGCACAAAATAAAATTCATCATTTTCTTTGAGACCGGCAAATACCGGATGGTCTGCTTTCAAATCAATGCGATTCCATCCCATGTGCGGTATTTTCAATCCTTTAATCCCCCTGGATTGAAATATTTCAGAAAACGCCTGCACGGTTCCGTCAATAATCCCTAAACATTTGGCCTGGTTTTCCTGGCTTTTTTGCAAAATAATCTGTGTGCCCAGACAAATGCCCAGTACCGGTTTTCCGCTTTCAACGGCTTGCCTTATCGCCTTATCCAGACCTAAGCGAGTCAGGCTTTTCATGGCAGATCCGGCGGCCCCGACCCCCGGAAAAATAATCCGTTCCGCTGATTCTATTAGCTTGATGTCATTTGTAATGACATTTTCAACATTGATATGGGAAAGTGCCCGCGATACGCTGGTCAAATTCCCGGCATCATAATCGATTACTGCAATCATCTGCTTGCCTCAAATAAACATTCTATTCTTCTTAAATAATATCCGACAAAAATAAAAACTTAAGCAGATCGAATTGTCATATAAACTGATAAAAGTCAATTTATGTTTTCCGGCTCCAGTCTCTTTTAAGTTCTGATAATTTTTTGTTATACGAATTCCGGACATCTTTCGGGACCACACTGATGACCCCTTTGGCAAGAATATTTATTTGCGGTGCCAGTTTCGAGGCACTGACCACAGAGGCGCCTCCGGCGGGAAGAAATGTAATCAAGAGGATATAGGCAAAGGATACAGCTAAAGTGGCCTTTAATGCGCCGAAAACACCCCCGAAAATCCGGTCAACAACCCCCAGCAGGACCAACTTTACAACAAACCGGATCAAAATCCCGATCAGGGCAATAATAAAAAACACACTGCAGAAAAGAAGAATAAAACTTGTGATTTTAAGATACGCCGGCTCCGTGATCCATTTTGAAAACAAGGGAGAAACTGCGCCGTGATATGAATACGCCACATAAAAACCGGCCGCCAGACCGACAATCGACGACACTTCCTTGATTAATCCTCTGAAAATCCCCCGGATAACACAATACCCAAGCACTACAATGATCGCCATATCAAAAGGATTCATAATTCTCCATTCTGCACAATATTCTTGAAAGCCGGTCTCACCGACAGATCATAACCAATCTAAAATACATAAAAAACTATTTATACAGCGCTATGCCGCAAAACAGGAATAAAAAGGACATTGAATTCTCATTTATTGTCCAAAGAACGGACGTATTGAAAAAACCACAACCGTATCAACAGGTTACACTAAACAACCCCCAAACACCCGTCAAGAAATTTCTTGTTTTTTTTTCTATATCCATTGTAAATTACGTAAATCAAAATTCATTAAACATTTTAAACATACAAAACAATTAAACTGGCTGATTCTTATAATGAATAACTATCAGGAACATTCCAGCGCAGAGCTGACTTTTTCAGATATCCATGTTGCCAATGAACTTTTCGGTGCACATAACTGCAATCTCAAACGTATTGCCGAGGCCACGGACGTCAACATTTCAGCCCGGGGAAATACCATTTCCATCAAAGGCGACACCATCTCGTCAGACCTGGCCAAAAATATTCTCAGCCAGCTTTACGGCCTGATCAAAGACGGGTACCCAGTCTATGCAAAAGATGTTGAGTATGCAACAAATGTTCTGAGTCGGGACAGCAATGTAAACCTTAAAGATATTTTTTTTGACACCGTATATGTCACGTCAAAAAAAAGCACCATCACGCCCAAAAATCCCAACCAAAAAGAGTATATTGATGCGATCCGAAATTTTGATATTGCATTCGGCATCGGGCCGGCAGGCACCGGCAAAACCTATCTGGCCATGGCCATGGCTGTTGCGGCACTGGCAAAAAAAAAGGTCAGCCGCATTATTCTTACACGACCGGCCGTTGAAGCCGGCGAAGCGCTTGGTTTTCTGCCCGGCGACTTGGCCGAAAAAGTCAATCCGTACTTAAGGCCCCTCTATGATGCCCTTCACGATATGATGAGTTTTGAAAAGGCCTCCAATCTGATACAGCAGGATGCGATTGAAGTCGCACCCCTGGCATTTATGAGGGGCCGGACATTAAACGATTCATTCATCATTCTCGACGAAGCGCAAAACTCAACAACCGAACAGATGAAAATGTTTCTCACCCGCATCGGTTTCAATTCCAAAGCAGTCATCACCGGTGATGTTACCCAGAGTGATCTTCCAAGCAATCGGCCATCCGGACTTATCGAAGCAACAGAACTGCTAAACGGTATCGACGGAATAAAATTTGTCTTTTTTACCAAGCACGATGTCGTCAGGCACAAACTGGTCCAAAAAATTGTTAATGCATATGAATTGCAAGAAAACAGACGGACCTCTCAAACGGCGACGTAACCCTTTTTTATAATAATCTATATTGCATTAGACATATGCAGCTGGTAATCTGTTAAGATAATAATCGGATTTCATACAATTAAACAATAAACCCTATGTTTATCAAATTCTTATGAATACGAAACCCAGTGACATCTCGCTGAAGAAAAGATTTTCATCCAATTTCTGGATTCTATCCGGCATACTCTTAACGATAACAATCATCTCAACACTGATTTTATCCCCAAGGCTGGTGGTGATGCATACACCATATAAGATAGGGGATATTGCCGATAAAAACATCAAGGCAACAACGGATTTTTTTGTTGAAGACAATAACGCAACGACCCAACAACAGGAAATAGCCCGCAACAATGTTTTAACTGTATATGATTACGATAAATCCTTACCCGACACCCTGAAGCAGGAAATCCATTCGGCCTTTGAGCTGCCCCGCTCTATTTTTGAGTTCTCGCAAATTGCCAATAAGCCTTCGGGTGAAAAAAAACCGGTAGATATTCATAACGAGATTCTGAGTTTAAAACCGGAATTTGAAAAAGCCATCGGAATTCCCGTGAATAACGGTGCTTATAAAATCCTGGTCAATGAAAAATTTTCCGAGAACATTTCAGGGCTTATCACCAATATCTTATCAAAAATTTTAAAAAACGGCGTTGTCGCCAATAAGGACCTCCTGCTCAAGGAAAATGACAAGGGAATTGTATTAAAAACCATCGGCACCGACGCTGAAATGGTTGTCCGGAATTTAAAGCACTTTTACGGGCTTGACCAGGCAAAAACAATGGTGCGAATTATCGGCGAACCGATTTTAAAAGACATTGATTATACGGTTGTGAACCTGATCGTTGATTTTACCCAGCGTCTCATCCAACCCAATATCACCCCCAACCGGAGCGAAACCGAAAAAAGAAAAAAAAATGCCGAATCACTTATCAATTCGACTCTTTATAGAATCCAAAGAGGAGAAATGATTCTCCGGGAAGGGGAACGGGTCACCCCTTTGCATCTATTGAAACTCAATGCGTTAAAGGATCAGACTGGCAAAAAACAGGCGATTGAAAAAGCCATCGGCACCGCGCTGATCATCCTTGCCCTCTTAACCATAACATACCTGATACACTTGAAATACCAGCGGGAAATCCTGCATTATCAGAATAAAAATCTTTTTTTTATCGGCAGTGTTGTGATTCTTTTTCTGCTCATTTTACAGTTTTTTGCATTTTTTGCCCAGGCGCTGGCTCCGGGAGCCCCTGTTACCATTTCCCCGGCGTCTATTTTTTACAGCATTCCCCTGGCGGCCGGCCCCATGACCATATGCCAGTTTCTCGGGTTTAACATCGCGTTTCCGTTTGCCATTGTGTTATCCTTAATCTCTGCGATCACCTTTGAAAACAGCTATGAACTGTGTTTGTTTTTCCTGCTCAACGGAATCATGGGCGCATATTGGGTTCAAAACTGTAAAGAACGCAAGGGGTTTATCAAGGCCGGTGTGAAGGTCGGCCTTTTAAATATGCTGCTTGCGACGATCGTTGATATTTACATGATCGACTTTTCAGGATTTAAGCTGCTGTGGGACTGGACATTTGCATTTTCCGGAGGAATTATTGCCGGAATAATCACTGCCGGACTCACGCCGTTAATGGAACTGTCATTCGGGTATACAACCGACAGCACGCTTCATGAGCTTGCCAACCTGGACCAGCCGCTCCTTCGCCGCCTGATGCTGGAAGCCCCGGGGACCTATCACCATTCGGTTATTGTCGGTTCACTGGCCGAAGCCGCGGCATCGGAAATCGGCGCCAATCCCCTGCTGGCAAAAGTCTGCGGATACTACCATGATATCGGCAAACTAAAAAACCCATTGTATTTTATAGAAAACCAGAAAAACGGGAAAAATATTCACAATAAACTGGCGCCGTCCATGTCCTGCCTGATTCTGACATCCCATGTCAAAAACGGAATCGAGCTGGCCAAGGAAAAGAAAATCGGGCAGAGAATTTTAGATGCCATTAACCAGCATCACGGCACAACACTGATCAGTTTTTTCTACAATAAAGCGAAACAACAGGCAAAAGATGACCAGGTGGTTAATATCGATAACTTCAGATATCCGGGTCCGAAGCCCCAGACCCGCGAAACCGCTCTTGTCATGCTGGCCGACGTGGTGGAGGCCGCATCAAGGACCATTGAGCACCCCACATCAGCGAGAATACAAGGGCTGGTGCAGCAGCTCATCAATAAACTGTTTTCAGACAATCAGCTGGATGAATGCCCGTTGACCCTCAAGGATCTGCATAATATCGCCCGGAGTTATAATAAAATACTAAACGGAATATATCATCACCGGGTGGAATATCCGGACAAACTATCCCCGGGTGAGTCAAAGGAAAAAAATGGGAATACTGATCGACAACAGACAGACACAGCACAAAATATCGACTCAGCAGATACGGAAAACAGCCCGAGCACTCTTAAACGCCTTGGGCAGTCCTGACAGCGAACTTTCCATTCTAGTCACTGACGATCCTGAAATTGCACAGTTAAACCAACAGTACAGACATCGCGAAGGCCCGACAAACGTTCTTGCCTTTCCCATGCATGAAGGCGACTGTTCCGGCATCAATCCGGAACTGCTGGGGGATGTGGTCATCTCCGCCGAGACAACCGCAAAAGAAGGAAAAGAGCTGGGTTTCACTTTTAAACAACGGCTTGACTTCCTTCTGGTGCACGGCATTCTCCATCTTTTCGGCTATGATCATGAAACCGGAGAAGATGAGGCAGTAAAAATGGACAAAAAAACAGATGAGCTATATCAACTCATTAAAGATATTAACATAGAGGATAAATAAAATGGCAGGATTGGCAGTAAACGTGGACCATATCGCAACATTGCGCCAGGCACGGGGAATCAATTACCCGGACCCGGTAGCCGCCGCTGTACTGGCTGAACTGGCCGGGGCCGATGGGATCGTTGTGCATCTTCGTGAAGATCGCCGTCATATTCAGGACCGCGATGTATATTTAATTAGAAAAACAGTTTTATCCAAGCTGATTCTTGAAATGGCGGCAACCGATGAAATGATCAAAATTGCGTCCGATGTCAAACCGGACCTTGTTACTTTAGTGCCTGAAAAAAGAGAAGAACTGACAACAGAAGGCGGACTCGATATTATCACACACGCGGCAGCCGTTGAAAAAAAAATCTCAGCACTTCACAAGCAGCAAATACCCGTCAGCCTGTTTATTGATCCGGACACGGCCCAAATTGAAAAAGCCAGCGAAATCAATGCGGACATGATTGAAATTCATACCGGGGCCTATTGCGACGCAACAGATCCGGCTGAAAAAGACGCTGCCTTTGCCGCTGTTATTGAAGCTGCGAAAACAGCTGCCGGGTTAAATCTCGGAGTTAATGCCGGACACGGCCTTTGCTATAATTCCATCAAACGATTCAAGGGACTAAAGGAAATTGACGAATTCTCCATCGGCCACAGTATTATTGCCCGGGCGGCGATGGTGGGAATGGAAAAGGCTGTCTCGGACATGGTAGCCTTAATCAAAGAATTATAATTCAGAAATGGCGATTTTGCCCAATTTCTTTGTCAGGCTCAAATTTTAATCCTCAAAATACAAAAACGTATTCCTCCGGTTAAAATTATCGCCTTCCTTGAAATTGAACAAAATTTCTCATTTCTGATCTCGACTTCAACCGAATAAACAATTCCGAATATACAATATTTAGCAATTAACTATCAGGAAAAACAATGCATTTACTGACCGCAGATGAAATGAGGGAAATGGATCGGCAAACCATTGAATCTTTTGGTCTGCCCGGGCGAGTTTTGATGGAAAATGCCGGCCGGGGGGCTGCCCGGGTACTGTTGAAAAAATTCCCGGACCTTTCCACCAAACAGGTGGCCATTGCCGCCGGGCGCGGAAACAACGGCGGTGACGGGTTTGTGATTGCCCGGTATCTGGCCCATGCAGGGGTGTCGGTCACGGTGTACCTGTTATCTGATCCCAAACGTCTTTCCGGAGATGCAGCAGACAATTTCAACCTGCTGGCCCCTCTGGATATTCCGGTCAGGCAAGTAACCGATGAAAACAGCTTCAGTCAGCTAAAATCTGAAATGGCTCACCATCATATCTGGGTGGATGCTATTCTCGGCACGGGTTTAAATTCTGAAGTCAAAGGCTTTTTCAAGTCGGTGATCAATTATATTAACGAATTAAGCCGGCCGGTCTTTTCCGTGGATATCCCTTCCGGCCTGCATACCGATTCGGCAAAACCCTGCGGCGCGTGTATCCGGGCAGACATCACCGTTACATTCGCATTTGCTAAAATCGGTCATATCCAGCTACCGGGCGCTGATTATACCGGAGAACTGCATATTATTGATATTGGGATTCCGCCGCATATTGCCGGAAATGTCCCTTCCCGGCACCACCTGATCACCCAGGAAACTTTAAAATCGCTGATCGTTCCCCGCACCGATGACATTCACAAGGGTAAAACCGGACATGTGTTAGTAATTGCAGGATCACCCGGCAAAACCGGGGCCGCCGCCCTGGCCGCCATGTCCGCACTTCGTACCGGCGCAGGACTCGTCACCCTGGGCGTTCCCAAAAGCGTAAACCCGATTGTCGAATCCCAGGCCATAGAAGTGATGACCGTACCGCTGCCGGAAACAGAAACGGGGTCGCACACGGAGGAATCAATTGAAACGATTCTGGGACTTTTGGAAGACAAGAAATGCCTGGCCTTAGGCCCGGGCATGGGCACTAATGAACGAACAAAGGCGCTTGTAAATATTCTGTTACAGGAATGTCCGGTTCCGATGGTCATCGATGCGGATGGATTAAACAACCTGGCGGACAACCCTGAGATTCTGCACAACCGCAAATCAGAAATAATTTTGACCCCCCATCCCGGTGAAATGGCCCGGCTGGCAGGCACTACCTCGAAGGATATCCAGGAAAACCGCATGGCGTCTGCAAGGGAATTTGCTGCAAAGTATAACGTCCACCTTGTCTTGAAAGGCGCCCGCACCCTGATCGCCCATCCGGACGGCCACATATACATCAACCCCACCGGCAACCCGGGAATGGCATCCGCCGGCATGGGGGATGTGCTGACCGGAGTGCTTGCCGGGTTTATATCCCAGGGATATTCGCCACAGGAAGCGACACGCCTGGCAGTTTACCTTCACGGCGATGCAGCAGACAAAATAGCGGTTTCAAAAGGACCGTACGGGTACATTGCCTCGGATATCATGAAAACGATTCCGGAAGTCATCGGCGGGCTTACCGGTCAAAACGCATTTCAATCACCGCATGTTTACAGCAAGCCCCATATGGAACTTTTATGACATTGCAATCCGGGGAACAAATAACCGAGTCCATTGAAATAACAACCTGCTCACCGGAAGAAACCCGATTGCTCGGTGAAATAATCGGTCAATTTATTGATCAAAAAATGACGATTTCCCTGGCAGGAGACCTGGGGGCGGGAAAAACGGTTTTTGTTCAGGGCCTTGCCAGGGGTCTGGAAGTGCCTTCCGATTACTACATCACCAGCCCCACATATACTCTGGTCAACGAATACCCGGGGCGCCTGAAACTTTTTCATGCCGATCTTTACCGGATATCCGACGGAATATCGGGCGCCGCCGAGCTCTTTGATATTGGCTTTGAAGAGTTTTATGAGGCAAACGGCGTCATTGTCGTTGAATGGGCCAATCGGCTGGCTTCGGGAGAACTGGCTGAAGACATGGCTGTTTCAATCAGCATGATTGATGATTTAACCCGAAAATTCATTTTAATTTTCTATGGACGAAATTTTTTTTTCTATGGACGAAAAAAAACAAATTTGATACAGCTCCTCAAAAAAACATTTGAAACGCGTAAGAGGTAAAAATGGCACTTATTGTACAAAAATACGGCGGGACTTCCGTTGGTGACATTGAAAGGATCAAAAATGTTGCCGGACGAATTGCCAAGACCTATGATCAGGGCAACCAGGTGGTTGTTATTCTCTCCGCCATGAGCGGTGTTACCGATCAACTGATCAACACGGCGGAACAAATCACGGAATTTCCGGACAAACGTGAAATGGATGTACTCCTGTCCACGGGCGAGCAGACAACGGTTGCATTAATGGCGATGACTTTAAAATCGATGGGTTACAAAGCAAAATCACTGCTGGGGCATCAGGCTGAGATTCTGACAGACAGCCAGTCATGTTCGGCGCGCATACTGGATATCGGGGCAACACGCCTCAAGGAGCTGCTTGCCGACGACACTATTGTGATTGTCGCCGGTTTTCAAGGCTGTGATGCCGAAGGAGATATCACCACCCTCGGGCGGGGAGGCTCCGACACATCCGCGGTTGCGGTTGCTTCAGGAGTCGGTGCGGATCAGTGTGAAATTTATACGGATGTCGACGGGGTGTACACGGCAGACCCCAATATCTGCAAAAAAGCCCGTAAACTGGACCGGATTTCCTATGATGAAATGCTTGAAATGGCGAGCCTTGGCGCCAAAGTGCTGCAGATACGCTCTGTGGAATTTGCAATGAAATACAATGTCCCGATCCATGTGAGATCATCATTTAATGAGGAGGTAGGAACAATGGTGGTAAATGAAGACGCCAATATGGAAAAAGTGGTTGTTTCAGGCGTAACCCATAATAAAAACGAAGCCAGAATCACCTTAAAAAAGGTTCCGGACACCCCGGGGATCGCATCACGGATTCTGTCTCCTGTTTCCGATGCCGGAATTATCGTGGACATAATTATTCAAAATACCCGTTCCGGCAATATGACCGACCTCACATTCACCGTCGGTAAAACCGATTATAAATCAGCATTGGAAATTTCAAAACAAACCGCAAATGAAATCAATGCCGAAGAAGTGGTGGGCGATGAACACATTGCAAAGGTTTCCGTGATCGGTGTCGGTATGCGAAGCCACTATGGCGTTGCAGCTAAAATGTTCTCCACTCTGGCCGCGGAAAACATCAATATCCTGATGATCAGCACATCGGAAATCAGGATTTCCTGTATCATCGATGAAAAATATACGGAACTGGCCGTACGATCTTTGCACACCGCATTTGGCCTTGACCAGGAATAACAAATTATTTTGCTTATCCTTTATACTCCGGGCTTGCGCCCTAAAGCCCGGAGAAAAATCCGGCCGTTGAAATTCAGGGAATAAAACCATTGAAGCAGTTTAACCCGGATCAACTGATTTTAACTTTAATTCTTGCTGCCGGCATACTGGGGCTGACTGTTTACAGGCTGTTTGCGGGGTAATCGTGTAAAACAGATTCGATCTCATCGGCCACCCTTTTAGCCGCTGCCGCCGGATCCTCTGCATCCCGTATCGGCCGGCCGATGACCAGGTAATCGGAACCGTTTTTAACCGCATCGGCCGGCGTGACAATACGCCGCTGGTCATCATTGCCGGCCTCCCATGCCGGTCGGATTCCCGGGGTGATTGCAAAAAAATCGTTTCCAAACGTTTCCTTGATCATTTTAACTTCATGCCCGGAACAGACCACACCCGCACAGCCGGCAGCCCTGGCCATTTGAGCGCGTTTGCGCACAAGCGCTGCCATATCCGACGAAAATGAATCCTTGTATCCGGCAGCCGCAATTTCTTCTGCTGAAATACTGGTCAGCACGGTCACGCCAAGCACACCGACCGAACTGCCGCCTCCCGCCACTGCCGATTCAAGCATCCGGGATGACTCGCCACAGTGAACAGTTGCAAATTTCACCCCTAATTCAGCCACACGGGCCATTGCCCGCTCGACCGTTATGGGAATATCATGAAGTTTCAAATCCAGAAAAATTTCCGCGTGGCCGGACGATTGAATCATCCGGATAATTTCCGGACCCGCCTGAATAAAAAGTTCCAATCCCACCTTGAACATACCCACGGACTCGGAAAGAAGATCAATATATTTAGCAGCTTCTTTTACTGTCGGTACATCAAGGGGGAATATTATATAGTTTTGGGGTGATTTCATTTTTTCTCCTAATTTAAATTAAAAAAACTGTATTCCTGATGTTTTTTTGATCTTCAGTTGATTTACAAAAAAATCAAATAAAAGAATCAGATAAAAACAGTTGCCGGGTTAACGGTTTTTATCATTGCCCCGGTGCAAAAACAAGAATGAAAGCATCTGAAAAAGCGAATAAACAGAGCCCAATTGATTCCAACAATTCACCTGATACCGCTTCATCACCCATTAAATCTGTAAGTTCTTAAAAAAACAGTTGAAAAGATTCTCCTTGAAATGATATGAATTCAAAATTACGATTATTAACCTGAAAACCGAATGATTTAACCAAATGCACTGCTTTAATTACCCATGCCCCCGGAAACAGATATGACAGATTCGAAAAAAAAGACCGGCATCAATGCAACCCAGCAACTGCTGTTAAAAAGATTGCCCGGCGTAGACCATATTTTAGAAATTACCAACCAGGATCCGGAACTGGAAAATACTCCCAGAATACTTCTGACCGACTCCGTCCGCCAGGTCGTGGAACGTCTTCGAAATACCATCATAGAAGACCATCAACAGATTCATGAAAACGACCTTACGAACGAAACGATCCTTGAAAAAATTAAAAAAGCGGTCAAGTCCGCAATGGCCTTAAACCTTACCCGCACCATTAATGCGACCGGGATCGTGGTCCACACCAACCTTGGCCGATCGCTACTGGCAAAAGAAGCTCTTGACCATATTCATATGATATCCGGCCGGTACTCCAACCTGGAATATAACCTGGCGACCGGGAAACGAGGTCTCAGATACACGGCTGTTGAAGAGATTATCTGTGAACTCACCGGAACTGAGGCGGCCATGGTCGTCAACAACAATGCCGCAGCAGTTCTTCTGTGCCTGGACACCATTGCCAGACACCGGGAAGTCATTGTCTCCAGAGGCGAGCTGGTGGAAATCGGCGGATCATTCCGTATCCCCGATGTGATGGAAAAAAGCGGTGCCGTCTTAAAAGAAGTCGGGACCACAAAC
Source organism: Desulfococcaceae bacterium (assembly GCA_030145385.1). Lineage (GTDB taxonomy): Bacteria > Desulfobacterota > Desulfobacteria > Desulfobacterales > Desulfosalsimonadaceae > SURF-3. The sequence goes on from JAQYVU010000058.1 coordinate 13,568, forward strand.
CGGACCCACTTAAATGATTATAAACGGGCAATCAATGACCATACCGGCCTGCTGCTCAAAGTCCATACGAGCAACTACGGCATTGTCGGCTTCACATCAGCCGTTCCTTTAAAAGAACTGGTCGAACTTGGAGAACAGCATCACCTGCCGGTGATGGAAGATCTTGGAAGCGGAACCTTAATTGATTTTTCAAAATACAGTCCCTTAAGGGAACCCACAGTTAAAGATTCTGTGAACACGGGTGCGGATATCGTGACCTTCAGCGGAGACAAGCTTCTCGGCGGGCCGCAGGCGGGAATTATTTTAGGAAACCGGAACATTATTGAAAAAATCAGGCAAAACCCGCTGACCCGCGCCCTTCGAATTGACAAATTAACGCTTGCGGCACTGGAAAGCACCCTGAGGCTGTACCGGGATGAAAAAAAGGCAATTCATGCCATTCCGACACTTAACATGCTGACCGCTTCCATTGATGACATTGAAAACAAAGCATTAAAACTAAAAGAGCTCTTGGAACAGTCAGAAGACGAACGGCTGACAACGACCCTGATTGATTCCGCATCAAAGGCCGGGGGCGGTTCTCTCCCGCTATTTGAACTGCCGACGAAATGCATCGGGATCCGCATCAGGAAAATGAGTGCCAGTGTCATCGAAAAAACCATGCGGGCAAATGAGCCTCCGATTATCGGCCGGATAGAAGATGATATATTTTTAATGGATTTGCGAACCGTTGCGGCAGATGAGCTGACGGGAATTGCCAATGCGATACGAACCTGCTTAAAGGGGTCTTGATTATGCCACAACTCACTGAGGACATCCACCGGAGTCAAATTTCAAATCAGCAGTTTTTATTTTCCAAAACCGACATTGCGGCTGAAGCTGAAAAATCTGCCCCGCCGGCAATAATTTCCATTAAAAACTTAAAAGAAAAATTTCCCAAGATATTAATTGAAGATATTTTTCATGATAGCGCCATGGATCTTGCGGCGGATTTAAAATCTTTTGGGGCCATGGTGATTCGATTGGATGACATCCATTATGTCATCAATCCCGATGATATCATTGCCGATCTTGCCGGCACTCTTGACAGCATATGCGGGGAATCAGCCGGCGTCTGGGGACTTGTGGATCATGCGACCCTGGGCTGTATTTTCCCTGAAACTAACGAAACCCAGTGCCTTGGGCTGAGCAAAAAAATCAAGGAACTTTTTGCCAAAAAATGCGGCGAAACTGTTTCCATAGGCATTGCCGTTTATCCGACCCTTTCCTACACAAAAAACAGCATTCTTGAAAATGCCAAAAAAGCGCTGGATCATGCGGATTTTTTCGGGGCTGACAGCTGTGTATCATTTGATTCCGTCAGCTTAAATATCAGCGGTGATAAATTTTATCAGGCAGGAGATCTTGAAGGTGCCATGAATGAATTCTATCTGGCCCTGAAACTGGATGAAAACAATGTCAATGTGCACAACAGCCTTGGCGTGTGTTACGGAATCAAGGAAGATCTGGATAAAGCACTGTCTGAATTTAAAACAGCCACCCGCCTGGCCCCGAATGAAAACATGGCCATCTATAACGCGGGATACGTCCATTTCCTGAAAAAGGAATACTCCACCGCTCTTGAATATTTTCAAAAATCGGAACAGATTGACAACATGGTATTTGAGCTGGCTTTTCAAACCGGCAGAATTTATATGGAACTGAACCAGACGGGAAATGCAAAAAAATACCTTGAAAAAGCGACTGATTTGAATTCTAAATCAGCGGCGGCATTTCGCCTGCTCGGCGACACATATACAAACCTTGACCGGATTTCCGATGCCATAACAGCTTACAAAACATCCCTGAAACTGAATCCTGAAGATGCCGAAGCCCTTTCAGCGCTTGGCTACTTGTATGAAATCCAGGAAAAAAACGCGGACATCGCATTAATGTTCTGCCGCCAGGGAATCGAACTTGACCCGGAAAATGGTCTTTTCAGGCACCGCCTTGGGCGGCTGTATTTAAACCGGAACCGGGTGGAAGAAGCTCTTGACGAATTCCAACAGGCGCAGGAACTGGGCTATAAATCAGATGAATATATCGCCAGAACATTAAAACTGATCAGTTCACCCTAAAGATCCATTTTGATTTTACCAAATTCATGGTTATTCTATTTACATTGTTTGTTGAATGGGTTAAAAGATTTTTTTTGCCATCCACTGGCAAATGGATCGAATCGTTGAATTGCTTTAATATCAGGAGTTAACAAATGCCGATTTATGAATATAATTGTGAAAAATGCGATAAAAAATTTGAAATTCTGATCATGGGCAGCGATAAGCCTGAATGCCCCTGTTGCGGCAATGTAAAAGTAAACCGTTTGATGTCGTCATGCGGTTTTGTCAGCAAAGGCAGCGGCGGTGAAACGGTCAGTTCAACGGCTGGGGCCTCTTCGTGTACCGGCTGCAGCTCAACCAACTGCTCAAGCTGTGGAGTATAAATGAAACCGACTATTACCATTGGAACCCGGGGCAGTGCACTGGCTCTTTGGCAGGCAGAATGGGTTAAGTCCGCCATTGTCCGGCATTATCCCTCTCTCTCGGTCACTCTGGAAATCATTAAAACCAAAGGGGATAAAATTCTGGATGTCCCCCTGGCAAAAGTGGGGGGCAAAGGCCTTTTTGTCAAGGAAATTGAAGAAGCGCTGCTAAACGGCAGAATCGACCTGGCGGTTCACAGCATGAAAGACATGCCGGCTGAAATTCCCGACGGATTGCATATCGGTGCGGTTCCTGAACGGGAAACCCCCAATGACGTACTCATATCAAGACATAATCTGCCATTTTCAAAACTGCCGGATGGGGCTAAAATCGGCACCAGCAGTCTCCGCCGCGCATCTCAGCTGTTAAACGCCAGACCGGATATTGTCATTGAATCGCTGAGGGGGAATCTGGGCACCCGGATAAAAAAACTCGAAACCGAAAACCTGGATGCCATTGTACTGGCAGCAGCAGGCGTAAAACGGTTGAATCTCGAAGATAAAATTTCAGAATACATTGATACAGAAACTCTGCTCCCGGCTGTTGGGCAGGGGGCTTTGTGTATCGAATCCCGTAAAAACGATCCGGAAATAAACGGAATCTTATCAAAACTGGACCATTCCGCCACGCACAGTATCATTACCGGTGAACGGGCTTTTCTCCACCGGCTGGAAGGGGGATGCCAGGTGCCCATGGCTGCTTACGGAACAATCAACGGATCCGAAATCACCATCACCGGAATAGTCGCGGAAATTGACGGCTCAAAAATCATCAAACAAGTTATCACCGGCCCGGTCACGGATGCGGAAAAAATCGGAAATGAACTTGCCGAGCGCCTGATTGACATGGGAGCCGGAGAAATATTGGACAAACTCACCCAGGAAATAAATACCAATGAAAAATAAAGTTTATCTGGTGGGCGCAGGTCCCGGTGACACGGGCTTGCTCACGTTAAAGGGAAAAGCGTGCATCGAAAAAGCCGACGTGATTGTCTATGATTACCTGTCTGCTGACGAACTGTTAAAATATGCCCGCAAAGATGCCGAACTGATCTATGCCGGTAAAAAAGGCGGCGATCACACGTTGACCCAGACGCAGATTAATGCCTTGCTGGTTGAAAAAGCCAAACAGGGTCACATTGTCACCCGATTAAAAGGCGGAGACCCTTTTATCTTCGGCCGCGGCGGTGAAGAAATTGAAGCATTGCTTGAACAAGGCCTGGATTTTGAAGTGGTCCCGGGCGTAACATCTGCCATTGCCGCACCGGCATATGCAGGAATTCCCTTGACCCATCGTAAATTTACATCCACCGTGACGTTTATCACCGGTCACGAAGACCCGACAAAAAAAGACTCATCGCTCAACTGGAAAGCGCTGGCGGATAACAGCGGGACGCTGGTTTTTCTGATGGGTGTTAAAAATCTGCCGAATATCGTAAACCGGCTTGCCGAAAACGGAATGAACGCGGATACTCCGGCAGCACTGGTCAGATGGGGAACAACCACCCGCCAGCAGGCCGTTACCGGCACCCTTTCAACAATCATCGAAAATGTCAAAGCAGCAGGCTTAAAGGCCCCTTGTATTATTGTGGTCGGAGATGTGGTATCCCTTCGGGAAAAAATGCAATGGTTTGAAAATCGGCCGCTTTTCGGGAAAAAAATTGTTGTGACCCGGGCCCGGGCCCAGGCCAGCGACATGATATTTCAATTAACTGAACTGGGCGCACAATGCCTGGAATACCCGGTTATTAAAACGGTTCCGCCACAGGATTTTTCCCTGCTGGATACGGCCATCAACTCCCTTGACACCTATGACTGGATTATTTTCACCAGCGTCAACGGCGTGGAATTCTTTTTCAACCGTCTTTTAGACAAAGGAAAAGACGCCCGGGCTCTGGGAAATCTTAAAACCGCCTGCATTGGACCGGTGACGGCCGATCGCCTGAAATCTTACGGGATCAATACCGACATACTCCCTGAAAGTTACCGGGCCGAATCCATTATTACAGCCTTTAACAATGAACCCGTTGCCGGCAAACGGATGCTTCTGCCCCGGGCTGCGGAAGCCCGACCGATTCTGCCCGAAGAGTTATCCAAAATGGGCGCAATTATCGACGAAATTGCAACTTATCACACGGTAAACGATACGGAAAACGTGGACCAGCTGGTCCGGGAACTGGAACAGGGAGCCATTGACCTGATTACGTTCACCAGTTCCTCCACCGTCACCAATTTTAAAAAACTCATTCCAAAAGACCGGCTTGAATCCCTGTTAAACGATGTCACCATTGCGTCCATCGGTCCCATTACATCCGAAACCGCAGAAAAAAAAGGCTTTACCGTCCATGTTGAAGCCCAATCCTATACCATTGCCGGACTGTGCGAAGCCATTGTAAAATATTATATAAACGACTAATAATCCTAAAGAACCCCCTTTCTAAGCCATTTCTGAAAATCCACTAATTAATTGACCGGTCCTTTTCATGTGGTATATAGTTTTTTAACACAGAGAAAGATATTAAAATCATAAATAAAGTGCTACGGTCATGGAACACATTTTAAAAAAACTGCCCGCCTTTGTGGATCAGATAAGACAAATACAGGAAGTCATTATTTCCAATATTGTGTTAATCGGCCAAACTCCTGCCCCGACATATCATGAGGAAGCACGAACCGAAATTTTTTTGGAACGTTTATCCGATGCCCAGACGGATTACTGCGCAACAAATGATTACAATATCCCCATCGGAATCATCAAGGGCAGTTCAGAGGGCTCTTTCCCCCCTATTTTCGTCGTTGCCCATCTGGATACTTTTTTGCCTGCTGACATTGACCACAATTATATCGTCCGAAAACATTCCATCTCCGGACCGGGTATTCTCGACAATTCCCTGGGGGTCGGCGTTCTTGCCTCTTTGCCGGTTATTTTTAAACACCTTGATCTCAAGTTTGAATCAGATATCGTACTGGCGGGTGTTCCGCAATCCATTGGCAAGGGAAACCTGCAGGGAATCAGACACCTTCTGGATACCTGGGATGGTCCCATCAGGGGGGCCGTGATTGTGGAAGGCGAAAAGCTGGGGCGTTTAAATTATTATTCCGAAGGCATTATCCGGGGAGAAATCACGTGTAATGTCACGGCCACCGGCGGGTGGGAACACCGATACAAACCCAATGCCATCATTATTTTAAATAAGGTCATTGATGAAATCCTGGCCATGGAACTCCCCCAGCGGCCGCGCGCCCGGGTAATTATCGGAAAAATAAACGGCGGTTTTAAACATGGCGTTATCGCCTATAATGCCCGGCTGGGATTTGAAATCCAGAGCGATTCCGAGGAGATGGTCAAGCGAATGCACTCGGAAATCGAAGACATTGTCAACGGTATCGGGCATGAAAACCATGTCAATCTTGAACTTAATATTATCAGCAATCTGACACCCGCAACATTACGGTATAAGCATCCGCTGGTCAAAAACACGGTTTTGATCATGAAAGCACTCGGCCTGCAGCCGGCAAGTGATTCCGGTGAATCCGAACTGTCCATTTTTCTTGCCAGAAAAATTCCGGCCGTCACGTTAGGGGTCACGGAAGGCAAAAACATTCACCTTGAAAGCGCTTCAATGAAAATCAAACCCATGTTTACCGGCATTGCACAGCTTATCGGCGTCATCATGGCAATAGACAGCGGGGTCTGCGATGAATCATAGCTGGTTAAAAACCAATACATTTCACCATTCAGAGTTTAAAGATATCAAAGAACTGGTTGAAGCCAAAAACAGGAAACAGCTGACGATTTCCCTGTGCCTGCCGACCCTTAATGAAGAAAAAACAATTGCCAAAGAAATTATCATCATGAAATCGGAGCTGATGACGCGATTTCCGCTGATCGATGAAATCGTTGTTGTTGACTCCGGCTCAACGGACAATACGTTAGACATTGCAAAAAGTTATGGGGCTGACGTTTATGAGGCAAAAAACATTCTGCCCCATCTGGGAGATTTTACCGGTAAGGGGGAAAATCTCTGGAAAGCCTTGCATATCACCTCCGGAGATATCATCATCTACCTGGATGCGGACATTAAAAACATTCACCACCGATTTGCCTATGCTCTTTTAGGCCCTTTGCTGATGTTTGACCATATAAAGTACACCAAGGCCTTCTATGACCGGCCCATTGCCACTGACCGGAAAAAAATCCGGTCCACCGGCGGCGGAAGAGTCACCGAACTGATTATTCGTCCCCTGTTTTCTTTATTTTTTCCGGAACTGACCCAAATCCTCCAGCCCCTGTCCGGTGAATATGCCGGTTATCGATCGTTGCTGGAAAAGATCTCTTTCCCGATTGGCTATGGCGTAGAAACCAGCCTGATCCTGGATATTTATGAAAAATGGGGCCTTGACGTAATCGCCCAGGTGGACTTAGACCGCCGGGTACATCGAAACCAGGACACAAAGGCGCTGGGCAAAATGGCGTTTGCTATTCTCAAAACATTTATTAATCGAATTGAAGGCCTGGGGAAAATAAAACTCGACACCGAATTATTCCATGAGATGATCCAATATAAATTGACTGCCGGCGAATATGAGACTGATATTTATGAAATCACAGGCGATGAAAGGCCGCCGATCATTTCAATTCCGGAGTATTGCAAAAAACTGAACCGTCAACCCTAGCTCAAAATTTTAAGGAATCAAGAAATTGCATGAAAACCAATTAGTTGACCCATACAAACGGCACCTGAATTACCTGAGAATATCCATTACCGACCGATGCAACCTGCGTTGTATATACTGCAATCCACGGTCATCACAAAAAAAATTACAACACAAGGACATACTGCGCTATGAAGAAATCCTGCGGATTGCCCGCATTGGCGTCAGCCTTGGCATCAATAAAATCCGGATTACCGGCGGCGAACCGCTGGCACGAAAAGGTTGCTGCGATTTTCTGGAACACCTTGCCGCGATAGACGGACTAAAGGACATTTCCTTAACAACCAACGGCGTTTTACTCAAACAGCACATTGACCGGATTGCATCTGCCGGCATCAAACGATTAAACATCAGTCTCGATACGTTAAATCCTGAAAAATATCAGAATATTACCGGACACGATGTTTTTAAACAGGTATGGGAAGGCATTGAACTCGCCCTCCAAAAAGGGTTTGACCCCATCAAACTCAATGTGGTGGTGATCAACGGCATCAACGATGAAGATCTGACCGAACTGGCAAAGCTCTCATTTAAATATCCGTTTCACATCCGCTTTATTGAACTCATGCCCATCGGAAAAACGTCCGCGCTGTTTGCCAATCCATTGCTTGTTCCTGAAATAATGAAAAAAATTCAGATTTTTGGAGACTTAATACCCATCGAAAAAGACACCAATGACGGCCCGGCCATGCGATACCGATTTAAGGATGCAATGGGTGAAATCGGATTCATCAGTCCGGTCAGCAAGCATTTCTGCAAAGACTGCAACCGGTTGCGCCTGACTGCGGACGGCCATATTCTCACCTGCCTGTTATCGGATATCTGCGAAGACATTAAAGCACCGTTGCGACAGGGTTTGCTGGATAATGATCTTAAAGCCGTCTTTTTAAAGGCTGTTGCCCGAAAACCCTTTCAGCATCCAGAAAAGCTCACCTACCTTGCACAACCCGAGCAAATGGTATCTATCGGCGGGTAATCATACGCACCACCGACCGGATCTGCCAAATCCGCTTGCAAATAATAACTGTTTCATATAGTTATAATAACGTTTTTTAATCAAAACATCGTACCTGCAAAATTCTCAAAGGCGAGAAAATGTCTGATAAAGAACAGATAATCGATTTTTTTCTGAATCTTTTTAAACTTCAATGCAAAAATCCGAACCCGGGTTCCAAAGATTTGGAACACGCATTGCTCCCTTCCGGCTCAGGGCCGGATGAGATCTATGAACTTCGTGTACGATCCGGTGTGGAATGGAAAACCCGCCGCATGAGCATATGCCAGCTAGGTGACACGGTTGAAAGTAAAAGCACCTGTTATAAAGTCATCTATGATGAGCAGCTGGTAATTAAAATACCGCCAAAACCATTTACGGATTTTGAAAAATACCTGGAATACATTAACAACGAGCGTCACATCGTCAACCAGCTGACCCCGTCCATTAACTGCCTTTCCCCCAGCCTGTCCGCTATTTTAAATATGATTCCGGACCTGAGTTCTTCTTCTGAAACGGATCCGGGACGCCTTGAAGATCAATACATTAAAATGTTGACATCACATCCCCGCCTTCAAAAATATTTAAAGATCGGCAAAGGGTTCGTGTTTTTCATGAGCCTGTCGCGGAGCGCATTTTTCAACCAGGTGATTGAAAACATTCATGATAAGACACGCGCCCAAAATGAAATGCTGAAAAACACCAGCATATTTGAAGATATCTATGCGTTTGAAGCACTTTACGGCAATCAGTACGATGACGTTTTTTTCAAAATCAACAGTCTCTATCACGAGTATGATAAAATTATTGATATTCTTCTTCCCCAGCATGAGAATTATGATTCTGTCCCGGTATACAAAAAACAGGAATGGTTTTATTTCAAACTGGCGGGTGAAAAACTTGAAATTGATGAAAATGAACTGTCCGATATTTTCTTAGAAGATCTTAATCAGCTCCTTGACATTTTGATGAAAGAAAAAGAGGCAGCAGTCATTCAGTACCGGGGTATTTCAGAAAAATATATCAATAAAAAAATATTTGATAACAACCGGAAAAACATTGAAGGGCTTATCGTTAACACCTTAATTCTTCTATATCATTTAAGGAATCAGCATATTGCCATCAGGGATTTAAAACCTGATAATATTTTTATTGCCGGCAACTTCGACGGAGCGGATAATTTCCTGAACAATCCGGATGCTTTTTCCTTAGGACTGATTGATTTGGAAACAGCCCTTCACCTTCATCCCGATGATCCCGCTAAAATGAGGCAACCCCTGCTTGCCGGCACGTTCCCGTTCATGACCCCGCATCATTTATTCAAAAACAAAGACCTGTACAAACTGTTTGGCAAAGAAACATTTCGCATACTGTATATGCAGGACTGGTATGCGGCCATCGGCATGATTTTTAATGTGGTCACGGGCAAGACCATGTTTTTGAAAACAGCAAAGCTGATGCAGAAAATCTTTGAAATCAAGAAAAAAGCAGTCAAGGAGAAAAAGTCTTTACCAGACACTTTAAAAAGTGTCAGCTGGATCTTCTGGAGCACCGCAGCCGCGGAATGTCATAGAAAAATTAAAATTCATTCGGACAAATTCGACAGCCTGGATATCAAACTGCCGGAACCCGTTATCGAAATGCTGAAAGACGAGTTGCAAAATGAAAAAACAGTCATCAAAAAGACAATCAAGGTGCGAATCAACTCCAAACCCTACCTGAAAAAGGACGGTCAGAAACTTTATCGCGCATCATCCGATCAGGTTGCTAAATACAGAAAGCGATGGGAAAAAGGCATCTATGAGCCCCAGCTGCCGGCAGATGTACGAAATAATATCGTCAACATTTTAAAAGGAATGCAAAGCCTGAAAATTCAGACCGAACGCCATGACCGGCTCAGCCGAAAACTTGATCACGAAATGCCGTGCGATGAACTCTTGATGTTTCTGTTAAACCGGGTCTTAAATGCCATGTATCGCCAGTTCTGGACCAACCGGGAATACCCCTTAAAAAGTGAAATGCACCATTCTATTTGACCAGATAACCTCTCAACTCCCGGTCTAATTTTTTAAAGTTTTCTTCAAAATCACCAATAAATGATTCAAGGTGTGCAACGTCATTTTTTTTTAACATCCGCTGAACATGATGAGAAAGCTGCTGAAGCCGCTTGGCTGAAATGTTTGCAGTCGCCCCTTTCAGGGTGTGAGCGGCCCTTTCCACGGCTTCGGTATCACCGCTCTTAATTCCCGAGTATAAAACCGCCAGCAGTCTCGGGGTGTCTTCAAGAAAAATTTCAATGACTTCTTTTAGCAGGTCGACATCACCGTCAATTCGATCCAAAAAGTCTTCATAATCGAACACCGGCGGACTCAGGTCCAACGTATCTTTCGTATTTACCATTATGTCACTCTCGATCAATATCGATCATAATTAAAAAAATAATCGGAATAAATCTTATAAGTTTTCCTTGACTTAAAACTACAAGCTACATGAATATAATAAAAAAATATTATCAAACGGGTCAATATTTAAATATTGAGCGATCCATAATCGTTCACACCATAATCATTCATACAGAATCGTTGAGTTTTTAAAGAGCCGGCGGCGATATTGCATCTTTCTGATAACCTTTGAGCGGAGTGGGAATGAATCAGTTCAACTTCAACAAAAATGACATTGATCAAATAAAAGAAAACGGCCTGACCCGGGAGAAGATATATTCTCAGCTGTCATTGTTTCACCGGGGCACACCATTTGTCAAGCTGGATCGCCCCTGCTCTGTTGACGACGGAATCAAGAGACTTTCCAATAATGTTGCAAAACAGTGTCTTCATTTATATGAAACCCGGGGCATAAAAAAAAAAAAAATCAAATTTGTACCCGCATCCGGAGCGGCCACACGGATGTTCAAAAAGCTGATTCTCGCCTACCACGCGTTGCAAACCAACGACCACAGCTCCGCCGCAATGGCCGGCCCAGTCGATGGCGACCTCTTATTTTTTATGCATAACTGCCGCCGATTTGCGTTCTATGAGGAATTACAAGCGTCTTTATCTGAAGAAGGGTTAAGCCTTGATACACTTTTAGCCGCTCAAAATCCTGTAAAAATACTCCGGCATTTATTGACAGAAAAAAACTTAAATTATGCCATGCTTCCAAAAGGCTTAATCAAATTTCATGCCTATGAAAATCATACCCGGACCGCCTTTGAAGAACATTTAGTTGAAGCCGGCGGTTATGCCAGAACCGATGACAATAAATGCAAACTCCATTTCACCGTGTCCCCCCACCACCGGCAAAAATTTCTGGCTTTTTTGCAGGACATACAACCTGATTACGAAACGCAGCTTGGCACAAACTTTGACGTGTCATTCTCCACGCAAAAAATGAATACAAATACCATTGCCGTGGATTCTCAAAACCGTCCCTTCAGACTTTCCGACGGCCGCCTGCTGTTCAGACCCGGAGGGCATGGTGCGTTAATCAACAATTTAAATCAGCTGGACGGTGATATTATATTTATTAAAAACATTGATAATGTCGCACATGGCCGTTTTATGGATGAAACAATTGAATGGAAAAAAATTCTATGCGGTTATTTCATACAGCTGCAGCAGCAAATATTCATTTTTTTAGATCAGCTGCACCAGGGACCGATGACCGATTCACTGCTTGCCGAAATCACCGGATTTTTAAAAACCGAACTCTCCTGCCGGTTACCCGAAAGCGTTGAAGCTGCGCCTGTTGGGGAAAAACAAAAACACCTGATCCAGCGGTTAGATCGTCCGCTCAGGGTCTGCGGAATGGTGCCGAATACCGGTGAACCCGGGGGGGGGCCCTTCTGGACAAAAGACAATAAAAATAATATATCCCTGCAGATTGTCGAGACCTCACAAATAGACACTAACGACAAGCAACAGAGATCTATATTAAACCGGCTGACACATTTTAATCCGGTGGATCTTGTGTGCGGCATCAGAAACTGGCGGGGCGAATTGTTCGACCTGTCAGAATATGTGGATCACCAGGCTGTTTTTATTCCAAATAAATCAGAAAACGGCCGGGCTCTTAAAGCCCTTGAGCTTCCCGGCCTGTGGAATGGCGCAATGGCTTTCTGGAACACCGCTTTTGTGGAAGTTCCGGAAATCACCTTCAATCCTGTAAAAGAAGTAAACGACCTGCTTCACAAGCATCACCAGCCGGCATCTTGAAAATTGAAAAACCGCACCATAAAAAATACATCTCCTGCATCAGCATCGCTAAAAAACCAGGATATTCTTAGAATTTTAATACCGCCTATACTTATGATGCGTATTTTTCCTTAACAATGTATTATACTAAGAACGACTCCCAAAACCACATTTCGGCCGACAATGAACAATCACAAACAGAATAGGAATACTTATTTTTTGTATCATTTGACAAAATTATATATTTTATCTAATATTATATGCTAATCTCGATGTTATTCTTCCGATACCACCCGGGTATCTTTCCGGGTGTGTTTAAATAGGAGGACTAATTTTTTAACGGCAGGCAACCATATATTTATCGTCAATGAGCAAGGAACGCAAATTAAATAATCCGGAGAAATTATGGCTATCCTCATTATTGATGATGTTCCGGTAACCCGTAAGATTATCGAGTCTTTCTTAAAAGACGGCGGATATACGGATATCCTCCAGGCGGAATCAGCTGAAAACGCCTTTACCATCCTTGGCTTATATTCAGACAAAGACGATGAACATCCAGATATTGATTTGATTTTAATGGATATTGTGCTTCAGGGAATCGACGGTATTGAGGCGTGCCGTCTGATCAAAAATGATCAGCGAAGCGCGCACATTCCCATTGTGATTCTCACTGCCTATTCATCGTCCGAACATATCGAAACAGCTTTTAAAGCCGGTGCCATTGATTTTCTGCCGAAACCGGTCAACAAGCTTGAACTCCATGCAAGGGTTCGCTCTATTCTGCACTTTAAATCCGAAGTAGACCGGCTTCGGGAACGAGAACAGCACCTTGTGGAAACAACCCTGAAGCTTGAAAGGGCCAATGTCCTGCTTGAACGATTGTCAAATTCCGATGGCTTAACGGGTATTCCCAACCGGCGTTATTTTGATTATATGTTTAAAAAGCTCCTTGCATCAGGCACCCGCCTGGCTATCCCGATATCCTTGCTGATGATGGATATCGATAATTTCAAACTCTATAACGACACCTACGGACATCTTGCCGGAGATGATTGCTTAAAGCTTATTTCCGGAGCAATTCACGATACCATCAAAAGGGAAAGTGATTTTATCGCCCGTTACGGCGGAGAAGAGTTTGCAATTGTGCTGTTTGGCGTTGAGGGTGAAATGGCGGGAAACCTGGCGGAAAATATTCGGGAACATGTCTTTGGGCTGAAAATTCCCCATTCATCTTCAACAGTCAGCGACTGGGTTACTGTCAGCATCGGGGTGGTATCCTGCGTACCTGAACCGTCAGTTAAACCGGACAATATGATCGACTGGGCGGACAAGGCACTTTATGCGGCCAAAAGTCACGGAAAAAACCAGATCATCAAATATGATTATCCCGGCGTATAAAACGATTCAACTCCCTGCGATCAAAGCGACCAGCCCGAGTACAATACAATAGGGCATAAAAAAATATAAATGTCCCTTTTGAACCATTTTGACCAGCAGAGCCAGGGCGGCATACCCGACAATTAAGGAAGCTATCAGTCCGGTGGCGATAACGCCCAAAGAGACATTCCCGGCACCTGAGGAATCGGTCAATATTTGCAAAACCAGGGCGCCAAGAATTGCAGGAATTGACAATAAAAAAGAATATCGAATGGCAACATCACGATTGACGCCCAAAAACAAACCCGTCGAAATTGTTAACCCTGACCTGGAAATGCCCGGAATAACAGCAATACCCTGAATCACTCCAATCAACAAAGCCTGTTTAATTGACAAATCCGATTCAGACTCTTTTTTCTGATCCATCCATCGCGTTCCCAGCAACACCCCACCGGTTATCAGCAATGAAATCCCGACAATAGTCATTGAAGAAAATAATACATCAGATATCATATTGAGCCCAAAACCAATCACTGCCGTGGGCAAAGAACCGGCCACAAGCATCCATGCCATGTTGATATTCCTGGTCTCCAAATTAGTAAAATGTCCGGATTGGCCCTTGATCCGGCTGGATACCGAATGAATCAATGCTTTAATAATACTGATAATGTCTTTAAAAAAATAAATTATAATAGCGGCCAGCGTTCCCATGTGGACACTGATATCAAACAACAAAACCGGCTCTTTGAGCCCCATCATCTTTTGAAAAATTACCAGATGACCTGAGCTGCTCACCGGAAAGAACTCTGTTAATCCCTGGAT